>JASLZG010000139.1 GCA_030754995.1 Lentisphaeria bacterium
CACCGGGTAAAATTACGATTTGTGTGCAACCCTTTGTATTGACACGGGTTGAGGTGCATTCTATATTGATCTTCTAGTTATTCTACTTCCATCCAGTGTAAACGTATCCGGAAATCGCGCCGGAGTGAACGGGACCATATATGGCTATACCGAAACTGGTCGTCTTGTCGGAGCAATTGCGAGGGCAAACCTACGAACTCAGTGAAGAAATGTACTCGATCGGACGGGGTGAGCAGGAGAGCATCTGCATCCCTGACCCGACGGTAAGCGGTCGTCACTGTGACCTTGTTCGCAACGAGGACGGGACATATTCGGCCCGCGATCTGGGCAGCACCAACGGGACGCGGATCAACGGTGTGCGAATCACCGAGCAGCGTCTGGCGAACAGTGATATTCTGCAGGTCGGCGGCATCGAGATCATGTTCGACTGCGAAGACCAGTCGATCAGTACAGCGATGACGACGCATACGGGAATCAACCTGGAAGACACCGCCGGCGGGATGGCCGTCGAGGAGATGTCCAATTTCAGCCCGTTCGCCGGGAAAGGTGCGAAGGGTGCCGACAACCCCAGGATCAAAATGATGGTGACTGGAATCATCGTCGTGCTGTTCCTGGTCGTCTGCGTCCTCGGATATATTCTGGCTAAAACCTGGGGATGAGTGCTTGAGATAACCTGCGGCAACGGCTTCGAGCCGGGCGCCACGAGATTATCCTGAAGCCGCCGGCGGTTCGTTCGCCGGTCACCTGCCGGTGTTGGCCCGGACCATGCGCCCGTGAGACCCGTGCCGCCCCAGTTTTTTCAGTAACCATGCGGAATCCCTCACGAGGGTGCCAGCTTCGATGCCCGACGACAACAACAATCAGGATCAAGACCGCGGAAACCGTCCGCCCGACATGAAGTCGTCGCCGCCGCAGTTTCCGACGATGCTGATCTGGATCATTATTCTCTTTGTCCTGCCGCTCGGTCTCATTTACATGATGAGCAGCAAGGAGAATGGCGACATGTCGACGTCCGAGTTCCGGTCACTGCTTGCCAATAACCAGATCAATGAGCTGGTCATCGAGAATCATCCAAGCACCGGCAGGAGCATCGCCGTCGGCACGTATAAGGATGACCAGGACAACGAAAGGGCCTACGAAGCCGAAGTCTTCCTCAGCGATGATTTCCTCGAGATGGTGGAACAGGGCGGCGTCGTCGACTGGAAGATCGAAACCAAGGACCCGATCGGCCGCACCCTGCTGATGTTCATCGGGCCGCTGCTGATCATCCTGCTGATCCTGTATTTTCTCTTCGCCCGCCAATTGCGCAACGCCGGCAAAGGCGCCATGCAGTTCGGCAAGAGCCGGGCCCGGCTCAGCCAGAACCGGCAGAAAATCACCTTCTCCGACGTTGCTGGCATCGAGGAGGCGAAAGACGAGGTCGAGGAGATCATTGATTACCTCAAAGACCCCGACAAGTTCAAGCGGCTTGGCGGCCAGATCCCCAAGGGCGTAATCATGGTCGGTCCACCCGGCACCGGCAAGACACTGCTGGCGCGCGCGATTGCCGGGGAGGCCGACGTGCCGTTCTTCAACATCAGCGGCTCCGATTTCGTCGAGATGTTTGTCGGTGTCGGTGCCAGTCGTGTCCGTGACATGTTCGAGCAAGGCAAGCGCAGCGCGCCCTGCATCATTTTTATCGATGAGATCGATGCGGTCGGCCGCTCCCGTTTCAGCGGCTACGGCGGCGGCCACGACGAACGTGAACAGACGTTGAACGCGCTGCTCGTGGAGATGGACGGGTTCGAGGGCAAGTCCGGCGTCATTGTCATGGCTGCCACCAACCGTCCTGACGTCCTCGATCCGGCGCTGCTGCGGCCCGGCCGTTTCGATCGCCAGATCAATATCGATTTGCCCGACCTCAAAGGGCGCCATGCCATTCTCAAGGTGCATGCCAAGAAGGTCAAGCTGGCGGACAACGTCGATCTCGAGGCCGTCGCCCGTGGCACCCCCGGTTTCAGCGGGGCCGACCTGGCGAACCTGGTCAATGAAAGCGCCTTGCTGGCGGCGCGCGAGGACAAGAAGGCCATTTACATGGACGACCTCGAGGAGGCTCGCGACAAAGTTTGCTGGGGCAAGGAGCGACGCAGCCGCGTCATCGACGATCACGAGAAGAAAGTCACTGCGTTCCACGAGGCCGGTCACGCCCTCATCGGTCTGCACTGCGACAATACCACGCCGTTGCACAAGGTCACGATCATCCCGCGTGGCAACGCCCTCGGCGCGACCATGCACCTGCCCGAGTACGACAAGTACACCCATGCCAAGACCGAGCTCATCGATGAGCTCACGGTGCTCATGGGCGGGCGTTGCGCCGAACAGATTATCTTCAATGAAATCACCAGTGGCGCCTACGTCGATATCAAGCAGGCCTCGGCGATCAGCCGCAAGATGGTTTGTGAGTGGGGCATGGGCGAGAGCGTCGGCCTGCTCAACTACGGTGACATCGACGGCTACGGCCAGGAGCCTTATCACGGCGGCTACAGCCCTGAAACCGCCCGCGAGATCGACCTGGAGGTACGGCAGATCATTGCCGGCGTCAACCAGCGTGCCATGGACATTCTGACGACGCATCACGACCAACTCGAAAAGCTCGGAGAACAACTGCTCGTTGAAGAGACGATGGACGTCTTCGCGATCAAAGAGCTGCTGGACATGCCGGTCGGCGAAACCGAGAACAGCCGCCGCTTCAAGGGGGATGGCAGCGCAACCCCGGACGAGGACGCCCCTGATGGCAGTGACAGCGACGGCACTGAAGGTGTACCGCTGCTGGTTGAAGCTCCGGTGGACGATGACGTGGAGACGCCGGCGCCGGTTATCCCGGATGCCCCGGCCGACGATGCCGCGGAAGTCGACGATGTCGCCGTAGACGACAAAGCCAAGGGAAAGGCCGTCGATGGGCCGTTGCCGGAAACCGCCGAATCCCGCGTCTCCGACCGGTACGGCGATGGTACGGACGACGTCGCCTGATGACATTTTCCCCGGTCACCGGCGCGTATGCCTGGAACGGCGCAGCCCCGGTCTGCGGTTACAGATTTGCCGGCGACGGTTTGACTCCTTGCAGAATGGTGTCATTTAGGTAGCCCTCTCGCGAGGTATACCGTATCCAGCCCGCCGCGTGACGTGTACGGGTACAACCAAATTCCACACCGAAACAGAGAGTGGAATCGCCATGACGCGACCGGAATCCAGCCTCCAGCCAAGTTCGAATGACATGGATGATCACGGTGTCCATACCGTGCTTGTGGTCGATGACGTGCCGACCAATGTCAAGATTCTCGTAGCTCATCTGCAAGCCAAGGGGTTCAAGACGCTCGCTGCCTACAACGGCGAGGAAGCCATGACGATGGCGCTTGAGCACATGCCGGACCTGGTCATGCTCGATGTCAACATGCCGGTCAAGAACGGGCTCGATGCGTGCGAGGAACTCAAGCAGAATCCGGAAACCATGATGCTTCCCATCATCCTGGTGACCGCCAACTCGGACACCAATGAAATCGTCAAGGGCTTCGAGGTGGGTGCCGATGACTACCTGATCAAGCCCTTCAATTACATGGAGATGCTGGCACGTGTCCGATCCATGGTGCGGATCAAGGATACGCAGGCGATGCTGCTGGAGGTCAATCGTCATATCGACGACCTCAACCACGATCTGGAAGCCAAGGTCAAGGAGCAGGTCAAGGAACTCGAGCGCGTCAACCGACTGCGCCGCTTTTTCTCACCGCAGATCGTCGATTCCATCATCTCCGACGGTGCCGAGGACATTCTCAAGGAGCATCGCCGCGAGATCACCGTGGTTTTTCTTGATCTGCGGCACTTCACCAGTTTTGCGGAGACCGCATCGCCGCATGAAGTCATTTCGACGATCCGCGAGCTGCAGGCCTGCGTCGGCCCGGTGATCTTTCGGCACCGTGGTACGCTGGAGCGCTTCACCGGTGATGGCATGATGGTGTTCCTCGGCGATCCTGAGCCGATGGATGATCATCCGCTGCAGGCGGTGAAAATGAGTATTGCCATTCAGAAGGAGGTGGATCTCTGCCTGCGCGAATCCTGGGCCGCCAAGGGATATGACCTCGCGCTCGGTATCGGTATGGCAACTGGCGTTGCCTCGTTGGGCACGATCGGTTTCGAGGGTCATCTTGATTACGCCGCCATCGGCAGTGTCACCAACCTCGCCGCCCGCCTTTCCGGCCGTGCCGACGGCGGGCAGATTCTGTTGTCCGCGAGAACCAATGAAATGGTCGAGAGCGTCTGCCCGACCAATGCCGTTGGTGAAGTCGAATTGAAGGGCTTCTCCCATTCGCAGGCGGTGTACGAGGTTTCTCACGACGTCCAGTTCGAGACTGTCGGGTAAACGGCCGGCTTTGTCCATCGCAACCGCCTACGCATCAAGCTGGGTCAGCTGTTCAGCCATCGACCGTTGCGCGCTGTTGCTTGTCGAACCGGGAACTGCGGGGTTCGCAGAGTATCGGCGCGAGGCCACCGGTTGAATTGCCTCAGTCGCTGAGGTTGGCCACCCAGTCGTCCGCCTTGGCCAGGCGATTGGCGAGGATACAGGCGATGCTGCGCACAACTTTGAAGGCGTTGAGATCGTTGTCATCGAGCCTGGCGTTGAACGCCGCCGCCGGCAGGTGGGTGACGCGGCCGGGTTCGGTACAGCGGACCGTTGCAGCGCAGGGCGCCTTGCTGATCAGGGACATTTCCCCGAAGAAAGACAGTTCGCCGAGATGCGTCAGCACGGTTTCCGAGTCGCCATCGGATTTGATCACGGCGAAGGCACCTTTGCTGATGATGTAAAGACCGTCACCAGTCGCGCCTTCTTCGATAATGACGTCGCCGACCTTTGTCGGTATGCCGTTGCTGATCTCGAGCAGTTCGGCTATCTGCATGCCCTCCAGATCATCGAATAGCGGTACTGTACCGAAGCGTTCCGTATCTGTGGCCATGAATTTCTCCTGTGTTGGTTGGTCGTACGTGATCAATGTAAACACACCCATCCGAATGTCTAACTCGAAACGCGCCGGTTTGCGCCTGCCAATACATGTATGGTCCGGGGTTCCTTCGGGAAACGACTGTCGGGGGGCGAGACGGGGAGTAATCGTCCAGGCAGTGAGATGACATTGCGGCGAAAACTCAACAGCCGGAGCCAATGCCAAGATTCGTGTAAGCGCGTCAGTCGATTGCCATGCTCCCGTAAAGCGGCACTCCCGACTGCTCCGACATCGTATCGAGGTACGCCCGCACCGTCGACGGATATTCCAGGCCGCCGATGATGGTAATGCCGCGCAGATGGCCGAACAACAGAATGTCGTCGTAGGACAACGTGCCGTTGACTGCCCCCGGCGACTCGATGATCGCGGCGAGCGTGACCAGCTTGATGTTCAGTTCCTCTTTCAGCTCGGCACTGTTCGCCAGGTGTTCGGCGAAAGGCCCGATCAATTCCTCCTTCTTCCCGGTGAAATAGGCGGCCCCGGCGTCAGTAGCGAACTCCGCCAGTGGCGCCTGGACCCAGCGCGGCATGGTCAGCGGGTTCAGCGCTGCGTTTGCCAGCCAGTCGGTCAGTTCCGGCCGATTAGCGGACGGGGCCAGCAGCGGTTTGCCAAAGTTCTGGTCGATAAACGTAACGATATCCAGGCTCTCCGGCATGTACGTGCCGTCGTCCTTCGCCAGGATCGGCACCATTTTCGTGCCGATCAAGGCCGTTGGGCCGTCGACGTCGTCGTTAAGGAAGAATTCCAGTTGAAAGTCGATGCCCTTGAGGCCGAAAGGCATGCGGGCGCGGACACAGTAGGGGCAGTGGTCGTAAACGTAGAGTTTCATAACTGTTCAAGTCCCAGGTTTCAGGTGTCCGGTGACCGCCATGGCCCATGATCCATGGCCCATGGTCAATGGCCGATTCCCCCGCTCAACGCATCAATCGCCTCGGCGGAACCGCGATAGACAAATGTTGTTGTCACATCTTCAACTTCGTTCTGGCCGCCATCGAGAGCCGGCGAGTGGTGTTCCAGCTCGCCGAAGCCGCCGAAGCCGCCGTCGTCAACATAGACCTGCACGATGTAGCCGCGCTTGCCCGCGTCCGAACTGGGCACGTCCGAGTAGACTGCACCGTCGACGATATTGAATCGACGAACAATAAGATCTGACGTGGCGCCATCGTCCCGGCGATAGAGCAGGACACCGGGTGAATCGAGATGGTGCAGCGCCAGCTTGTAATTGCTTTCCGTTTCAACTGCACATATCACGGAACCGTCATCGCTCGTCTCATATTGCGGTTCGCCGAACAACGGCAGCAGCCGTCGTTCGCCTTTCGCGGGGATGACGATCCGGCCGCCGCCAATCACCTGCAGCAGCCGCCACAGGGCAGGTTGTGTGGGCCCGTAATCAGTTGCCTTTAACGTTGTCCGCGTCTCGTACCCGGCGAAGCTGACGCCGTCCGGCAGGGAATCTGGAGCGTCGAGGCGTCTGACGGTATTCGTCCACTGCAACGTGACGTCGCGATCCGAGCGGAAGAATCGTGATGTGCCGGCACTGGCGATCGTCACACTGTCCGCGCCGATGTCGACAGTCTCGTAGTTCCCCGGATCGATTGCCCTTGGCACGGTGTAAGAGCCCCAGAAATCATTCGCATCGGGGATATGCGTCTCCATTTCCGGCGAGATCCAGATACGGTCACCGCCGTGATTCTGCCAGCCGTCGTCGGCCAGCAGTGACTTGGCTGTATCACCGCTGTCGAAGGCGCTGTTGTGCCAGATTGCGTTGTCACCGCCGTCCGGCGCAACGGCAAGCACACGGCCGCAGAACGGCGCCACGAGGATGTCATTGCCGAGCAGGACGGTTTCGCAGCCTGCTGCAGTGAGGGCATCGGCAATTTGAACAGGGGTAGCCATGGTGATCGTCTCCCACTCTTTGGTCAAAACAACATGATTCACGTCGCCAGTCAACGTGGAATGTATACGCACCTGTGTTTTTTTGCCGCTGGTGACAGGCGATCGTTCCGTTCTTCAAAGAGCCAGATTGGGCCCGGTCAATTATTGCTGCCCCTTCACCGCCTTGACAATCTCGTAGCCACGGCGCCTGATGAGCTCGGCGTTGCCGAATGTCTCGGCCATGAATTGGCGATGCCACTTGGCTGTTTTGGCAACGACCCAGGCGTGGCCGCCGGGCTGCAGGACGTGGCAGCCGGTGCGGATGAAAAGCTCGGAAATCTTGTGGTTCGAGAAGTACGGGGGGTTGGCGACGAAAACCGAGAATTGCCCCTTTTCATCCAGCCCCTGGTCGCTTTGCAGCACCCGGTAATCCGCCAGTGCGTTGGCCTTGCAGTTGAGCTCGGTGACCATCGTGGCGCGGACGTGCGAGTCGACAAACGTCACATGTACATCCGCGGCTGCGGCAGCCAGGGAAATGCCGACGACACCGCAGCCGCAGCCGAGATCGAGGATGCGGTCACCCGCCCGCACCTCGGCGACTTCGGCCAGGGCCTGGGCGCCCGCGTCGACGCGCCGATGTGAAAAAACGCCGGGCAAGGTTCGCAACCGGATGGCTTCACGCCCCGGTGTCATCATGTCGAATTCAGCATCGAACTTCTTGATCTTTTTCAGCGGTTTATCCCGGGTCGCGACCAGCAGGGCCGGGCCGTTCCTGCGGGCAGCGTGTACGGAGCAGTTGCCGAAGAGCTTCTTCAACTGCTGTTGCTGCCAGGCGTGATCGCTGTCGACCGCGATCAGGCATTTGCCGCCGGGCTTGACGGCCAGGTGGATTTGCTGCAGGCTGTCCTGCAGCAGTTCGTTCGACATGGCGCCCTTCGAAACCTGCAGCAGCGCCGCGTCGAAATAGTCGCGCTCGGGGATGTCTGGAGCACAAAGAACGGTGACGGCTGTATTGTTGTTGCGCTCGAGATTTGTTTTGACCTTGCGTTGGTGGTAGCAGTCCAGTGTATGGACAACGACTTCGGCGCCGAGCAGCCCTTGCGCCGCCATCGCTGCCGCCCCGGTGCGATTGCCGCACACCAGCAGCCGGCAATTGTCGGGCAGCCGGGCAATCGCCTCGATCAGCAACGCCTCCGCGATGTTGATGCCGGACCGCGATGTCACGAAGCACTGGTCGCCGAGAAACGATTCCTCGGTGACCACGAGCGCCCGACGGTTGTCTGTAATCGAAATGTTCATGGTTGAAATCGGCTTAAACTTCGATAGGATAGGCGGCTGAACTTTGAACATGAGCATCAAAACACCAAAGGTAACCCCATGTCTCTCCGGAATCTCAGTCCCCAAGCGATGTTTCGCAGTCTCGCTGCCGAGCACACGCCGACTTGCAAATTCACTGCCGATTCGGCTGAGGCCTGCAGTTCATGGCAGGCTGAGACGCTGCCGCAGGTACTCGCAACACTCGGCGATTATCCTGAAGGCGCGGATCTCAATCCGCATCTTGTCGCCGAGTGGGAGCATGACGGGCTGATCAAGCAGCGCTGGCTTATCGATGTGCAGAAACACCTGTCTGCGTCGCTGCTCATTGCGAGGCCCGCAGACATGCAGGACGGGGACGAACGGCCGGCGATCTTGTGTTGCCACGGCCACGGTGCCTTCGGCAAGGAGCCCGTGATGGGCAACGACAACAGCCCGGACCTGCTCGCCAACATCGAGTTTCACGGTTACAACTACGGTCATGCCATGGCGAAGCATGGGTTCGTGACCTACGCCATCGACTGGATCGGGTTTGGTGAGCGCAACGACGAGAACCGGCCAAACTCGAATGACATCGCCCGCGGCCGCGACTGGTGCAACGTCTACTACCTGCACGCCACCATGCTGGGCATGACTTCGCTGTCGATCAATGTCACCCATGGCAAGGCGGCCACTGATTTCGTCGCCGCACAGCCGGGAGTGGACGCCAGTCGCCTGGGGGTCATGGGGCTCAGCGGCGGTGGCACGATGACATTGTGGATGGCCCTTTGCGATGAGCGCTTCAAGGCGGCCGAGATCATCTGCTACAGCGACCTGTGGGAGCACTTCGGCATCCGCGACGCCAACTACTGCGGCATGCAGGTCACGCCTGGCCTGTACAAAATGGTTGACCTGCCGGACCTGCAGGGGCTGCTGGTGCCGCGGCCGCTCATGCTGACGCTCGGCGTCAACGACACCTGTTTCCGTATCGACACGGCGATGGAGTGTGTGAAGCAGACGAAACACATCTACGAGGTCGCCGGCGCCAGTGACAAGTTCGAGATTGACATGCACGCCGGCGAACACGGATGGCCGGACAACAAGTCGGAGCATTTCTTCAAGCAACACCTGAACTTCGGCTGACAGATGACCGCAGTTGCATTGGCCAGGGGCGAACCGCTGCCGGATCGCAGCAGTACCTATACCGATCCGGATACTGGTGCGACCGTTCATCAGTTGACCAGTGACGCCTCGATCAACCACAGCTTCTTTTTCCTGAACCCGTCGTTCCGTCCGGGGCACGACGATCAACTTGGTTTCGTCACCCACCGCGGTGACAAACCACAGATCTGCCTCCACGACGCCCAAACAGGCGGGTCGACGTGCCTGACCGACCGTGAGGGTGTGCATGCGTTTTCTCCGGTGTTCAGCCCGGACGGCAAGTGTATTTTCTACACCACAAATACCGCCGAAGTATGGCGAATCGATCTCGATTCCCTCTCGGAAGATTGTCTCGCGACGCTCGAGGGCGCCGGCCTGGGTGAAGCCGGCGCGAGTCCGGATGGACGCTATATCGTGACCGCCTGCAAACGCGAATCCGGACACGGCGTGTATGTCGTCGACGTCGAGGCGCGCAGCGGCCGCGTCATCCATGAAACCGACATGAAGATCATCCACCCGCAGTTCCATCGCGCCGACCCGGATATCATTGAATATGCCGGTGACCCCTGTCCGCGGTTGTGGACGATTCGCCGGGACGGTTCAGAAAACCAGTGCCTGTACCCCAGCACCGACAAAGAGTTCTTTGTGCACGAATCCTTTCTCGGCACCAGTGACGACCTGATCTTCACCGTCTGGCCGTATCGCCTGGCGAAGCTCAACATTCATAAACGCGAGCTCGAGACTGTCGCGGAGATCAATGCCTGGCACATGGCCTCGTCAATCGACGGGACGAAGATTGTGTGCGACACCAATCATCCCGACATCGGCCTGTTGTTGATCGACCCGGCAACCGGCGCGTACAAACCGCTGTGCACCTCGGGATCGTCAAATCAGGGGACGCAGTGGCAGCAGGACCATCCCGCCGGTGCCGATGTCTGGTCGTCGATCCGCGGAGAAAAAGGGGAAACGCTGAGCTGGATGGAGATGAAGGTCGACAATGTCTACGGGCCGCAATGGACCCATCCGCATCCCGCCTTCGACGTCGCCGGCGCTCGCGTGGTGTTCACCTCCGACCGCACCGGCACACCGCAGATGTACGTGGTCGACGTGTCACAGTGAATCTCCCCCTGCGGAACGGGGGCTGGGCAGTTGATGCGAAACCGTCCAATACCGATAGAAGTTTTCCACCTTCCCCGAGCCACAAATCCATCACATTACAGCCAGCGATTTGCCGTTGTCCTGGGCATCGATAGCGAGCAGGAAGTCGACTGCTGTTTTCGCCCAGTCGTCCGGTCCCGGGAAACTGCTCGCACCCGTGCCGAAGCAGCTTTGCAGCATGTCCGTGTTGATGATGCCGGGGTTCACGGCGACGACTGCCAAACCGGATGGCAGCTCCTGTGACATTGCCTGGGTCAGGCCTTCAATTCCCCACTTGCTGGCGCAATAGGGCGCCACCTCCGGCGCCGTTGAGTGTCCCCAGGTCGAACTCAGGTTCACAATGATGCCGCAGCCTGCGTCGATCATTGCCGGCACAAAGGCGCGGATAACGCTCGCCGTGCCGCCGAGATTGACGCGCATGACGCTCATGAACTCGTCGTCACCGATCTCCCACAAGGGTGCATTGAGATTGATTGCGCCGGCGTTGTTGATCAGCAGATCGGGCGGCCCGTTTTGCTCGAGGACCGCCTTCGCCCAGCATTGCACCTGCGACCAGTCGGCAACATCGACAGTATCGAAGCGATGCGGTGCGGGACAGCTTGCCTGCAGGTCGGCGATCGGCGATGCCGACCTGCCGCACCCGGAAATGGTGTGGCCGCGATTGACGAGCGGCTGCACAAGAGCTCTGCCGAGTCCTTTCGTCGTGCCGGTAATGACGATGTGCTTGCCCATGGTGCAGTGCTCAGCGCTTCACCCTGCCGGCGCCGCCGCTGGCCAGCAACTCCTCGACCTCGGCGATCGAGACGAGATTGAAATCCCTCGGGATCGAATGCTTCAGACAGCCCGAAGCGATGCCGAACTCAACGGTTCGCGGCAGGTCATAGCCCGACATCAGCCCGTACAAAATGCCGGCAGTCAGGGCGTCGCCGGTACCGATGCGGTCGACGATCTGAATCTCATACGAACGCCCGGTGTAGCAGTCGGTGCCATCGAACATCGTGGCGCCGAATCGATTGCTCGACGAGCAGTCGCCTTCGCGTATGCCCATGACGACGCGTGTACAGCCGAAGCGCTCGTGCAACTGGCGCGCGGCGGCTTCATGGCTGTCGGCGTCGAGGTCGAACATTTGGCGGACATCGCTCAGGCTGGACATCGCCAGGTCAACAGAGGGCATGAGGCCGGTGAACGCTTCGCGAGCCGCCTCCAGGCTCCATAGCTTGCTGCGGTAATTGATGTCGCAGCAGACCTTCACACCGAGCCGCTTCGCTGCCGCGCGGGCGTCGTGGGCGATCTCGACGATGTTGGCGCCGCGTGAGATGCCGCTGCCGCTGAAAACAAACCAGTCTGCACCCGACAGGATCGCGTCCCAGTCGAGCTCACCCCGCTGCAGACTCTGGAACGAGGTGTGTTCACGATCGTAAACCACGTTGGT
>JASLZG010000013.1 GCA_030754995.1 Lentisphaeria bacterium
GGTCATCGTGTGAACCCCGGATTCGCCGCCCGGCCGATTGTCGATCAGTGGCTGGATGAATTCGAGGCTGTGGTAGCCGTACGCCTCATCGTGACCGTAGAAGACAACGACGACTTCGAGCTTGCTGTTTTCCACATCCTGGGCCAGGCGAAAAGGTGTTGACAACCGACAAAGCGGCACGGAGGAGCCGCCGAACAGCAGGAAGTTCATCTCGAATGCCGTCCGCATCATGTCGACCGCCCACTCGAAGTTCCACGAGAGGAATTTGTCGCAAAATATGGGTAGGCACCGGTCGACGCGGCGATAGACTGCGACGATCTGGTCGAACATCTCCTTGCGCGGGTACAGGAGCTGGCCCAGCTCGTTCTTTCCGTACTCGCCGTGTTCGCCGATCAACAGCACGGCGTCGACGCGAAGCTCACCGTCCTCGATCAAGGCCTGCTCCACCGAGCTGCACAAAGGCACCTCGTGGCGCTCGAGGATCTCGCAGCCCATGTCGTCTTTGCCGATCTGGTCGATGTAGGCGGCGACGATGCGCGATTGCGGCCGCGGCCAACCCCAGTCAGCGTCGCCGTCCCGCGGCTCGAGCCAGCGCGAGACAATCACATCCGCATGGCTCGACGGGAAATAGGTCGTGATGATCGCGGCGACCCTGAACTCCTTGTCAACGCGCTCACATGACCGCGGCGGCTTTGCCGCGACTGGCTCCTCGGCGGTCTCGGTGAACCGCCGGCACGGCCGGTAACCAATCTCGGCGGCGGCGGTCAAATCAACGTTTGCCGGGGTGGATGCGGAGACGATTCGCACCATTTTGTAGCCAATGCCCGGCCAGGCCAGGGCACAGCGCACCGCCTGTTCGATGTCGGCGAAGGCGACGAGCAACCCGCGGGGTTGCGGCAAAGTCAGTCGCGCCGGGTCCGAGTGGATTCCCAGCGGGAACGGTTGCCCGAATCGCAGGCTGATGACCGACATGCCGCTTTGCCGTGCGTACATCTCGCCGAGCTGCTCGCCGAACAACTTCGTACAACCGTACAGATTCGTGGGCCGTGGCGGGTTGTCCCGGTCGACCGGCCACAGCGCCAGGGTCCCGATGTCGATTGTCATGCTGCTGGCATATACAAAGCGCCGGATTCCCGCGAGGCTGGCCGCCGCGAACACGTGCTGGGTGCCGATCAGATTGACGCGCATCTGCTCGTCGTCGTAGGCTTGCCCCCGTGCATTCTTGAACCGGTAATAGCTGGTGATCGCCAGATGCACGACCATGTCGATCCCGGCCATTGCGCGCTGCACGGCATCGTAGTCCAGCAGATCCGCCGGGATCATGCCGGCATGTTCCGCGGCAACCCCGGGCGCGTCGGTCAGGACCAGATCGAAATCGGCGGACAGTCCGTCGGCGATCCGGCTGGCGAAGTTTCCACCGCCGCCGGTGACCAGGACCCTGGGCCGTCGTGTTGATTCAGAATTCATAGAAGCGAGAGTAGACCACAAACATTCAGAATGCAATTCGCAGCTAATTGACCGGCGGTGTATATCCGACGGCTTGAATTTTCGGACAGTTCGGCTATGTTGCATGTGTAATTACGATTACGGAAACGCCCTCTCAACAGACGGTTCGCTGGGCGTATTTGTATCGCCAGCCAAACCGCACATCCCAGCCGTTCGAGCCGGGGTGCTTTATCGCCGCGATCACAGCGGTCCTGTCTTTTCCACGCGTCCGGCGGGTCGAGATTTGTATTACCCCGGACCAGGAAAACATGAAAGACCAGACACAGGCGCCCCGCGCCCGGGCGGATCAGTCCGCCCCGAAACCGCAGACCGATAAGCAGCCTCCGCAAGGCGCCTTTGGCATTCTGATCCCGGAGCTGCAGCGTGCTGTGAGCACCGAGGGCTACATCACGCCAACGCCCATCCAGGAACAGTGCATTCCGCAACTGCTGGAAGGCCGGGACCTGTTGGGGACGGCCCAGACCGGCACCGGCAAGACCGCTGCCTTCACACTGCCGCTCCTGCAGCGACTGTCCAGCGACAGGCGCCGGCCGCGGCGAGGAACACCGCGGGCTCTCATTCTCGCTCCGACGCGTGAGCTTGCCGCGCAGATCGCTGGCAGCATCGGGACCTATGGACGCTATCTGCGTCTCAGCCACACCGTCATTTTCGGCGGCGTCGGTCAGGTTCCACAGGTCAAGGCCCTGAATCGTGGTGTCGATATCCTGGTAGCCACGCCCGGACGGCTGCTCGATCTGATGCAGCAGGGACACATCCATCTCGACGCCGTGGAGGTTTTCATTCTCGACGAGGTCGATCGGATGCTCGACATGGGCTTCATTCCTGACATCAAGCGGGTATTGGACGTAATCCCGGAGGACCGCCAGACCCTGTTCTTCTCCGCCACCATGCCACCGAAGATGGTGGAGCTGGCCCACACCATGGTCCGCAACCCGGCCCGGGTGACAATTGCACCGGACGACCCCGCAGTCGACCGCATCATTCAAAAGGTGCTCTTCGTCGAGAAACGGAACAAAGACGCCCTGTTGGCATCTTTGCTGAAAGGCCCGGAGGTCGGCAAGGTCCTCGTGTTCACCCAGATGAAGCATGTCGCCAACCGCGTTGTCGAGAAACTCGACGCTGCCGGCATCCGGGGCACCGCCATTCATGGCAACAAGAGCCAGTCCGCGCGCACCAAGGCGCTGGACGGCTTCAAGCGTGGCCGGTTCAAGGTACTGGTCGCTACCGATGTGGCAGCGCGTGGATTGGATGTGGACGACATCACGCACGTGATCAACTACGACTTGCCTGTCGAGTCTGAAACGTACGTACACCGCATTGGTCGGACGGCGCGGGCCGGCGCGGAAGGCAACTCCATCTCGTTCTGCTGCGCCGAAGACCGGGCCTACCTGCGGGAGATCGAACGTTTCCTGGGCAAACCGGTGCCGGCCGAGATGGAGCACGCCTATCACTGCGACGACGCCTTCCGATCCAGCCAGCCGGCGCCAAGGAATTTCGGTCGTGGCGGCGGTGGTCGAGGCGGCGGTGGTCGACGCCCCGAAGGCCGTTCCCAGGGCAGACGCTCCCATGGCGGCCGTTCCCAGGGTGGGCGTTCGCAGCGTGATTTCTCCCGCTCACGCAGTAGAAGCGGTCGCCGCTGAGACCGCGCCGCGGACATGGGACAGTGATCGTGCCGCCTCTGCGAGTCGATATACGATAGGCCGTATGTTCGATATGGCGGGCAGGAATGAGCCGTCCCACGAGGAGTCCATCAGCGGAACTGGAAGCTGAAGACTTCACCGTTCCAAACGAACAGGCGCAGCCGCATGAACACACCTTCCGGTGTCGGTTTCCCGGCTTGCCACTGCATCGTGTGCTCAACCGCGTCGCCATCGAACGGGACGCTGTTGTCCTTTTCGAATCCCTTGATGACGGTGCCGTCCGAATCGGTGAGCTCGGCGCGGATCGATCCGCCTTCACGACAAAGAGCGTTGATCACCAATGCGGTGCCCCGCGTCCGCACCGGCCGCGTAATGAGCACGCCTTCGCGTACCGGGCCGGTGTCGAGCGAGACGAACCTGTCACGCTTGATCTTCGCCAGGCCGATGCCGAAGCCGTCCGGATCGGGATTGTCGACCTCCGGATGCACCAGGCCTTCCGCCGGCCCGACCATCCACCAGTCGTGATGGCGCCGGGTGCCGCCATGGTAGACGTACAGCTCGTCGCCGACGACAATCGGTTTGCTGCAGATCGACACCATGTTGGCGTCCCAGTTGTCCTGGTCGCCTTCGAGCCAGGCGCGGCCGGGCCTGACGCGGTCGAAGTTCTCGCCGTCGCGCGAGTACACCAGCTGCACGTCCATCGTATTGTCGACCTGGTGCAGGACGTTCAGAAAACCGAGCCAGTCTTCACCGACCGCGACCTGCTCCATGCCGTAGAAGACATCGTCGAGGTTGTCGACAGCGTCGTCCGGAATGACCAGTGGCCGCGGATGGGACCAGTGGATCAGGTCGGCGCTCTGTGACCGGAAAATGCGGCGTTTATTCTGGCGCGCAAAGTTCTGCGGGCCATACGGTGAGATCCAGCTTTTCGTTGGCGGGCAGGCCGGATCCGCCGGCACCGTGCACATATCGGGATGTCGATTGTTCAACCAGTAGACCCGGCTGGCAGGATCTGCGGTAAGCGTCACGACGTCGCCGAGGGCACGTTCCGTCATCCCGAAGACCGGTCGTTCGTCATTCACCTTCCAATGCACACCGTCCGGCGAGGTGGCCAATGCGAAGAAAGCGCTCCCGGTCGTGCCTTCGACGACATCAGCGATTGCATTCATGAAAAACATCTTGAATCGGTGCGCCGGATCGGTCTCCATGGGGTCGATCATAACGGTCGCGCAATGGGCCGTTTCGCCGCCGAAACCCAGCCCTATGACAATGTTGGTATTCGCACCGTCTATCTGGACGATGTCCATTTCCGGCTTTTCCCAGGAGATACCGTCGGTGCTTTGGGCGTAGCACACGCCGGAACAGGCTTCACCGTGCACGTCGACAATGATTTTGCCGTCGCTCTTGCGGAATTGATGCGGCATGTCGTGGGCGCTGTCAAGCATCCAGTTTTCGTACCAGCATTTGAACAAACCGTCCTGCGGATCATGGAGGACGTTCCACGTGTTGCAGCTGATGTAGATCGTCTTTTCCCACGGCCGGTCCCGGCGGATCATCGGCGCCTCGCCGACCTTCTGTGGCCTATGGTACCGACGGGTCATGTCCTGGGCGCTTTCGATCACCAGGTCATCAATGAAAAACTGGGGCTTGGAACCTGCCTGGAGATAACTTGATTCGAGCATTTTTGGAGTGGGGAGAGTGTTTAGGGTTCAGGTGGTCGGTGTGGCAGTTGCCAGTTGCCAGGCATCGAGGCGTCGCAGCGTCGCGGTGCCGACCGCGAAGGCTGCAACGCCCTGGCTGTCGTCACGGGTCGGGTAGATACGGGTTGTCAGGCACAGCCTGTCGTTGGCAAATATCTCGATAACGGATCGGTCAATGAAGATCTGCAATTTGAGATTCTCTCCAGGTGCCAGGGGCAGCGGTTCACCTTTCGGGTAGGTGTATTGTTCCGGATCTTTTGTCGAATGAAAGCGATCGATGCCCAGAGTTCCTTCTTGTTGCCGGTAGATCAGCCGCGTTTCCTCTTCACCGTCTGGAGAGCGGCGCAACGACAGCCCCAACTCACTGGCATCGCCGGGTTCGAACTCGGCAATAAGTTCGAGGCAATCGCCGCTTACCGGATCGAGCGGCACCGTACCGTCTTCGACTTTGACGTCTGCCAGGGCCGTGTGGGCGCGGCGCAGTACCTGCAGTTCTTCCGGCACCCTGTAACGCATCGTTCCGTCCGCGGCGAGGTTGATAATGCGCGGCAGCGAAATGACACTCGCCCAACCTGATTTCTGCCACGCGGCAGTCGGCCGCGCTTCCCAGACCCAGCCAAATATCAGACGACGACCTTTGTCATCGAGCATCGTCTTGGCCGCGTAAAAATGACCACCGGCATCGAAATTGCCGGAGGCCTCCGGCGTGAATTGCTGGTTTTTGTAGGTGCCGATATCATAAAAAGTCGACATCAAAACACGGCAGTGATCGACGCTGCCATACGCAAGATAGGGTGATTTCCGGGACGTCGCCAGGACGTGTCGCCCATCGAGCTCGAAGAAGTCGGGACATTCCCAACACTGGTTCGTGATGTCCGGCGCATCTGTGCATAATTCGTGCAGGTAGGTCCATTTCACCAGGTCCGGTGACTTGTACATCGTTGCCGTGGCGCCTTCGTTGGTAATGCCGGCGCCGACCAGCATGTACCAGTCATCCCCTTCCTTCCAGAAACATGGATCGCGGAAGTCCGGCGAATTTTCAGGCCCGATGACCAGCGGATTATCCGGATGCTTGGTCCAGGTCGTCAGGTCGTCGCTGCCCATCGCCAGGCATACGTCCTGCCGCCATTTGCGCGGTTGGTCTTTCGGCGGAAAGTCGACGCCGCTGTACAGGATGACCGGCGTCCCGTCCATGTCACCGGCGGATCCGGACCAGCAGCCGCCCTCGTCGGCGGTCCCGGGGGTTGGCTCGAGAGCCGCCGGCAGATGCCGCCAGTGCACCAGGTCGGGTGATACGGAATGGCCCCACCTGGCGGAATTCTGATAGAACAGGTGATACTCGTCGTTCCACATCATCGCGCCGCACGGATCGTTGATGGCTGCCTCGGGCTGCAGATGGTACAGTGGAAAGTGCGGGTCGGTATCCGCTAATGACATGGGCGGGATTCCATTGATGATGATTTCCTTGTATGACCAGCTTTTTCCGGCGTCGGCTCGACAGCCCACTGGCGGCCGTCGCAGATATCCTGCAGACCCACGGCAATCAGTGGTTCATGGCCGTTTTCACACATCTTGAATCCCGTTTTCGCTGCCGACTTCCACATCGATGCCGAGAATCGTCACGCTCATGTTTTCACTGCGCACAATCACTTCGTTCCTGCCGTCGCGGATGACGGCGGCCGGGACATGGAAGAGGGCGATCTTGCTTTGGCGGCAGGATGGCTGCCGGTCATTGTCGTAGAGCCAGGCGCGCCCGGGATCGTTCGGATCCCCCTCGGGCCCCGGCCCCACTTCAGCTGCCTGGGCGCTGTAACGACCAATCCGCAGCCACAGGTCCGCGGCCGTGTTGTCGCCGTCGAAGCAGACATGAACTGCAACGGCCAGTGGTTCGGGCACGGCGGCCAGCAGCATTTCGAATCGCCGCTCTGAATGCTTGGCGATGGTCACCGGCACCTGGTCGGGCAGGTCGAACTCGACCGTCCAGTAGCAGGCGCCCAGGAGATGCAGGCGCGGTTTGGCACGGATCTCCTCCAGCGATCGCATCTCGCGCAGGCGCCCGAAGAATTCCTCGGCACTCGCCACCGGTTTGGCTTTGCGCTGCAGGAAGTAATTGAACAGTTCGACACCATCGGCACCGGCCGCGTAGTAGCCGGCGGCGAAGCCACGGAGCATTTCGCAGCTGCCGGGCAGGTATCGCAGCAGGATGCCGTCGCGCTTGTCGGCGGTTACTTCGGCAGCGGCGTAGATAGCGATGTCCGGACCGGTCAGCTGCCGGAACTTGTCGATCGGCATGGTCCAGGCGGTTGTCACCATCGAGGTCACGATGATGCCGTCGACGATGCCGTCGCGGGCCCAGGCTTCGACATCGAATCCGAGTGCGTAGGCGGCATCGGGATCGGCGGCGATACGGGGGATCAGATGGATGCGGCGATCCGCCTTTGCCAGGCAGTTTCGCACCTCGGTGATAAACGCCGTCATGATCGTGCAATGCCGCCCTGCATCGCCGCGCTCGAAGTAGTACGTGAAGCGGCTGAAATCCAGTTCGAGAACGTCGAAGTCGTAGCCGTCGACCCATTCGCGAATCAGTGACAGAAAGTATTCGCGCACTTCGGCGTGTTCGTAATTGAATCCCTCGGAACCCCAGTCGCGGGCGTTGATCGGCGGCAGGTGCAACTGCGGATTGTCCTTGTAGAAGCGGCTGAAGGAGTGCGAGTCCGGCCAGGGGATATCATGCATGTCATTCATGCGCATCGAGATGCCGGGCGTTATCCCCCGCTGTTTCGCGTGCGTCAGGGCCGTTGCCAGGTAGTCGCATTGTTCCGCCAGCCCCGCCATCTGGCTGACCGTGTGTTCGCGTGCCGGCAGCATGCCGTCCGGGATGCTGCCGAAAAAATCACGATCCCCCTGCCGATACCCGTCCCACGATGTTTGCCACACTTTGCTCGGGTAGTTCACGACCTGCGCGTTCGGATTGATCAGGATCACATCGGCGCCAAGGGCGACCTCGTCGACCATGCGTTCGACATGTGCCGGCGTGAGCGGTTCGGACGTGTTGAAGAGATCGCCGCAGTCGAAGTTGTAGAGGACGCGGTATTGGAGTTTCTGGGTCATTGTAGGGTTCAGGTTCAGGGTTCAGGGTTCAGGGTTCGGGACGATATGCCGGGAATCTACTCTGCATCACCCGCTTCATCACCCTTGATTTATCCCGGATCGAGAATGTGGGTACGATGCCGAGTTGAATTCATATTCCCATCTCGAAACACAGTTCACCGGCTTGCAGGCGACGTTTGGTTTCCTCGTGGAAGTAGTGGGTCAGGTCCGGCGCGCTGTCGTCGGGATCGTCCACGTCGTGAAAGAGAAAACAAGGATCCCGGTCACGAATGATTGCCATCGACGTATCGATCATGTTGCGGATCATGAATACCTGGGCCATGGCCGGACCAATACGGCCGTCTTCGACAATACCGCACTGGCGGAACAATACCTCGCTCTTCGTGACTTTCTCCGAGTTGAGATAGAACTCGCGCCGCCCGATCGGCTGCCGTTGATACCGGATGACACGGGTGCTGCCGTCGTTGTCCTCGATCAGGTGATCGACTGGCTGCATGCTTGGCAGGCCGACCCAGTCCTCGACGGCGTGCAGACAGGAGTTCGGGCCTAAGCCACAGCCGAGCATCAGCACTTTGGCGTCGAGCTCATACAGTTTGCCGAAGGCGCCGTCGCGGCCGTATGCTTCCATGGTCACGTCGTCGCTGGCAAGAAACTTTGCCTGCCGCCCGATCGCGGCGATCGAGTGACTGGCCGAGGCGCTGCGGTGCACACCGGGTCGCCGCCAGAATGTATCGGGTATGATGCCGACATCGCAGGCGGTTCGTCGCGGGTGATACGGTGGCCCGCCGGCTCCGGGAATAGCTATTTCCTTGCTGTAGGTGAAGGCCGGCATCACCAGGGTGCCTTGCGGGCCGACCGCATCGCGCAGTGCATCGATCACCGCGTCGCTGCCGCCGGCCACGTAGCCGAGGCTGGCAAGGGCGCTGTGGACGAAGAGCACATCGCCGCGGCCAACACCGAGGCACCGCAGCTCGGTTGCGATCTGTCGACGGGTCAAAGGCTTTTTCCAGCGAAGCGACACGTAGCCGTAGCGCTCGAGGCGTCGCAGAAACCACAGGAAACCGGGGGCGACAGACTTACCGGTTTCATGCGTAACGAGCCGGTCGATTTCCTCCAGGTTACGCTTGCCGTCCATCCAGTAAAACGCCTGCAGATTCAGGAATTGCATACTCCGTTTTGCTTCGTTGGCGGGTAGGCGCGACAGCCAGAACGGCGAGCCGTAATCGGCCTTCCGGGTAGGGGTGACTTGCGGCAACAGCAAGAGGCCGGGCTGCGGCTGCAAGCGTCCGACATCGTTCATCGAGCTCGGTGCCTGCCAGTCATCCGCCGTGGTGTGTCGGGGGAGGGCGACCGGCAGCGTGTTATCCAGTGATTGTCGTTCTGCGGCCAGCCAGCGGTCCAGGCGCTCGACCAGAATCCCTGTGTGTTGCCTGGCTTTCGCCGAGCGCGGTGCCAGCCGGGAGACGCTGCGGATGGCTTCACGCTGCCGCTCGGCCAGGTAATCGACCGCGTCGACACAGGGCGTCTTGCTCAACGGCTCGGTACCGTTGAGCTTGCCGACCAGTGACTTGATCGCTCGGGCATATGCGATGTCTGCAAGGGGGCCGGTGTCACCTGCATCCGCGGATGCCAGCGTGTACAGAAAGGCGCCGGCGGTGGCGGCGAAGATGCGATACATCTCCGGATCATGCATGGCTGCGACATCCCGGCTGTTGTGGCAGAGTCGTCCGACTGTAGCGTACGGAAAGATTGTGGGGATGCCGTACACGGGGTCGCAGAACTGGGTGTCGCTCGGGCGGCCGTATCGGGTTTCTCGTGCCTGGACGGTTGTCGATCGCAGCCGCGCGTAACGATCCCACAGGTCGAGCATCAAGGCGTCGGTGAACGAACTTTGGGCGTGCGGGTTGACGAGCAGCTGCACCGGCTGTCCGGTTGCGGCGCGCGGCAGCCCGACACAATCGAGATTGAGTGTGGCCACGACCTTGCGGAGTTCGCGTTTTCGGTCGTCGAGGTAGACGGTGGAACCGATCCATTCCCAGCCGGCGATGTGCCGGATCGATCGGCGCAGGGCCGGCAGCCGGCGTTCCCTGATCAGCCGTCCCAGCGTGCCGAGAACTTCCTGTGCCAAAGCGCAGGCGGCCGCGTTGTCGTCGGCGCTGCACTCGAAGATGTGCGTGTACACCCACACTTCCTCGCGTGATTTGTCCCGGCCGCGGAGGCGTCCGGTGATGGTGTCCGTCTCCCCCTCGTACAAGGTTGCGTCGACCTCGACGTGCAGCTGCACGGGGTGCCTGGATCCGGCCATGAGCCGGCGCAGCCAGCGCCCGTCACACGGGGTGAGGACGAAAGCCCACAGGTTCGTTTCATTCGCAGCCGGGCCCCAGTGCTGATCGGTGCTGAAGACGTTGTGCCAGGCCACGGCTTGATCGTTGTCGAGATGCGGTGCCGGCATCATGTCGCTGATAATCCCTACGGCGCCGTACTCGACAGCCAGGGCCTTGGCTTCGCCGACGTAGCCGTTGATCAGGACAATCTTGCCGGCGACATCAACCCCGGCATATGCTTTTGGGTGGGCGCCGTCGCCGACATCGACGAGGTCGGCAGTGATGCCGCCCGGCGGTGTCGGCGCACTCCAGCGGACCAGGTGATTGGGCTCCACCAGGTAGTCGGCGAGGATTTTTCCCTGGTACTTGCGTGGGGCACTGACCGTGACGGTGCCGGCGCGGGCATCCCAGGCCAGCGGCATCAACCAGTCACCAACGAACGTCTTGCCGTCGGCCGGCGTGGTGATTTTGCGGAGATCACGAAGTTTGTTGTCACGCATCAGGCCGAGCACGTAGTCGGCGGTCTCGTGATAACGGTCGTAGCTGCTCCAGCGGTCGGTGGTGTGGATGGCCTCGGTGTGGTGTCGAATGCGCTCGACGTCGATCTCGGCGACCAGCAGTTTAAGCAGCGCGTCGAGGTCCATCAGAATATTCCCAGGACCGGGTCGTTGCCGTCGGTGCGGGATGTAAGCAGTGCCAGGACGTCTTCTGGCAATCCGCGGGCGGCGGGTGATCCGGGGGCCGGCAGGATCTCGATGCCGTCGGCGTCGTCGTTGATCTTGACGCGCAGCGCCCAGATCGCCTCGGTCCTGGCGTCATGCGCCGGGTGCCCGCCGGTGTGCAGATAGACGACGTAAGCGGTGCCGTCGTCCAGGACGATCGGGTGGCTGTAGCCGTAGACGCTCGGATCGACGGCGTACCCGTGCCGCTCGACGGGGCCGTGCCAGGTGCGGCCGCCGTCCGGGCTGAGGATGACATACAACCCGCCGAAATCGTAGGAGCCGTGAAAGCAGGCGAGCACCCCGTTGGGCATCAGCAACAGGTGCGGGTCGAACAGATCGACGCCGAGCGGCACCGGTTCGGTCCAGGTTCGTCCACCGTCTGCCGACCAGTAGACGTCGCAATGGCGGCGTGATGCTGCGACGATGCGCCCGTCGGGCAGCTGGGCAATCGTTGTTTCGAAAAGATGGTGGCCGGTGCCGATGACCGATCCCAGCTCAAACGTTTCGCCGCGGTCGGCGGAGAGAAAGATACCGGTCGACCAGAATTCATCGCCGTCGAAAATCACCTGCGTCGCCCAGGCGACGGTGCCGTCGGCGAGCTGGATGGCGCTGCCGTTGCCCATGCCGCCGGATTCCGGCGGCAGATATCGTGGCGCCGTCCAGGTCGCGCCGTTGTCGTGGCTGAGGATCCAGGCGGAGCGGCATTTCTTGGTGGCCGGCGCACAGAAGAAGGTGCAGAGGAGCGTCCCGTCATCGAGCTCGACGATGGTCGGGTGCCGGTCGTCCATCTCGGTGTCGACCAGGGTTGCGGGTTTCGACCAGGTCAGGCCTTCGTCGTCGGAGGCCATGATGTGGGCACGACCGCCGCGCGGTGCATAGATGCGCGGGCAGGAGAGGCCGTCGTCGTTTTCCCAGCGTGCCTCGAAGATTTTGCGGCACACGGGGTCTTTGAGGATCTCCGGGGTCTGCGGCAGGCTGCCGTGCCAGTAGCCGCTGGTGAAGGTAATCAACCAGCGGCCGCGGCGCAACCGGGTGGCGCCGGCCCAGCCGACAAAGCCGTTGTACCCGACGTATTCTTCGGGCTGGTTGCACCACGGGCCGACCAGCATGCGCCGGCATAGGCGGAAGCGTTCAGCGCCGGGGTGGGTGCCGGTTATTTTGAATTCACGGGCATCCGGCATGTGAGGATCTCGGTGGGCTCCCCCGTGGCTGTATGCCGTGGGGCTCCAGGCTGCATGCTCAATAAGCTGCGTTTATTTTGTCGTGGCGCGGTTTCCAGTCGGCGAAGACGAGGCTGCCGTTGGGGTCCGGGACCCATTTTGCGCTGCCATCGAAGTATACCGCGTTGAAGCCATCTTCATGAGCCTCGTACATCCAGTCGTAGTTGCACACATAGGCGTACTGTCCCGGCCACTCGGTCATGATCCGGCGTGGGGTACTGTCGGCGTCGTTGACCCCGCAACTGGCAACGGTAACCCCGTCCTGTCGAACAAACAGGCTGTGGTTAAAATGTGAAAACGCGTTGTTGCCCATGGCCGGACTGCCCCAAAGGGAAATGTTGTAATCCATGTCGAGGTTGGAGCCGTTGATGTCACGCGTGCCTGACGAGATCCCGGTGCAGAATAAGGACTCCAGGGTCGGCAGATACCCCTCGAGGTACAGATACCCACCGTCGACAGGGTGGCCACTTACCCAGACATAATTTTCACCGGTGGAGCCCTTGCAGTAGCCTTCGAGATTTCCCGGGGCGAGCTGGGGCATAATCCATCCACCCCAGTCGTCGGCATACATACTGGTGGCAAGCATATTATGATGGTGATTGGCCATACACAGAATCTTTCTGGCCTTATTCTTGGCGCGACCGAGCACTGGCAACAGCATTGAAGCGAGAATCGCGATGATCGCGATGACGACGAGCAGTTCTATGAGTGTGAACATCCTGCGCCGACGAAGCGGCTGAAGGGCTGTTGATTTGTTACTCCTCACGCGTCACGTCCGATGTGGCATCGTATTGTCGATATCGGTTCGAGTCTCAGCCTATTAAGATAATGTCAAAAATTGTTGCTTCATAGGTAAGTCTGTTGCTATTTCTCCACCATCACGCTTATCGGCTTGTAGAGTCCGCCGGCGCCGGAGTAGTTGTCGACCTTTACTGTCAGGCGGTGTTCGCCCCGGCTGTCGAGGGCGCCGGTGACGTCGAGGAGAAAGGGTTTGGACCAGGTAATGTCCGGGTAGGCGGTGTCGTACCAGGCGATGAGTTTGCCGTCGATATACAGCCAGGCGCCTTCGTCGACGGCTTCAAAAAGTACGAAAACGCGTTTGCCAGCCGGCAGCTCCGGACAGGTGTATTGCAGATTGTACCAGCCCTCGCCCAACCCCTTGTAGCCCTGGTCGTCCCAGAACGCACCGATCTTGATTTCCGGCAGGTCGGCGGTCGGGAAATCCGGTTTGAACCAGCCCTGCTCGACGCCGATTCCCTGGGGGTCGTCCTTGAACCGCCAGCCGCCCAGCGGCAAGCGGGCGGCGAGCTCGAGGTCGTGCATGAGCTGCAGGCAATCGGCCCCGTCGATGTAGTGAGCCTGTGCCGGCGGTGTCTTGCCGAAGGCCGATTGCTTTTCGGCGTCGGTGAACTCGCCGGCCTTGGTCAGTTCGCGAATCTCATCGGCCAGCGGTGCCGCCTTTGGACCTAATCGTTCGAGACATTCGACAACGTGATTCCTGGTGTTGGCATTCGTCGCGGGGTGCTCGAGCAGGTCGACCAAATTGCGCAGGTCGGTATCGTCGTTGCGGATACAGACCAGCGCATAGTAGGAGTCCGCTTGCCTGGCGCCGGGATTGTCCCTGCCGGCGTACTGTTCCAGGGCCGGTACAGCCGGTGCCGCAGCCGGTCCGATGGCGGCCAGCGCGTAGATATAGCTCGCGTCACCCGGATTCTTTTCGTGTTGACTGGTGAGTCTTGGCACCGCTGCAGCTGCAGTAGGGCCCAGCCGGGAGATGAGTTTGACAGCTGCGGCGCGTTTGCTTTTTTCCGGATCGTTAAGCAACAGAACGGCGGTCGGGACGGCCGGCCGGGCAAGCGCGCCCATGACGCCGAGCATCTCGGCGGCGCGGTTGGAGACATCCTTGAAGTTGTCGCCCAGTGCAATCGCCAGTGGTTCGATGACTGCGTTGGCGTTGGCGGAGGGGGACCGGACCCCGTCCGGCTCACGCTTGTCCAGCGGACAGCCGATGGCGCCGAGAGTGAGCAGGGCGCCCATGCGGACGTAGAAGTCCGGGTGCTCGAGTTGCTGGGCGATCATTGGGGCGGCTTCATGCGCACCCGGTCCGATTGCTTCAAGTGCGTGGAGTGCCGGCATCCTGACGTCGGCATCGTTGAGAACATTCGCGAGTGCGGACACGGCGGCGGCTGCTCCGGCGCCGCGCTCGTACAGCGCCCAGGCTGCAGCGCGCCGGGTTGCCATGTCATCGCTGCGCAGCCCGGCGATACAGGCGTCCACCGACTTTTCCCGGAAGGGTGCGGCCTCGTCCTTGACACGGGCTATCGGCTGCGGCTTCACCGGGGCGGCGGGAGTGAGTTTTCCGAGGTATGCTGCTGCGCGGTTTCGAATTGCGTCGTACTCCTCGAGTGCCAGGGGGGTGCCGTCGGTGACGGTCAGCGGCATAATCGGCCTGAGCCGGGTCCTGAGCTTTGCCAGCCATGTGCTGGCTTCCGTAGCAAGGGGCGTGTCGGGGTGCCCGGCCAGGGTGTCCTCGAGCATCTGCAGGTAGCGGAAGTCGTCGACCCCTTCACGGCGTGCTTCCCAGCCGGTGAGCGGCATTGGTTCGTGGCTGCGCGGCGCGAACCAGGCGTGCCGGTGCTGGATGTGATGATAGGCCCACATCCAGTTGCCGCGCAGCTCGAGCGCCCAGGTATGCAGCCCGGCAAAGTAGCGCTGGCGCAGCGGGTTGAAGCCTTCTCGCCACATGGTGTACGAGTAGGTGAGTATCTCGAAACCCATGCGGTTCGCCTCGGCCATTACTTCCTCGGTGATGATGCCATCGCCGATCGACTGGATATCGCACAGGTTGGGCACCGAGTAGCCGTAGACCGCGCCGATGTTCGACTGATCGATGCTCATGCGCATGGCCAGGCCCTGCAACGGTGCGCAGGCGCGTTTGACACCGGCGTCTTCGAGCGGGTAGTGCGGTTCGTCGGAAGCAAATCCGGCGAACTCCGGCCAGCCGTTTTTTTCGCGCTGCACCTTGAGCCAGGCAATCGAGGCTTCCAGCTGCTCTTGATCATCGTCGCCGGCGATCCCGCCCAAAAGGAGACTGAGAGCGTGCGGCTCCTCAAACAAGCCCGCCTTCTTGGCCAGCGGCAGCAGCCGGTTGATGACATGGTGGTTTTGCGGCGGCAGCGGGTGAAAATTCGCCGTCGGATAAAAGACGCAGGCGGTTTGGCCGTGTGCGACCATGTCCCGGTAGATCGCCAGGATCGTCTCTCGCGGTGCTGCCGTGCCGCCGAGGCGCTTCGGCAGCATGTCTTCGCGAAACCACATGCCAAAGGAGGCCCGTGGCCGCGGCAGCTCGAATGACCGGACGTTGATCTCGAGGTCCACGACTGTTTCGGGCTTGCCGGCGGCCTGGATACGGATCTTTCCGGCATGCACGCCATCCGGCGTCTGGCGATCGGCATGAAAGGTCAGCCAGAAGTTGACGCTGCGCTCTTTCTCGAGTGCCTTGAAGACGTTGCCGCGCTGCAGATGGATCTCGCCGAGCAGCCATCCCCTGACCTCGCCGGCTTCGGGCGACGCGGCTTCCAGCTGTTCTTTGATCGCTGGTTCGATACGATGATAAATGGTTACGTCCAGGTCCGACTCGACCGCCACCTCGATCGCCTCGATATCGTCCGTCAGTGCGTGTACGCCGAACTGAATTGACTCGTATTCATTGCGAGCCAGCACGCACGAGAGTTTCTCTGCGACGATCTCTCGCGACGGGACAAATGCAGGCGACAGGTTTTTCATTGGTGAATATTGGAAAACCACGCAGCCTGCGTCCAGCTCGGCTTGCGTCCATTCGCCGTGGACACCGGGGGCCAGCCCGATTGCCAGCAGGGCGAGAACAATTCCATGTCGTCGTTTCATTTCAAACCGCATTGTTGAAGTGTAATGGGAAAGGGTGTTCTGTCGACGCATAGGCGTCAATCGTTTGCGTGCCAATCTACCGTGTTCCTCGGATTTTATTGTCCGACTTGCTCAACATTTTTCTGCGTTGGGGGCGGATTCATCGCACGACCCGTCGCAATTTTCGCTGTCCACGGCTGCCGTAGCGGCCCATTTTCGGGGGGGAATAGAAAGTTTCGATCGCCCTGAGATCCTTGATGTGTATGGGTTCTGGTGTTTTCTGGCGGTGATCATAAAAGGAATACGCATTTTTCTGATAATTAGACTTGGAATTGGTTCGAGAATTTATTATACCATGTACAGGATTGTGGAAAGATGACGCAATCGGTTGATTACGGAACTGTTTGTGCGTGCTGGTCCTTATATAGGGTTTTAGCGCTCACGATCAAATCACATTTGAACCAAAGGGAGATGTTGTCTCATGAAAATCAAGACACTCACACTCGTTGCTGCTCTTTGTCTCGGCATTGGCACTGTCCATGCCCAGATTTCCAAGACGATCACCTACCAGGGCGTCTTGAAGGACGCCAGCGGCGCCAGGATCACCGGCACCGTGGCCCTGGGCCTCAACATCTACGCGGCCAGTGGCGGCGGCGCGCTGTATACCGACACCCATGGCAGCGTAGAGGTTGACAACGGCCTGTTCACCGTCGTCATCGGCACCGGCAGCGGCGGCGAGATCGACCTGCCGTTTGACCAGCCGTACGAGCTCGGCATCACGGTCAATTCCGGCCCGGAACTGTCGCCGCGTACGCTCCTGACCGCCGAACCGTACGCCCTCAATGCCTGCGGACTCAATATTCCCGGCGGCAGTAACGGCGACGTGCTGACCAATGACGGCACCGGCAATGGGGTCTGGGGCGCGCCCGGAGCCGGCTCGCAGGGGCCACAGGGCAAGGCCGGTGCCGCCGGGGCGCAAGGCCCGCAAGGTAAGCAGGGCGATCCCGGACCGGTCGGCTCGGAATTCTGGGGCGGCAGCCTCGACGGCGACATCCACAACACGAATTCCGGCAACGTCGGCATCGGGACGACTGCACCAAGCGGATTGTTTCACGTGCAAATTTCGGGAACAACCTTTTCTGCTAGCGGCGGAACGATTACATATAGTGGTGGCTATACGATCCATACCTTTACTAATGACGCCAACACGGGACATGTTGCCAACCCTGGCATCGGGGCCTCGAATGGAATATCCCCAAAAGGTTCCACCCACACATTCACCCCAAATGGTCCTGGTAATGTTCGAGTTCTTGTTATTGGCGGCGGTGGCTCTGGCGGGCGAAGTGGCGGACTCAATAGTTCCCTGGCCGGCGGTGGTGGAGGTGGCGGCTTTGTAGAAAAAGAAGTTCATGCTGTAACTGCCCAAACTTACACTGTAATTGTTGGTGCAGGTGGGCCAACTGATAATGGACATTATGGCGCTGGCAGGGAGGGAGGGGATTCTTCATTTGATGGTATAATTGCCAAAGGGGGTGGTGGGTCGCATGCGGGCTTCAACGGTGCACAAGGCGGTTCTGGCAGCGGCGGCGCGCATAGTTATGAATTTGGTGGAGCTACCATACAGACTGACTCTAACGGGGGAACCGGTTATGGAAACGCTGGTGGTCGTACGAAGCGGAATCCTGATGATTCACAAGGAACTGGCGGTGGTGGCGGCGCCGGCGGCGGTGGCGCTGGTCCCAGTGGCTCGGGGTTGCCGTTCACCGATGTAGATGCAAACGTTGGTCAGTCTGGTCACGGAGGCGCTGGTAGGGCAAGTGATATTACTGGAACTTCTGTAATCTACGCTGGAGGTGGTGGTGGAGCAGGCCTTTATTACGGTGGGGATACGTCTCATGAACCTGGTCTTGGGGGGAGCGGCGGCGGTGGTGATGGTGGTTACGAAGGCGAGCCGGCAGGAAAAGCAGGTACCCATGGCTTGGGTGGCGGCGGCGGCGGCGCTTCAAATGGCGGGCCAGGGCCAGTCAACATTCCAGTACCAGGTGGTTCCGGTGTTGTTATTATCAGTTATCCCACTCCAGATGCGCGTGACAGTATTGTTGTAGATTCAACATCCGGTAACGTCGGCATCGGCATGACAAACCCCTCCGTCGCACTGGATGTCATGGGAGATATTGAATATACAGGTACTCTCACAGATGTATCAGATGAGAGGTTGAAAGAAAACATCGCTCCGTTAAGAAATGGTCTCGACAAAGTCTTGGGCATTGAAGCCAAATATTACAACATGACAAATACTCCCGGGCGGACGGAAATTGGCTTCATCGCTCAAAATGTCCGACAATATGCTCCTGAAGCGATTTCAGTAGTTGACCCGGAAAATGGCCGTCTTGGCGTCAGTTACTCTTCCCTTGTCCCGGTAGCCTTTGAAGCAATCAAGGAACTCAATGACCGGGTGAAGTCCGGGCTCGAAGAGCAGAACGCCCTCCGGCAGCAGCAGATGGCCCTGCAGCGGGAAAGGAACAAGGAGCTTCACGCCGCAAATGAGCCCCCGCAGGAGGCCGGCCAAAGCCAGCAGGAAATCATCACTGAGCTTCGCGCCGCCCATGAGCGCCAGCAGGAAATCATCACCGGGCTTCACGCGGCCCATGAACGCCAGCAAAAGGCCATGAATGAATTGAAGGCCCAAAGCGAGTCGCTCAAGGCGCGACTGCTGGAAGTGGAAGCCGGCATGAAGTAAAGCCGGCATACCTTGACTTTCAAAACGTTTGCCCGTGCCCCCCCCCGACCGCCGGGACGGCCTGCTGGCGGAGACGTACTTTGAACTGGGCGGCGGCCTGTTGTATGTTGGGTCCGTACCGGTTGCGGGGACACGCGGGTCCGTGGATCCGCACTGCCGTTTCGATCAGGAGCCGGTCAAACACTGTAACAAGGTAACCCTTTCCAACGACCGGCCAACCAAGGCCCCTTGTGAATCCACAGCCGACAACTCCCCCCTCCCGGTCTACATGCGGCCGCCGGCTGATTGACTGGAATATGGGAGTATGGGTATTGCCGCAGGTTTTTCCAATCCAACACCTCACTGCCCCATGGGGGCCATGAAAGCTGATTCCGCTGCCAGCCCGCACAAACCGGGCATTAGTGTGACAGAAACCCGCTGCGTTCTGGCGAATGCCCTGGTTTGTCGAATCCTCGAACTCGATGACGGGGCCTGGCGAACGACATCGTTTGCCAGGGCAGATGGCGCCGATGCGAACCACATAGCCAGTGATGAGTTTCTAATCCTGATGATGGATGGGCGCCGGCTGACCGTCGGCGACTATCGGGTCGAGGGCGCCCCGTGCACACCGCAGGAAGGGGACACCACGGCGGTTGAAATCACCTATGTCCCTGCCGGAACGCCTCCTCCCGGCACACCGCCGCGGCTCACCGTCCGCTACAGCCTTGGAGACGAGCCGTACCTGCGCAAGACAGTGTGCCTGGAAATGCCGCCGGAGAGCGCCATAGACCGTTTGGAAGTGGAACGGTTCAGGACGCCGATGGTCTGCGACCTGGGCGGCCTCGGCGAGCCGATCTTTATGGGCGACAACTGGTTCTCGGGCCTCGAGTATCCCGGCAGCCGCACCGAACACAGCGACGGCGTCGTCACCCTGGCGCACTATCCCGGGCGGGCAAAAAGCGATGACCAGGGTCACTGGTCGATACAAAGCAAGACCGCCGTGGTGGGAACGGGCCTGCCGGGCGACCCGGTCGACGTGGCCTTCCACGACTATCTCGAGAGCATTCGCCAGCCGGCCGTGAAACATCTGCTGATCAACACCTGGATGAGCACCACCAGGAATCCTGAGTCGGCCGATCAACTGCTGGAGTTCTACGATAAATATGACCGGAACCTTCGCCCGTACGGCGTCGGGGTTGACAGCCTGCAGCCGGATCTCATGGGCTGGGAGCCGAAAACATTGTCCCGGCCGCGAAAGGACATATTGCCAAATGGCTACAAGCCGCTGAGCGACGGACTCAAGGCGCGCGGTTCCCGCCTCTCGCTCTGGCTCTCGCTCGTCGGGGTCGGGAATATCTCCCGGCGCTTCCCGGGCCACGAGGCAACCGCCGAGTGGGCTCGCGAACAAGGGTTCAAGCGGACCGACAGTCCCTGCCAGGACTTCGACGGTCACTACTGCGTCTCCGTTCCTGAATACAAAGCCGCCATGTGCGAAACACTCAAAGCAACCGTCGAGGACGGGGACATCTGTTATTTCAAACACGATTTCACACAGACCGTCTGCTCGGCCGAAGGTCACGAGCATCTGCCCACCCGGCGCCATGGATTCGAAGCGAACACGGACACCCTGATCGAGTTCATGACATTGGACCGCCAACTCAAATCGGACATTCTCTGTGCCCCCACCAGCTACGTGTGGCAGTCCCCATGGTGGCTGATGCATGCCAACTACATCTACTGGGGGGCGAGTGACTCCGGGGACGTTTCCGCCTGGCCGCAGCCCACCCGCGCCGAATGGGGCCTGAACTACCACGACGGACACCTGTTCAAGATTTACCACAAGTGGCGTCACACGGTGCCCCTGTCCGGATTCAACACCCAGGCATTCCTCCGACATTCCGCAACCCTCGATCCGCTGCGGGAGTGGACGGATTATGCCGTGATGGCCTGCGGCCGCGGTTTGCGGCTGATGGACCTGTACTTCGAGCCGGAGCTGCCGCCCGAGTACTGGAAGGCCCTGGGTACGTCCCTGAACTGGTGGCAGGAGAATCTCGAGTTGATGGGCAATACCCGGATGGTCGGCGGCAACCCGCACAACGGGCAGGTCCATGGCTACGCCCACTGGCAGGGCGAGCGCGGCATGCTCTGTTTGCGGAACCCGCACGTGGCCGAGCAGATGATCCGCGTGCCGTTCGACAAGTCGGTGTTGTACCGCGGCCCGGAGGGAACAAGTTTCCGGGGTCGGGTGATCTATCCGTATGTGGAAACGATACCGGTGCAGTTTGTCTCCGGCAATCCAATCATGCTGAGCGTTCCCGGCCACTCGGTGATGGTGATCGAGCTGGAACCGGGCGGCATTTCCACCAGCGCACCCGCCGCACCGGTCGACCTGATTGAAGGAAACGGTTCAGTGATCACCGAGCCGCGAGACTGGAGCGCGTCCCCCGACTTCCGCGAAGATCCCAGCATGTCGCTGACCGCCAGGCTGTCCATCAACCTGCCAGATGAAGCAATGGCGCGTTGCGATCTGCTGCTCATTGCCCGGAGCAATGCCGAGCTGCCGGAGTTTCCTTCGTTGACGGTTAACGGCAAGGAATTCGACGCGCCGGCTGTGACCGGTTCGGGCGACACCCCGGGCTCGATGCTTTTCATTACCGAAACGGATGCCATTCACTGGTCGCTGCACCGCATCGACCTTTTGAGTTGTGCCGGCGAGACCGTGGCGATTGTGGCGACATCAAACAAAAACGCCGTGCCCTTCATGCTCGACGCCTGGCTGGTCACCGATCGCCCGGTTACAACCGGTGCGGAAGGCTCGCCAGCAGCCGGCCGGGGCGCCCAGGAAAACCTGCCACCGACAACCTGGCACAACTATCGCCGCCAAACAGTGCACCTGCTGGAGTATTGTCTCAACATGACGCCGATCCATATGTGACATGATGCCAGGGCGGCTGGAGCGCGGCCGGTCGTATAACAAACAAGCCGAAAACCCACACTGTTATTACTGGGATTCCGGCTTGTTATCTATGGTAGCGGGTCAGGGACTCGAACCCCGGACACGTGGATTATGATTCCACTGCTCTAACCAACTGAGCTAACCCGCCGGCACATAAAAATAATCGGTGCGGCGCTCGGCGTTTATCGACGGAGGTTGAGGCGCTCGATAATGTCGGCGTACTGGGTTTGGTTCTCGCCCGCCAGGTAATTCAGCAGCTTACGACGGCGATTGACCATGCAGATCAGGCCACGACGCGTATGGTGGTCCTTCTTGTTGGCCTTCATATGCTCCGTCAACTCGTTGATCCGGCCGGTCAGCACGGCAATCTGTACCGGCGCCGAACCGCAGTCCTTGTCGTTGATGCGGAACTCTTCGATCGCCTTCGCCTTGGTCGCCTTGTCCATAAGTATTCTCCAATGGGAAAAACGTTTACTGTAGGTTGCTGCGGATCAAATTCAAGGATCGCGTCGAAAGAAAGACCAACACCGTAAACCAATCTCCGCCGGCAACCGCACCGCTACTTTTCGCGGATGGCTTTCGCTTTCTCCAGGTTGGCTCGCGCTGCCTCAAATTCGGGGTCGACAGCCAGTGCCGTTTCAAATGATTGTATGGCGGCCACCACCAGGCCCGCGGTCGTCCGCTCAAGCGCCCCCGCGCCGGGACTCATCACGATCGACACCAGAATCGCGGCCGTTGTGAAGTCGCCCGTGACGACGGCACCGACCGCCGTAAAAGCCGGATAAACGGACGGCAGCCGGCGGCCCATAAAGAAATCGTCCGGGGCAACACCGGTGCTTCCTGCTTCGTGTCGGTGGCGGCCAAAGCCTGAGCCTTGGCAGCCGCATCCCTGTCGGGACTGCCCGATTTACGTCGGCGCTTTTTATTCACAGGCTGGCGGTGCCGGTCCTGGCGGCAATATTGCCCTCCTGCGGGCGGCTGATTGATGTTCGATTCAGATGCAGTAGTATATTCGTAACTCATTGAAAAGGCACCATTTGAAACAGATGACAGAGCCCTCATTGAAGCCATGCCAGCGATGGCCGCTGCCGGTCTTCGCCATTCTCTCGCTGGCCCTGTATCTGCACACGCTGAATTACGACTTCGTCTTCGACGACAGCCAGAATGTTCGCGACAACCCGAATATCCGCATCACCAGCTTCGACCCGGCGCAACTGCGGTCGGCTGCTTTCGACGCACCATCGCACCGGCGCCCGGTCGCCAACCTGAGCTTCGCGCTCAACTACCTGGCGGACGGCTACAACCCGCGCGGCTATCGGCTCGTCAACATTGTCATTCACATCGTCAATGCGGGCCTGGTCTATTGGCTGCTGTGCCTGGTCCTGCAGCTCGAGGCCGCCGGCAAACAGCCGAGGTTCAAGATCGCCCCGCCAGAAATCCCGCTGGTCGCGGCCGCCACGACCGCGATCTGGGCCGTACATCCGCTGCAGGTCCAGTCGGTGGCCTACATCGTGCAGCGCATGACCAGCCTGGCATCGATGTTCATGTTGCTGGCACTGTGCCTGTACATCGCCGGACGGAAAGCAGGAATCACCCGCCGCCGCGGCATCGCCTGCATTGCAGCGGCGGCGCTTTGCTGGCTCGTCTCGCTCGGCTGCAAGGAAATCGGCGTCGCGGTGCCGCTGCTGGTGTTTTTCATCGAATGGTACTTCTTCCAGAACCTGAAACTCCGGTGGCCACTCAAAACTGTTGGACTCTGGATCGCCCCGCTGGCGGTGGTTGTCCTCGTCTCCCTTCTCTACCTCGACATGAAACCGGTCGAGCACATCCTCAAAGCCTACGAGAACATGCGCGACTTCACCCCTTTCGAGCGCCTGTTGACCCAGTTCCGGGTACTGGTCTTTTACCTCACCCTGATCGTCCTGCCGATCCCAGGCCGCCTGACGCTCGACCATCATTTCCCGCCGTCCACGACCCTCTTTGAGCCGCTTACGACGGCGCTGTCGCTGGCCCTGCTCATCGGCATCCTCGTTGGCGCCGTGGTGCTGGCGAAACGGCATCGGCTCCTGTCGTTCTGCATCTTCTGGTACTTCATCGGACTGGCGCTGGAGTCCTCGATCATTGGTCTCGAAATGGCCTACGAACACCGCCTGTACCTGCCGTGCCTGATGCCGATCCTGGCGCTTGTCCTGCTCGTGCGCCGGGCCTTGTGCCGCCGGAACCTGATCGCCCCGGCAGCAGTCATTATCATCGCCCTGCTGATGTCGGCAACCATCCATCGAACGCTGGTTTGGCGGGACGGCTATACGCTGTGGCAGGATTGCGCCCGCAAGGCGCCGAACAAGCCGCGGCCATTGACCAATTTCGGCTACGCCCTGGTCCAACGCGGCAAGGCCGGCGACATCGATGAGGCCGTCCGCTACTACCACCGCGCCCTCGAGGCCAATCCGAACTATCCCCTGGCCAACAACAATCTCGCCAAAATCCTGACCGACCGCGGCGACTATGCGGCCGCCATCGAGCATTGCCAGCGGGCGATCAACAAGAAGCCGAACTACTCCGAAGCATACAACAACTACGGTGTCGCCCTGGTCAAGAGCGGCAACTACGACGGCGCCCTGGAAAAATTCCACGCGTCCGTCAAGCTCGATCCCAATGACGCCTCAGTCTACCGCAACATCGGCAACGCCCACCTCAACCGCGGGAATCTTGACCAGGCCGACCAGTACTATCGGCACGCACTCACGCTGCAGCCGGACTCCGCCGACGCCTGGAACGGCAGGGGCGGCGTCCAGAAGAAACGCGGCCGGCACCAGGACGCCCTGCCGTTCTTCCGCAAGGCGCTGGCGCTTGATCCAGCACACAAGTCGAGCCGCGCAAATTGCCGGGACGCGCTCGCCATCCTCGGGAGCATCGAGCTGAAGGCCGGGCGAATCAAGGACGCCGCGGCATATTTCAGCGAGGCCATTGACATGTTGCCCAATGCCAAAGACTGCAACAACCTCGGCGCCTGCCTCGGCCAGCTCGGACAGCTCGACGGCGCCATTGCGATGTTCGCCCGCGCCGTCGAGCTCGATCCCGACTACCTCGATGCGCGCCACAACCTGGAAGCAGCGGAGCAGATGAAACAACAGCAGGGACAACACCCATGACATCCCGCCGCACCATCCACGCCACCGCCCTGTGCGGCATCGCGGTTGCCGTCGTCGTGGTGTACTGGCACACTACGGGGGCGCCATTTTTCTTCGACGACTTTGCCAGCATCAAACGCAACGAAGCGATCCGTATCGACAATGTCAGTGCCGGCTCCCTGGCAACCGCCGTGCGCGACAGCCCGGTACAAATGCGCCAGCGTGCCGTCGCGTTCGTTTCTTTCGCACTCAATTACCGGTTCAGCGAATATGACGTCACCGCCTATCGCCTGGTCAACATCGGCATCCACATCGTCAACGGCTGGCTGGTCTATCTGTGGGCCCTGTTGACCCTGCGACTGGCCCGCCCTTCGACGGGTGAAAACGAGCCGCCGGACGATCAGCACAAGACGGACAAGGCGATCCCGCTGATGGCACTGTGTACTGCCGCGCTGTGGGCGCTGCATCCGCTGCAGACCAACGCCGTGACCTACATCGTCCAGCGCATGACCAGTCTGTCCACGCTGTTTTTTCTGCTCGCCCTCTGCCTCTTCATCCATGGCCGCAACGGCCAGGGCTACAGCCGCTGGGGCGCCTGGATCGTGGCATTGGGCAGCTGGCTGTTGGCGCTCGGCAGCAAAGAGATCGCCATTACCCTGCCGGCCATCATCCTCCTGTACGAGGCAATCTTCTACCAGAAACTCGACCGAACCTGGCTGCGCCGCGGTTTCTGGTACTTGCTGATTCTGCTGGTGGTGGCGGGAGTCGCCGCCTGGCTGTACCTGGGAAACCACCCGCTCGAACGCCTGAACCAGGCCTATGAAAAACGGCATTTCACGATGCCCCAGCGGCTGTTGACCGAGTTCCGGGTCGTCATCTTCTACCTGACACTGATCTTCCTGCCGCTGCGCAGCCGGCTGAATCTCAATCATTATCCGGAAGTCTCGACATCACTGCTGTCACCGCCAACGACGGTGCTCTGCGTGCTGGCGGTCCTGGCGCTGCTCGCCGGCGGGGTGTGGCTGGCACGGCGCCAGCCGCTGGTCGCCCTGGCGGTCGCCTGGTATTTCATCAACCTGGTTCTCGAGTCCAGCGTTGTCGGGCTCGAGCTCGTGTTCGAGCATCGTACCTACCTGCCGGCGGTCGCCGTGAGCCTCGCAGTGACCGCCACCATCTATCAACGGCTGCGTCTGCCGCCGCTGCGATTCGCCGTCTTCGCCGCAACAGCGCTGCTCCTGGCATTCGGCACCTACCGCCGCAACCTCGACTGGCTCGACGCCGAGACGCTGTGGAAGGACTGCGTCGCGAAAGCCCCGAACCACCCGCGGTCCAATTACAATCTCGGCCTGCTGTACAGCAAAGACCCGGACCGCCTCGACGAGGCGATCACGCACCAGAAGCGGGCAATTGCCAATGATCCAGATTTCGTTGACGCCCACAACAACCTCGGTTACATCTGCACCGTGAGGCAACAGTACGAGCAGGCGATCCCCTACTACGAGGCTGCCATTGCCGCGGCAAAAAGGTCAACCGACAGCCGCGCCCGGCACTGGGAGCCGTACAGCAACCTCGGCAAATGCCTGATCGCCCTCGGCCGGCACGCCGACGCCCTGCCCTGGCTCGAGCAGGCGCTCGAGATCAACAGCGGCGACATCGATACCCGGCTCAAATACGGCAACGCGCTGATCGCAACAGGCGCACCAAAGAAAGCGGTGCAGGCTTTTGAAGGCGTGCTGCGCCGCGATGCTGACTCGCTCGACGGCATGCTCGGCATGGCCGGCGGCGCCGCCGCCATGGAACTGTACGACCAGGCCGAAAAGATGCTGAATGCCGCAATCTCCAAGCATCCCCAATCGCCACACGGGCACTATCAGCTTGGATTGCTGCAGGCCGGGCAGCGGCAGTTCGAAGCAGCCGCGGCAGCCTTCACTGCAGCTCTCGAGGTGGCGCCCGACTACCTCGAAGCACGCTACAATCTCGGCAACGCCAGGCGGGATTCAGGTCAACTCGAAGACGCCTTGCAAAGCTACAACGAACTCCTCGCGCAGCAGCCGGAACATTTTCGGGCCTGGTACAACAGCGCCAGGATTCTATCGCAACTGCAGCGCTTCGAAGACGCCGAACGCTGTGCCGCTGCCGCAGTTGAATTGCGACCATCGCATTTCGAAATACGTGCGCTGCTGGCAGAGTCACTGGTCAGCCAGGGCAAACTGGCTCCGGCCATCCCGCACCTGAAAGCCGTGATAGCCAATCGCCCGGAGCAGCTCAAAGCCTATGAACTGCTCGGCTTTGTCTATTTTCAGATGGATGAGACAGAGGATTGCATTGCAACATTCGAAGCAGCCCTCCGCATCCGCGCCGACCAGCCGGATATCCACAGACACCTCGGCGCCGCCCTGATGAAACTGAACCGGATCGACGATGCTATCGGACATTTCCAGGAAGCCGTGCGGCTGGCACCCGACGATCCTGCCGCACATCGCTACCTCGAGGCAGCCCGGGAGATGCGGCGAAATCAGGACGGTGGCAAATAACCGGCTTCACCGATCCGGACGTTTCGGTGCTTGTCGACGGGTGGGCTTCCCACTGCCCCCTACTTCTTCCCTTCCCACGCGACCGGATGATCCTGTTCGTTCAGGTGCTTGCCCGTCACCTCTTCGTCTGTGGGATAAACCGGTTCGTTGCGTTCATACACTGTATCGGCGTGGGCATAGCGGATGATATAGGCACGCCGTGCGTCCGGGGTCCGGTTGGGGCCGGCACCATGCAGGCACAGGCCATGATGAAAAATCGCATCGCCCGGCGCCGCCTCGATGGTCACCGCAGTGGATACATCGACCCCCTGCTTTTCGTAGTTCGTACCGTCGCCGTAGTCGTAGCCAATCAGCTTTCCCCATTTATGACTGCCCGGCACGTAACTCATGCAGCCGCTCGCCGCCGTCGCGGTGTCCAGGGAAACCCACATCGTGACTTCCGGGATGGAGGTGGAGTGGTCGACGTAGTCCTGATGCCAGTGGGTCGGGCGCGAGAAATTACCAGGCTTCACCAGGATCATGTCGCTCAACAGGTACACCCTGTCTGTATCGAGCAAGGCGCCGGCGCAGCGCCCGCGGACCGGGTCGAGCGCCAGTTCCCGAACAATCCCGCTACTGCGCCACAGGCCGCAGACCTGCAGAAAATTCTCCTGCCCGAGCTCGGCAGTGCCATCCCCCCCGAGGTCGGTGCGATAGAATGTTTCCCGCTCGTTGTTGACGAAAGCCTGCACCTCCACCGTGAGCCGCGCGAGATCGTCGCCCACGAGCAGGCCCGGACAATGCAGGTAGCCGTTGTCCCGGAAAAATTCGATTTGCTCGACGGTTATTCCCGGCATGGCAAACCATGGCCTCCAGCACGCCTTATCCCACCCTTACCTCAAAGTGCATTGCTCTACATCTACTGGTTTAACATGCACCCGGGCATTGCCTTGTGCCGCCGCCTCAGCCGTTCGGCTGAAACACGACCTTGGTATATTCCCCGGCGTATTGTTTCTCGAAACAGTCCTGCCACTCGTCGAGTGCCGCAACGCGGCTGATCAACGGCTTGACATCAAGTTGACCGGAGCCGAGCATACTGATGACCTTCTCCCAGATCGGCCAATTGTGAGAGAATGAACCCTGCAGCGTCACCGCCTTCTGCACCAGCGGGTCGAGGCTGATATTCAACGGCTGCGGGCCCCAGCCGACCTTGCTGATCCGGCCGGCCGCCCGAACCACCTTGAGCGCCAGCTCCAGGGTCGCCGAAACACCGGCCGCATCAATCACCACGTCAACACCGCGGCCGTCTCCGAGCTCGCGGACATGTTCTTCGACACCACCGTCCAGGGCTGCATCCGCGCCGATCCTCCGCGCCAGGTCAAGCCGGGCCGTGTCCGCCGGCAGGCCGGCCACTACCAGGTGCCCGGCCCCACACAGCTTCGCCATGATGGTGCATAACAGACCGATCGGCCCCGGGCCGAGCACCAGCACATGGTCGCCCGGTTTGATGTTGGCATAGTTGCAGACGGCATTGTAAGCCACGCAACAAGGTTCCGTCAACGACGCCGTAATGAAATCCAGCCCCTCGGGCACCGAGTGCAGACAACGCTCCGGCACACACACATACCGGGTCATTGCACCGTTGACCCCGTAGCCGAAGCCGAGACGATTCGGATCGAGATTGTAGAGGCCACGCCGGGTGTACGGTGAGGCTGTGTCGATAACCGCCGCCGTCTCGCTGATCACCCGGTCGCCTTCATCGTAACCCTTGACCTTGCTGCCCTTCTCGACGATGACCCCGGCAAACTCGTGACCCAGGATGCATGGATAGTTCACCGTCCAGCTGATGCCCCCGCGCCACTGATGCAAGTCGCTGCCGCAGACGCTCACCGCCTGCGTCTGCAGCAACACATCCTCGGCGCCGATCCCGGGCACCGGCACCTCACGCTGCTCAACGCTGAGCGGATCAATCCCGTAGTTGACGATTGCAGGCATGGTCTTGGGAGACATGTCCAGATCCTCGGTTGTTGTGGTTGTCGTCACCGGCAAACGGCACGGTACGCACAATCAAGATAGCCCGCGGTATCGCGTTTCACCCGCCCGGGCCTGCCGGCAGGCCGCAACACGCAACGATAATCTGCGCCGCCTCGAAAAGTTGTCGAGTCGTCATGCCCTCGGGAATCGGCCAGTCCGCCTGCAATTGCTCCGGCGCCGGCGGCACGTGAACGAAACCGGCCGCGATATGGCGGCGCTGCGTCGTCGCCAGCAGATGCAACGACGTGTACAGCGTGTGGTTGCACAGGTGCCCGCCGGCGCAGCCACTTGCCGCGGCACGACAATCGCCGGCCTGCAATGCCGCAACGATGCGATCGACATCAAGCGTACTCCAGTAACCAACCGGACCATCCTCGACAATCCGGCTGCCCTGGCGCCGGACACCCACGTTGTCCGGCGTGCTGGAGTTGTCCAGATTCAACCCCACACGCTCGACACAAATCATGTCGCGACTGCTACTGGCGCCGAAGCTGATGATCGCCTCCGGCGCATAGCGGTCAACCGCCGCAGCGAGCATCCGCGGAGCCGCCTCGAAGTCAACCGGCAGAATGATCGGGTGCACTGTGGCGGGCCCGAATGCCGGCCGGTCGGCATCGATCATCTGCATCAGCTCCGACGTCGGATTCGGATCAATCCAGCTACTCGCCTCAAAACCCGTGAGCAGCACTGTCGCCATCGGTCACTTGTCCATTTTCAGCGGTTTCATGTCCCGTTTCTCGCGCTCCTGATTGACGCGCGCCCAAAGGGTTGTGTCGGCCGCCAGGGTCCGCGCCAGGCGGCCGGTGGAGACCTCCAGAAGTTTCGCCGCGTCGCTGACCCGGTACCCGGTCGCTGCCAGGGCGTCGAACAGATGTGCGACGAACGGCGCATACTGCCGGTCGCGGGCGCCCGGCTTCCACGGCCCGGCCGGCGACGGCGCCGGGTCGCGGCGCAGGTTCAGCGCGATCTGCAACCGCAGCCGCTTGACGGCGCGGGCACGGTTGCGATGCTGCGACCGTTCCTCACTGGCGAGGGCGGTCACTTCGGTGTCCTCGAGTGTCAAGCGCACCGCGGAGTCCGACGTATTGCGATGCTGGCCGCCCGGGCCACTGGCACGAAAGGTGTCACAGCGGCAGTGGCGCAGCAGCTCGTCGTCTTCGAGTGCAAGCAGTTCGTCACGATCCATGAATAGTGCTCGAATGAAAACCCCTGCGGCCACTACTTGAGTTGCCGGTCTGCCAGCTCGCACATGATGTGCAGCAGCAGCTTATGCGCTTCCTGGATGCGCGCCGTCGTGTCGCTGGGAATGATGAATTCGAGGTCGGCCATCCCCTTCGCGGCGCCGCCGCCCTTGCCCAGGAACGCGACGGTCGTGATGCCATTGGCACGGCCACGCTCGAGAGCAGTTATGATATTGGCCGATTTGCCACTGGTCGTCAAGGCAAACAGAATGTCGCCTTCATCCGCAAACGCATCGACCTGTCGGGCAAAAACAGTCTCATAATCATAGTCGTTGGCGATGGCGGTGAGCAATCCCGGGTCGCTCGACAACGCCATGGCACGGTACGGGCCGCGCTCACGGCTGAAACGGCCGGTGAACTCGGCGGCGATGTGGGCGCCGTCACTGGCGCTGCCGCCGTTGCCGCAGAACATCAGCTTGTGACCGCCCTGCAGACAGCACACCACCCGGTTGGACAAATCGCTCAGCGACGGCGCAAACGCCTGCAGGCGCCCGCACAGGCCGGCGGCGTCGTCCAAACATTCGGATATGACATCGAGCATCGTTTACCTCCGATCACTGAATGCCGATTACGGATCTGCCTCCTGCGGGTATAGTATGAGTCCCTGTGACTATTTGCAACACCATACTGGCACAGCAGAAATCAGCAGCACCACGATGATCGAACTTGCCATTGACCGCATCGCCTTCAGCATCGGCTCGAAAGAGATCGCCTGGTATGGCGTCCTCGTAGCGGGCGGGTTCCTGCTGGGCATGATGGTGCTCAATGTCCAAGCCAAAAAACGCCATGTCGATACCGCGACTGTCG
>JASLZG010000140.1 GCA_030754995.1 Lentisphaeria bacterium
TACGATATTTTTACTCAATGCCAACAGTTCAGTTTCATACAATCCTGCTTGTCGTGGCAATGTCAGCCATGTATGCGGCGGCGGCCGGTGTAACGGAAGAGAACCGTGCCCCGGCGGAAGCGGCGCTTGCCCGTGGTGCGGAGCGGCTGCTGGCGTTGCAGAACGACGACGGCTCCTGGGGCAAGCCGCCGATGATCGGGATCACCGCCCTATGCGTCATTGCTCTGCACGATGCCCCCGGCGTCGATGCCGGGAAACGTGACGCCGCGACCGATGCCGGTATAACGTTCCTGCTTGCCGGCCTTGACGAGGACGGCACGACCGAGACGTTCTTCGGGCTGCGCCGTCAGCCGGCCTTCTGGGAGAAGACGCCGCGTTACGCCACCTATTCGATCGCCGTCACGCTCCTGGCCATGGCCACCGTCGACAAGCCCGGACATATACCGCTGATCAAGCGCGGCCGTGCCTACCTGCGCACGCTGCAGCGCGTCAACCCCGATTCAAAGCACCACGGCGGCTTCGGCTACGGCGCCGGCGGCCGCAGCGCCAACCTGTCGATCACTGCCTGGTCTGCCGAGGCCATGTACCACACGGCCTATGTCGAGGGTGACGTGCAAGGTGCAGACCCGGTCGTGGCGGCACAGAACGAGGCAATGTGGATGTCGATCAAGGAATTTATCGAGGCGACGCAGAAAATTCCGGATGCGGGCGAAGATGCTGCCGCCGACAGCGATGCCGGCGGACTCGGCTACAAGCCGTCGAAGGACGCCTCGAAAGTGGTGGTCAGCGGGGCGATGAGCTATTCCGGGTACAAGACCATGTTGTACGCCAAGCTGTCGCCCGACGACGCTCGCGTCCGGGCAGTGCGGAAATACGTCGCCGCCAACTACGACTTGTCCGAGGATCCCGGCAGGGGGAAGGCCGGTTATTATTACTATTTGCACGCCATGGCGAAAGCGCTGGACGCGGCTGATCTGGACGGTCTGAAACTTTCGGACGGGCGTTCGGTCAAGTGGCGCGACGACATCACCGGCGTGCTTGTCGGGTTGCAGGGCGAGGACGGCGGCTGGCACAACGAGCATGGCAAGTATATGGAGTCGATCCCGGAGCTGGTGACCGCCTACGCCATGATGACGATCAAGACCGCCCTCGGCACCCCGTAGCGCCGTACTTAACCCGCTTGTATTGATCTCTTCGGGAGGCGCGGTCATCCTTGACTGCCAGACGTTGCCGCACAATGGCAACAGGACACGGTGCAATCGGCGCTTCCGGCCTTTTTCAGGGTTGTCCTGCGCTCATTGCTTCATGCGGCCGGGCGCTCGCCGGGCGTCACGCCGTGCCGCATCATTCGTCTGCCGGGCGCCACGAGAAGCCGAAAACTTTCCAGCTTTTGCCATCGTTGCGCAGCCCGCCTTCGCCCACGAAGGACGCCCCGTCGAGCTCGCCGGTGGCATCCACGTGGGCCATGTCATCCTCGATGAGGATACGGGTGACGACAACTGTTTGCGGAATTTGTGCAGCCTCTTCCGACAACATTTTCTTGAGCTCGGCATGGCTCAACGCGGCCAGTGAAGTGCCGGCGGCAGATTCGGTGTCGATTCGGTTCAGAAATGCCTTGACGTTCTTCTGCCGCACCGCGGCGAGGCAGTAGATATAGGTTTTGCGAATGGCGGCCTCATCGTCGGCCAGGGCGGCGGTGCCGGGGAGTTGCACCAATAGTACGAAGGCCGCGGCGGCGGCCAGGAGGCGGTGGTGTCTCAATGATTTATACGCCGGCATGGGCAGTCTGGTGTGTGCTTGGTTCGACGGCACAAGGTAGCAGTGCGCCTTGCCGTTGCAACCTTGACGACGTGCGGGCACAGGAAACGCCCGGCAGTGAGGAAACGCCATCGGGCCGTTGCCGATGAGGATCGGCGGCGAGCAGCTCAGTTGTGCTTCGGCGGCTTGGTGAGCAGCAGTCGTGTGATCAGCATTTCATTCTTGCGATCGGACGTCAGCATGTTCTCGATCATCGACCTGAGGTCGGCCAGCAGCTGGGGGCGCTCCAGTTGTTCGGCGGTCAACAGCGCGTCGAGCACGGCGTCGGCGTCCTGCTTACGGTCATTGTCGAAGCTGATGACGCGCGCGCTCCTTTTGCGCATGATCTCGACGACGTCCTCGGGTTCGATCATGTTGGCGCTGGTGCAGTGCCGGTTTTCGTCCTCGAACATGGCGAGCAATTCCTGGCCGCGGTCAATCTGTTTGCGGATGCCGGCGAGTACGTAAGTCATAATTTCAATCCTTTGTCTCGAAGTGCGTCGATCCGTTCGGTGACGGTCCCGAGGTATGGTGTATGTTGGGGGTGTCTTTGCAGATTCCTGCCGGGTTTGGTTTCGTTCCGCCGCATGGTGCCGGGGATGCCTTCCCGCCGGCAGCGGGTGAGCAGTTGTTAATGATTCATCGAGTGTGTCCGGTGCGGCCTGTCTTCAAATGAAGCAGATTTCGTTCCACCTGCAGGTCAAGGCGCTTCGGCATCCGCGACATCCCCCGGTGTTGCCGGACCGACAAGACCGGCGGCCGGCTCAGATGCCCGACGCGGCCGGACGAATTGCCCGTTGCCGTGCCGCTTTCTTCCGTTCCGTCTTTCAATCTCGGGGATTTGCGCTAATTCTTTGAGCGTAGACGACGGCATGTAACCCGATTCCCCGGAAAAATTGTTCATGTTCGACTGGCAAGAACTTGTTGAAGCTGCCGCTGCCCGTGTCGTCCCCGCCGATATCCCGTTGCCTGCGGTGTCGGTGATCGGCACAGACACGCGCACGGTCGGGCACGGTGACATGTTCCTGGCCTTACGCGGTGAGCGCTTCGACGGCCATGACTTTGCCGCTGCCGCCGTGGACCAGGGGGCCGCCGCGCTGTGCGTCGACGAGCAGATGATCGACGCGATCGTGACCGCAACCGGCGGAACGACCCCGTGCCTGTGCGTCGGCGACACCCTTGCCGCCTATCAGGCCATTGCCCGGCTGCACCGTCGTGGCTTTGCGGATTTGACGATGGTCGCCATCACCGGCAGCAGCGGCAAGACCAGCACAAGAACAATCGTCGGCGCCGTGCTGTCGCGGCATTTCGATGGTGCCGTGCTCACGACGACGGCCAACACAAACAATCATGTCGGCGTGCCGCAGAATCTGCTGCGCCTGACGCCGGAACATCGCGGTGCCGTGCTCGAGCTCGGTACAAGCGGCCACGGTGAGATTCGTCCGCTGACCGCATTGGTCGAGCCGGACATCGCTATTCTCACCAATGTCGGGCCGGTGCATCTCGAGGGACTCGGGAGCGTCGACGGCGTGGCGCGGGAGAAAGCCGGTGTGTTCTCGAAGCTTGGCGACCATGGATCAGCGATTCTGCCGGTGGACCTGCGGCACCACCCGCAGATCGCCCCGTCCCTGCCGGTGGACCGTGTGCTGACCGTCGGCAACGCCGGGTCCGGCGCCGACGTGGAAGTGACATATTGCGGCGGCGACCTCACCTCGGCGAGGGTGATCGTCTGCCGGGGTGGTCGTAACGTCGAATTTTCGTGGGCGCTGCCGGGCGCCCATCAGGCGATGAATGCCGGGGTTGCTTTTGCGGTGGCCCAGGTGCTGGGCATCGAGGACGACTGTGTCGTCGAGGGGCTGGCGTCTTGTCAGCTGCCGGGGATGCGCCTGCGCACCGTCGAGCACGACGGCGTTACCTGGATCAACGATGCCTACAACGCCAACCCGGACAGCGTCAAGGCACTGCTCGACTTGCTGGCATCGGCGCCGCATGGCGGCGGACACCTGCACATCGTCCTGGGCGACATGCTCGAGCTCGGGCCGGACACGGCTCAATATCATGCGACGGCCCTGGCGTATGCCTGTGAGCGTCTGCCGGGCGCCAGGATTCTGCCGTTCGGGCCGTTAATGGCGCAGGCCGTGCGGTCGTTCGACCTCGATGCGTTCGAGGACATCGAGGATTTACGCCAACACCTCACCACGCACGTTGCCGCCGGCGATCTGATCGCCGTCAAGGGCTCGCGCGGCATGGCCTTGGAGCGCCTTATCCCTTGAACATTCTTCTTACCAATGACGACGGCTGGGAGTCGCCGCTGATGCCGTTCACGGTCGATTACCTGCGGCAGGTGGGCGACCTCACGATTGCGCTGCCGCAGGAGGAGCAAAGCTGGACCGGCAAAGCGATGACCCGGTTCGGCAGGTTGCAGGTGGAAGAGCGGCAGCTGTGCGGGATGACCGGCTACAGCATCAGCGGCCGCCCGGCGGACTGCGTGAACCTGGCCCTGCACCATCTCTGCCCGAAGCTGCCGGACCTGGTTGTCTCGGGAATCAACATGGGTTCCAACCTCGGGGTCTCCTTTATCGTGTCATCCGGCACTGTCGGTGCTTGCCTGGAAGCGAATATCGCGGGCCTTCCCGGCCTCGCCCTGTCGCAGTGCCTGCGGCCGGAGACGTACAGAGAGTGGGCGGACGAGCAGCATCTGCCGGCTGCCGTCGTCGATGATCTTTGTCGTTCCCAGCAGCAATTCCTCGATGCTGCCCTCGCCGATCTGCGGGCCCGCGACGATGCCTTTTCGAAGCCGATCACCTGGAACGTGAATATGCCGCACACACCGGATGCCAACTGGGACGTTGTCCACACCAATGTCGGCCACACGTCGTACGGCTCCTGTTTCGTTCGCGACGAGGCGACCGGGGGCTATCGGCACGATCTGCAGTCGGTCGACTCCGATCAAGACCCGGCAGCCGATGCTGCCGTGGCGTATTTCGGCGGCCATGTCAGCATCAGCCGAATCGACATCTGGCAGCTCGGCAGGTAACAGTTGCTGCGCAACTGCCTCTTTCACCGCCCCGGGCTTTTCCTGGGGGCGCAACACGCGCTCCCACTTTGCCGGCGTCGTTTATCTATAACGAGTTACCGCGCTACATTCCTCCATGCCCAGCAGATCAGCAAAAGGTATCAAGTACGAGACCGGCGTTGCCACGGAAGTGACCGACTTGTTGACGGTCGAGGCGCCGTTGCAGGTGACGATCAACGGCAATCCCTTTACCGTCACGATGCGCACCCCCGGCGACGACTATCGCCTGGTCACCGGGCTGCTGTTTACCGAGGGTGTGGTCAAGCAGTGCAAAGACCAATTCCCTTACAGTGAGAAGAAAGACCCTGACAGCGGCGTCACCGTCACTGTCGATCTCCAGATCCTCGACTTGTTTCTGTGCGAGAACCTGCAGGCGAAACGGTCACTGCTGATCAACGCCGCCTGCGGCGTTTGCGGCACCCGTGAGCTGGCGGACCTGAACCTGACCCTGACCGGCGAACCGCTCGAGCCGCGAGGCGTCCTCGACGTCGGCATCCTGCCCGGGCTGGCTGAAACCATGTGCCGGCGCCAGCGCGTGTTTGACGAGACCGGCGGCATCCATGCCGCAGCAGCGTTCCGGCTCGACGGCGAATGCCTCTGTGTTTTCGAGGACATCGGCCGTCACAATGCGGTCGACAAGGTTGCCGGTTTCCTGCTCGAGACCGATGACATTGGCGGTGCCGACATCCTCTTCGTCAGCGGCCGGGTGTCGTTCGAGATCGTCTCAAAGGCCTGGCACGCGGGTATTCCATACCTGGTTGCGGTCTCCGCCCCCTCCGCCCTGGCGGTCGACATGTGCGAGCATTGGGGTATGTCGCTGATCGCCTTCTGCCGCGGCACGCGCGCGACCGTCTACACGAATCCGCAGAATGTGCGCGGTGTGTAAAGGCTTTTCCCTGGCACGACGCCTTCCTGCCCCCGGCTGTCGACGTTTCAGTACCGGTGGGAATTTGGGGCGCTTTTGTGGCCCCAACGCAAGGCATTGAGCAATCCCGTTTTTTTCCGGAATCGGCCCGGCGCATGTCGCGACGCTTGCACGAGAACCGGGGTTTTGCGCCTCGCCGGGTTCTCCTTGTAATCGGGTGTAGATATTGCTATCCTATTAGTAATCAACCTGTAACAACCACAGGTCAGGACGATTGTCGCCAGTTGCCGTGAGGCGGTTACGGTCTGTTATGCCCGGGTGCCGGGCTTACCGCGGGATCACCCATGTCCAGGAATATCAGCGCCTTGTCCGGCCGCAAAGGCCTCGACGACAATCTCTTCGACCGCATCGTCAAGGTCGGTGCCACCTCGGCACCCGATCACGAGCTGCTGGCGAAGGAATACCTCGTCGGCGAGGCAACCACCTTCGGTGCTGCATCCTTTTACGACCTGGCCGGAGAAGAGGCTGCGTCGAAAAAGGCCCTGGTCTGCAACGGCAGCGCCTGTCTCTGTGCCGGCACCCAGGGCAAGGTCGTCGATGAGCTCGGGAAGCACATGGACGAGTCGGAGATCGGCAGCGTCACCTGCCTCGGCCGTTGCCACGAGAACGCGGCGTTCCACTACGGCGGCTGGAACTACTCCGGCACGGCGATCGACCGGCTCGACGGGATCATTGGCAAAGAGGGCACCGGCTCGAAAGACGCCTGCCACGTCGAATCCCTGCTCGACACCCCCATCCTCACAGCCGAATTCCCTGGTGTCGACAGCTATTACGCGGCGTTCCGCGATGTTGTGCTGAAGAATACCGGCGATGAGCTCATCGCCGAGGTCAAGGCCTCGAACCTGCGCGGCCGTGGCGGCGCCGGGTTCCCGGCCGGCTTCAAGTGGAACGCCGCCAAGGAGGCGCCGGGCGACAAGAAGTACATCGTCTGCAACGCCGACGAAGGCGACCCGGGCGCCTACATCGACCGCTATCTGCTCGAGCACCAGCCGCACAGCGTGCTTTTCGGGGTGATGGCCGCCGGCTATGCGGTCGGCGCCGACGAGGGGTGCCTGTACATCCGTGCCGAGTATCCGGACGCCGTCCAGGTCATCGGCCGCGCCATCCAGGAGCTCGAGGAATGCGGCTTGCTCGGCGACAACATTTGCGGCTCGGGTTTTGCGTTTTCATTCAAGGTCGTGGTCGGTGCGGGCTCCTACATCTGCGGCGAAGAAACGGCCTTGCTCGCTTCGATCGAAGGGCGCCGGCCGGAAGTCAATGTGCGCCCGCCTTACCCGACGACCGAAGGGCTCTTCGGCAAGCCGACCGTGGTCAACAACGTCGAGTCCTTCGCCAACATCCACGAGATCGTGGCAAACGGCGGCGCTGCTTATGCCGCTGTCGGCACCGGGAAATCGGCCGGCCCCAAGCTGCTGTGTCTCGACGGAATGTTCAACCGTCCGGGGCTCTTTGAAGTACCGATGGGCACTCCTCTTTCCACCGTGGTCAACGAGCTTGGCCAGGGATTCCGGCAGCCGGTCAAGGCCCTGCACATCGGCGGGCCGCTCGGCGGGTTGGTGCCGGTCGCCAGGATCGATTCGCTGACTGTTGATTTCGAGTCGTTCAGCAGCGCCGGCTTCCTGCTCGGCCACGGCGGCATCGTCTGTGTGCCCGACTCGTTCCCGATGATCCGCTACGTCGAGCACATCCTCGATTTCTGCGCCTCCGAGTCCTGCGGCAAATGCTTTCCCTGCCGGCTCGGTTCGACCCGCGGCCACGAGCTGGTGAGCGGCGCCGTCGAGGGTGGTGCGCTGATCGATCGGCAACTATTCGAAGACCTGCTCGAGACGATGGAGAAAGGCAGCCTCTGTGCCCACGGCGGCGGCACCCCGTTGCCGATCAGGAACGCCTTGATGTATTTCAACGATGAACTGAAACCATATTTTCGCCAGGGCGCCGGATCATGAACAAGACCGCATATCTCGATGGTGAGGCATGCGAAATCGAGGCAGGTGAAAACCTGCTGAATTTTATCGAGCGACAGCGTGGGAAAGGCTGCGTGCCGACACTGTGTCATGACGAACGCCTCGAGCCTTTCGGCTCCTGCCGCCTCTGCTCGGTCGAGGTTGCCAATAGTGAAGACGGGCCGCGCCGCATGGTCGCGGCCTGCCACACCCCGGTCGCCGAGAACATGTGGGTGTTCAGCCAATCCGACTCGGTCAGGAAGCTGCGCAGGAACATTGTCGAACTGGTCGTCTCCGACTACCCGGCAGACACCCTCGGGTCGCCGCCCGACAACGATGCCGAGCTCAAGAAAGTCATCGACCAGGTCGGGTTCGACATTCATTCCGTGCGTTACCCGGCCGGCAAGAACCACGCCGACCGCCGGCAGGACACCTCGCATCCCTACATGCGCGCCGACCTCTCGAAGTGCATCAACTGCTATCGTTGCGTGCGTGCCTGTGACGAGGTCCAGGGACAGTTCGTGCTGAGCATGGCCGGCCGCGGCTTCGACAATCACATCATCATGGGTGCCGACAAACCGTTCAAGGAGTCGCCGTGCGTCTCCTGCGGCGCCTGTTCGCAAACCTGTCCGACCGGTGCCATCACCGACATCCACAAGCTCCAGGCGCACGACGCCGAACGCCAGGTCCGCACGGTGTGTACCTATTGCGGCGTCGGTTGCAACCTCGAGGTGGCCGTCGGCCCCGGCGACAACATCCTGTCGATCGAGGCGCCGCCCGCTGCCGAAGCGAACCGCGGCCACACCTGCCTGAAAGGGCGCTACGCCTTCAAGTTCCAGAGTCATCCCGACCGCCTGCGAAGTCCGCTGATCCGCCGCGGCGAAGGATTCGAGGAAGTGTCCTGGGACGAGGCTTACGATTACATCGCCGAGAAACTGTCCGGTATCCGCTCCGAACACGGGCCGGATGCCATCGCCGGCATCTCGTCGGCGCGCTGCACGAATGAAGAGAACTACCTGATGCAGAAGTTCATCCGCGCAGTCATCGGCACCAACAACATTGACTGCTGCGCCCGCGTCTGTCATTCACCGACGGCGCTCGGCATGCAGTGGGCCTTCGGCACCGGCGCCGGCACCAATTCGATAGAGTGCCTGAAAAACACCGACCTGGTCATGATCATCGGTGCCAACCCGACGCACGCCCACCCCGTGACCGGCGCCCGCATCAAGCAGGAAGTCATGAAGGGCACGCCGCTGATCGTCATCGATCCGATCGTGACGGAGCTGGCGGCGTACGCGAAGTACCACCTGGCCCTGCGCCCCGGCACCAATGTCGCCGTGCTTAATATGTTCGCCTACTACCTGGTCGACGAAGGCCTCGTCGACCGGGAGTTCATCGATGGACGCTGCGAAGGGTATGAAGCCTATGTCGAGCAGTTGCGTCAGGTCGATATCGACAAGATGGAAGCGGTTTGCGGTGTTGATCGTGAACTCGTACGTGAGGCCGCGATCGCCTACGGCACCGCCGGGAACGCCATGATCTTCCACGGCCTCGGTGTCACCGAGCACAGCCAGGGCACCAGGACGGTCACCATGATCGCGGACCTCGCCATGATGACCGGCAACCTCGGGCGCACCGGCGTCGGCGTCAATCCGCTGCGCGGCCAGAACAATGTCCAGGGCGCTGCCGACATGGGGGTGCAGCCGCACCAGGGCGCCGGTTACCTGCCGGTCACCGACCCGGACAACCGGGCGAAGTACGAAAAGATCTATGGTGTCCCGGTGCCGGAGGGAATCGGCTACACGATCCCGCAGATGTTCGACGCGGCGCACGACGGCAAGCTCAAGGCGCTGTGGATCATGGGCGAGGACGTCGCCCAGACCGATCCCAACACCAAGCACGTGATGGCGGCGCTGCAGAACCTCGAGCTGCTGGTGGTCCAGGAAATTTTCATGACCGAGACGGCCAAGCTGGCGCAGGTCGTTTTGCCGGGTGCCACCTTCCTGGAGAAGAGCGGTACGTTCACCAGCGGCGAGCGCCGGGTGCAGCGTTGCAACCAGGTCGTGCCGCCGCTGGAAGGCACGAAGCCAGACGGCCAGATTGTCGTCGATATCATGAACCGCATGGGGTACGGGCAGGCCGGCTACGACCCCGATGTCACGCTGCAGGAGATCAGCCGGATCGTCCCGTTTTTCGCCGGCGCCAAGTGGGAAGAGTTCGGCGACAACGGCAAGCAGTGGCCGATCCAGCCCGACGGCAGCGACACCAAGATCCTGCACACCGAGACGTTCAAGCGCGGCCGCGGCAAGTTCCATTTCTGGGAGTTCGAAGAGAGCCAGGAGCTGGTTGACAACAGCGACGGGTTCCCGTTCATCCTGACGACCGGCCGCAAGCTCGAGCATTACAACTCCGGCACGATGACCCGGCGCACCGGCAACCTGCAGTTGCTCAGCGAAGACCTTCTGGTGATCAACCCGGTCGATGCCGGGAAGAAGAACATTGCCGATGGCGACACCGTGCGACTGTTCTCGGCCCGCGGCGAGGTGAATCTCACGGCGGAACTCTCGACCTGCGTCAGTCCTGGGGTGGTCTATACGACCTTCCACTTCCCCGAGCAGATGGTCAATTACGTCACCAGCAACGTCCAGGACAAGGAGTCCCTGTGTCCTGAGTACAAGGTCGTTGCCGTCGACGTCGAGCGGGTCACCGCCGCTGCCGCGCCTGGGCCCGCCGGCCCGACAAAGGCATAGCGGCCTGCGGCGAAATGAGAGGCGGCGATTCCGCCATCAGAAATTCAGATGATGCGGCGCCGCGCCGGGCCTGCCGCGGCGCTCCTCCACGTCGTCGCTCAGGGGAACCGGCTGGAATCGATGTTCAATCGTCCGCTTCATTGCCGGGTCATGCAACCGCACCCGGAACTCGTCGCCGACGCCATGGGCGGTCATCTCCGGCAGGCCGAGGCGCTCGATGGTCTCCTGGACGTTGAGGAACGCCGACGTGCCGCAGTAGAGGAACATCGGATCGGGCAGGGCGCGCACCGCGTCCATTGCCAGCAGATACTCCAGGTCGACCAGGGCACTCAAGGCACTCTCTTGCAGGGCGACGCGGTGCTCGCCAACAACGACTTCACTGCAGACCTGCAGCTGGTCCCAATGGTCGCGCACCTCATCGTAAGGCCATGCGACCGTGGCGATCGGGTGCGGGCACATCTGCTTGGGCTTGTCGGCGAACAGCGGACCGAGTTCACGGTCACACTGGTCGCTGCCGACCGAGATGAAGATGTCATCGCGGTCACGGATGGCGATCACTTCGCCTTCGCCGCCGGTCAGGGAACCCTGCACCTCGAATTCGGGATCCTGGGTAAGCAGGTAGCGGCCGATGCGGAAAATCGATGGATTCGTCAGGTTGGCGTCGCTGTAGCGGCCCTCCAGCGCGATCCTTTCGTCAAGCTCACGGCGCGCGGCATCGACGTTGCGGGCGGAGTGTCGCGCGCCGCCGACGGAGCCCACGGCAAACGTCCGCTGGGCCGTACCTGCCTCGCTCTCAATGGCCATCGTGATTGGTTCAATGCGCATCCTGAAACTCCTTTGTGCGATGTGTCTACAATGCGACTTTGCTCCTAAAACGCAAGTTGCTGCAGGCTGGGCTTGCAGTCTCCCAGTTGCCAATCAACTGCCTGGCGGCGGGGAAGGATGCCGTTCCCCGAACCACCGGCCGCAGCCCAACCTGTCTTCGGCTTTCATTTCGTCCAACCGCGGCGCGGTCCGTTGCACCCCGGATATTTGAACTGCATATTACCCGGATCATTGTCTGGCATGCTGGCTGGCGTGTGCGGCGGGCGGATGGCGGGCAACATCATACGAGGTTCATCATGCTCGAAGAAAGTCACTATTATTTCCACAAGGCGGCGGACATTCTCGGCCTGACAGCGAAGATCCGGGATATTCTGCTGACGCCGCATCGGATTGTCAAGGTAGAGTTGGTCACGGAAAGCGACACGGGCGAGCTGCAGCATCACCTGGGCTTTCGAGTTCAGCACGACCGGGCACGGGGCCCGATGAAAGGCGGGCTGCGCTATCATCCGTTGATGGACGAGGAGCACGCCACC
>JASLZG010000141.1 GCA_030754995.1 Lentisphaeria bacterium
CCTGGGTGATGAGGTTTGTGTGCTGTTTGCCGCCGGCGAGTATTTCGTCGAGATCGGCAAGGAGATTTTCGCCCGATCCGATTTCCCGTTGACCTATTTTGTCACGGCGGTGCATCTCGATCCATTATATGTACCGGACCACACGTCGTTTGCGACCCTGATCGGGCGCGGTGACGCATACGGTGTCGATCGCATGCGGCGGATCAACCGGTTAGGTTGCACGGAACTGGCCGATTGGCTTGTTGCAGCAGCTTCGGCGAACCGTTTGACTCAACAAAAAACAACGGAACCCACAGGTGTGACATGAAACGTCTCCACTCAATCGCCGTCCTCATTGCCGTGCTGACTGTATCCGTGCCGGCACAGACAGAATCGGCGACTGGAAACCGGACGGTCCTGTCCAGCGAGGAGTTGACAATTTCGATGTCGGACGACCGGACATTCGAGTTCGACATCAAGCGCCAAAAAGACACCGATGTAGTCGTGACCATCGAAGCGCGGATCGAAATTGAAAAATTGTCCGGGACCGGGCGTATCTTAAAGCTGTCGCTCAACGGGCAGCCGTTGCTGGCGGCGAAGGACCGCAGAACCCTGAGACTCTTGAACAAGTCCGTCAATTTCCGCTATGGCGGCAACTTCTATCAATGGACCCGTGGCGAAGGCCTTTGGGATGTGATTTATGCACCGGACTACGAGGTTGGTCAACGTGTCGGCCTGGGCGGTGACCAAGCCTATTTCTACACCTTCGAAGTCTCCGACCTGGTGACCGCGAAAGACAACATCCTGAAGATTGCCAACGTGTCGAAGAAACACCACCTGGTCCTGCGGGACGTCCACGTCGAACAAGTGCCGCGAACCGAGCCGGAAAAGTAAGCGGACGCTACCATGACCAGCCCAACATTCACCATTTTGACAATTCTGGCCACCCTCGCCATGGCACACGCGGAACCGATCATCCTCTCCGACCACGACGTCGTCATCGCGCCGCACACACAGAAGCGCCTGGACTTTGCGTTGCCGCCCGGAGCGAACACCGACCTGCGCCTGTTGATTGAAGCGCGCCTCGAGTCCGACAGCCACTTTGGCACCAGCCGGCTGATGAAACTCTCGTTCAACGACACACCGCTGACCGGTGCCAAGGACCGAACCACACGCCGCATTGTCAACAAAGCGCCGACTTTCAAATGGGAAAACGGCAATGAGTATATGTGGACTCGCGGCGAAGGTCTGTGGGACGTCGTCGCTTCGCCGGATTTCGAGTCGGCACAGGCATTGCCATGGTTCGGCGGTGAGGCGGCACACTGGTACGTGTTTGTCGTCGACGACCTGGTCGTTGACGGCGAGAACGCCCTGGTCATCCACAACAACTCCGGCAAGCATCACCTGGTTGTGCGCAACGTTCGCGTCGAGACGCATACAGCGGTAACCGAGTCGGTCCGCAGTGTGCCCGCGGGTTCACAAGGCGGCACGACGGTGGCCGCCGTATCGTTAACGGATGGCGCCCCGCTCATTTCCCTCGGCACCGAGACCTTGCCGATCGGCTCGCTGTTCTCGTATCCGCAACCGGACGGCTGGAACCAGCTCGGCGTCGCCGGGACTGCAGGCGAACCCGGGTGGTCGCCGGTAACCGAAAGGGTCAACGATCGCGAATGGACCTGTACCGCGACCGGTGAGCAGTATGCGCTCAAACGGTCCATCCGCTTTCACCTGGCTCGGATCGACATCTCCGATACGTTCACCAACCGCAGTGCCACCGAACCGGTCGGCATCATCATCGACAACTTCATCGATCTGCGACGGACACCATTGGCCGACGCCTATCTCGGTGGCCGCGAAGATCCGTCGCTGAACGAGGTCTACGCACCATCGAACCCGACCTTGTTCCTGCCGGTATCCGGGCAAAACGGCCTTGGCCTGGTCGCCGAGGACGACGTTTACCGCAACCAGGCGGCGATCTACTTCGATGCCAAGACGTTGCGTTGCGGACTCCGCACCGCGAACTTCTACCTGGCGCCGGGCAGCACAACGACGTTGCGCTGGTCGATTTATCTGGTCGACAGCGGCGACTATTATGATTTCATCAACCGGGTACGGCGCGACTGGGATATCCACACGCAGATTGACGGCAGCTACGTGTTCATGCCCGGTGACCGTTTGCTGGCGGCCGGCGACAAGAGCATCTCGGCGCTGGCCGGCACCGGCACCCACGTGGTCATGACCTCGAGCTGGAAAGATCCGAAGACCGGTGAGTACCATTCCTACTTCAGCTTCAAGCCGGCCGGGGTTCTCGACGACACGGAAGAGAGCGCGTATCTGCGCGACGTCCTGAAGCGTGCTGCGGCGCGCATTCACAAACTCGCCCCCGGCGTGCCGGTGTTGGCGAAGATCCATTGTTATCACAACATCGTGCGCCGTCAGAATGAACTCGAGGAATTCAAGGACAGCGCCGTCTACGATACAACCGGCGTTCACATCAAGGACTCGAACTACGGCTACTGTTATTACCCGAGTCTCGACAACAGCTACGGCAAGGCGTTCATCGAGCTGATCGAGTGGTTCATCGAGGAAGTCGGCGTCGATGGCTTTTACTGGGATGAACTGTCCGGTGCCGGCGTCACCAGCGGGTCAAAGCCGACACAGATGGTCTTCGGTCCGTTTGACGGGCACACCGCGACGATTTCGCCCGAGACCCATCGGATCGAGAGGAAGGCGGCAATTTACGCCTTGCTCTGCGACCGCTTCAAAAAACAGGTCATCGATTCAATGCTGGCACGCAATCTCCTGGTGCTGGCCAATTCACAGCCCTGCACCGCGGCCATGCAACGGTATCGTTTCCCGCGAATGGTCGAGTCCCACGTCCAGGCATCGGACAGTGTGCTGGCGCATATGCATGCCCCGCTTGCCTATACCCGTGCCAGTACATCTGTTGCCGACTTCCGATATCGCCTCTCTTTCGGCGCCATTCCGCTGCGCCGTCCCCTCGGGGAGGGGCAGGCGCCGATCGACCTGTCTTTCCCGATCACTGTTCAACGCCTGGCGAAAGGCACTATTGTCGGCGAACGGAAAGTGATCACCAGCGTCGATCATACGCTTGAAAGCTGGGCGCCCGGCACCTCTGTGGGCCGATACGAGCTCGACGCCGACGGCAAAGTCGCGCACTCCACCCTGCAACTGAACGCGGCACCCTTCCGTGTCGTCGTCCCGCCGGACGGTCTGGTTGTTTTGGAACAGGTACCATGATTATCGACGCCAACACCATTTTCGGCTTCTGGCCACGACGCAACGTCGACATCTCGATCGAGCGGCTGGATGAAATCATCACCGGGTTCGGTGTGTCCCGGGCGCTGACGTCATCGGCCCGCGGGATCCTGTATGATTACGTCGGCGGTAATCGCGAGACCATCGAGATGGCGGCACGGTATTCATGGGGCATACCGGTGGCAACCGTCGATCCGCGTGAGTACCTGGGCAATCTCGATGAGATCGAGCGTGTTCGCGACCAGGGTGTACAGTTCATTCGACTTTTCCCCGAGCATCAGAAATGGCCGGCGGATTATCTGCCGTTCCACCGGATCATGGAAAAGCTCGGCGAGTACCCGGAGATCGTCGTCATGCTGCCGGCGGTCCACGGGTTTGCGAATCTTGTCGACCTGTGCAAACGCTACGACAACCGGTTCATCGTCACCGGCGTCATGTTCAGCTTCCTGGGCGAATGCCTGGAGGCCTTTCGATTTTGTCCCAACTTCAACATCACCATCGAGCTGCTTAATTCGGTTGATGCCTATGAGACCTGTGCCGCGCTCGGGTATCTCGATCGCCTGCACTTCGGCAGCAACGCGCCGTTCTCCTACTTCTCGAGCGCCTATGAGATGGTCACCAAGTCGCGCCTCTCCGCCGACGACAAGGCAGCGGTGCTCAGCGGCAACATGGAAAGGCTGGTGAGATGAAAAAGATCGACATTCATATCTACTACGGCCGCTGGCATCATCCGATCAGTCTGCACACGGTGGAAGACACGTTCGAAGTCATGGATCGCCACGATATCGAGAAGGCCGTGCTGATGTCGGCGAAATCGCTCTGTTATGATTACCGGGAAGGGAATCGGGACCTTTTTGCGGACATCGCAGACCAGCCGAGGCTCTACGGTTTCGTGGTGGTCAATCTCCATTACCCCAAGGAGTCCGTGGAAGAGATCAGGCGTTATGCCGATCGTCCGCAGTACCGCGGCATCAAGATCCATCCGAGCTGCACCCAGATTTCCATTGCGGAAGGTTATGACAAGGCGCTGTTCGACCTGGTCGAAGAGCTCGGCAAGCCGGTTCTCCTGCACACCTCGAACACGAAATTCACGATGCCGACGATCTGTGTGCCGATTGCCAAACGACACCCGACACTGCCATTCGTGCTCGGGCACATGGGACGCCCGGATTGGCAGAACGGCATCCAGGCCGCGGAAGAGGCAGAGAACATCTATCTCGATCCGTCATGCAGCTTTCCCGACGCCCCGAAGATCGACGAATCGGTGCGGCGTGTGGGGGCGGAGAAAGTCGTCTTCGGCAGCTCGATGATGGAGAACAACCCCGGTTTCACCATCGGCATGATCCAGGATGCCCTGATCACCGATGCGGAAAAAGAAGCGATTTTCCATGGCAATGCCGAACGGTTATTCGGTCTATGAACTGGTTGACCGCGACCACATTCGGTGATCAGCTGTGTCGCCACACCGCATACTATCAGAGCGGTATGGGATGCGTGCCGCTGCTGCCGGCCCAGGCAACGATCGACCATCCCTACCTCACCGCGGCACACGCCACGGTAGTCGCCGACCGGCGCCTGACGACCATCATCGTTGACCTGCGGCGCCGCACACATGCGCCCGACCCCGAGGCAATCCACCAGGAATTCGAACTCGACCCCGGCTATGACCAGGGCTTCTATGTGCACGACGGACGCCTGATCGTTTTCCCGAAACCGGCAAGGGAAGGTGACTGTCTGCTGATGGACCGGCGCCGCGAGGCTTCTGCATTTCGTGTCTGGAAGCTGTCGGGCTGGTGCGGTTATTTCATTTTCTACAATTCCACCCGCAACGTCGCGACCGCTGTCTGCCCGCCGGTGGACTGCGTTGTCAACCGTTGCGGCGTGATGCGCAACGGCGATCGTTTTCACTACTTCCTCAACACCGAGCTGCCGGAACGAGGGAAGAGGCTGACCCAGTCGTTCACACTGCGCTCGTACCGGCCGTCGAACAAGCGCCTGTGGTGGGCCGAGGGCCTCCTGGATGCCGCCAGGTACAATCGCAATCAAGTGTGCTACCCGGTGCTGACGATGCCGCGCCGGTCGTATGCCGTCGGTTCGCGGCCGCAGATCATGATGATTGCGAAGACGGCGGCATGCAACTCATACGTTGTCAAAGACGCGTGCACCGGCAAGGTCGCGGAACAGGGTGAGGTGGATTTGGCGCCGCCCGTGACCCGCCTGCGCCTGGCGCCGGCCGAGCGCAGCGGGGTGTACGTCTTCAAGTGCGGCAGGTATTCGACAGCCTTTGTCGTGCACCCCCGCAAGCCGGGCGCCGACATCCTGTTCCTCTGCAGCACCAATCAGTGGCGGGCGTATTCGGCCAATGGCCATTACTGCGGCGGCCATACCAAGTTTCCGTTCCAGTCGTCCTGTGGCTCCGTCGTCATGCAATCGCCGCATCCCGGGCACGAGGGCGAGTTCGGCGCCAGTCAACGGCCCGACTATCTGCCGCCGATGTGGCACACGGGGGAGGTCGGAATTCTCCAGGCGCTCCGGCGTTATTCACGGCAGTCCGGTCGTGCGATCGACATCTGTGGCGAGGAAGACATCCATTTCGGCAAGATCGATGTTGCGCGGTACAAGCTGGTCATTGTCGATTCGCATAGCGAGTATTACACCCAGCCGCAACTTGACGCATTACAGGCCTACATCGACAATGGCGGCGGTGTCCTCTTCCTCGGTGCCGACAACTTCGGGCGCAAGGTGACCTACCAGCCGGACACCTATGAGATGGAGCTGCAGCGAATCGACCTGCTGCACGGCTACGACAGCATCGGGCTGCCGCAATCAGAGAAGTACATGCACCCGTTCGGCGGCACTTGCAGCGGCGTCTACCCGCATGGCGGCAACGGCGAGATCGTCGTGACCGACGACTCTCACCCGGTGACCGCCGGCTTCAGCAACGGCGATGTCGTCTCCGCGACCTTTTGGGAGGCGGATCGTTTCTCGGCGGACTGGCACGTCGTCGCCGCCGTCCGCGGCACCAACACCTGGAGCCGCAACCGGAACGGCTCCGCCACCTCCGCAGCCATCGCGTTTCATCGATCCCTGCGGCTGGCGGCCTTCGGCCCGATGGGCGTCACCTGCACGCTTGCCGGCAAGTACGGCAACCGGAAAAATCTGCAACAACTTTTTGAGCGGACGATCACGCACTTGTTGTCATGACCGGTAAACTGGCAATCCTCGGCGGCCCGAAAGCGGTCACGCTGGAAGACGGCGACCTTTTCGACTGGCCGATCATTACGGCCGAGGACGAGGAGGCGGTGATGACCGTGCTGCGCGCCCGCGGCATGAGCAATACCGACGTGACGCAGGCGTTCGAAGCGGAGTTTGCCGCCTGGCATGACCTCGACTACGCCCTGGCCTTCAACAACGGCACCGCAGCGCTGCACACTGCCATGTGGGCTTGCGGCGTTCGGCGCGGTGATGAGGTGATCGCGCCGGGCATGACTTTCTGGGCGTCATGCACGCCGGCAATGTCGCTGGGCGCCACGGTTGTCTTCGCCGATATCGAGCGTGACACGCTGTGCCTCGACCCCAACGACATCGAGCATCGCATCACTGATCGTACCCGGGCGATAATTCCGGTTCATTTCGGCGGGCACCCGGCCGACATGGACCCGATCATGGCGATCGCCGGTCGACATGGCCTCAAGGTGATCGAAGACGCCTCCCATGCGCATGGGGCGCTGTACAAGGGACGCACCGTCGGCACGATCGGCGACGTTGGCTGCTTCAGCGTCATGTCCCGCAAGGCGCTGGCGATCGGCGAGGGCGGGATCTTTATCACCAGCGACCGGGAGATCTACGAGCGCGGCGTACTCTTTGCCGATCAAAGCCGCCACGACACCTTGACGATCCCCGAGCTGGCGGCAATCAAGGGGCTGCCGGTAGGCGGCGTCAAATATCGCATGCACCAACTCTCGTCGGCCGTCGGGCGTGTGCAACTTCGACACTACCGCGAACGCATGCAGGAGATCCAGCGGGCGATGAACTATTTCTGGGACCTGCTCGCAGACGTGCCGGGCATCAAGGCCCATCGGCCGCCGGCCGACAGCGGTTCCACCATGGGCGGCTGGTATGCCTCGCGCGGTCTTTATCGTGCCGGGGAGTTGGCTGGATTGCCGCTCGAGCGGTTCTGCGAAGCAGTCCTTGCCGAGGGCACGCTGACCCGTCCCGGGGCCAACGATCCGCTGCACCTGCAGCCGTTGTATCAGACGATCGATGTGTTCGGCGACGGCCAGCCCACGAGCATCGCGTTTGCTGACCGTGACGCGCGGGCGCCGGCCGGCAGCCTGCCGAACGCCGAAGCGATTCGGCAGATCGCCTGCCGAGTGCCCTGGTTCAAGCACTGCCGACCGCAGCAGATCGAACAACACGCCGAGGCATTTCGCAAGGTCGCCGAGGCTGCCGATCAGCTGCGCGGCGATGGGACGCATGAAGGCGGCCCGGCAGGATGACGGCAATCGCGATATTGGCCGATGTCCACCTGCCGGCTGGTTCGGGGACGGCGCAGCACGCCTGCTTTGAATGGGCCATCGCCCAACTGCATCGCCTGCAGCCGGACTTCATGGTTGCAGCCGGCGACATGACCGCTTGCGGCGATGTCGATGCCGCGCGGCTCGTGCGGCAAGGCCTCGAGAGCGTCGGCGTCCCGTTCCTGTCGACGCCGGGCAACTGTGAGATGCGATCGCTGCAGGCAACGGCCGAGGTCGAGTCGTTGCTGATGACCGGGCAGGTACTGGAAAACCGCGAGATACTGATTCTCGCGTGTAACACGATGACCGGCGCCATCGCCCCGGATGAACGGCAGGCCGCCGAGACGATTGCCGCGACAGCCGGTGGCCGGCCGTTGGTCCTGGTCACCCATTACTATCCCGACGACCTCGGTGCCGACAGCGCGGCCTGGCTCCGCGAGTTCCTCGATCACCGGCAGGTCTCGCTGCTGATCTGCGGGCACGGGCATCGGGACCGGACAGAGACGATCGGTGCGACGCCGGCGTACTATGTGCGCGGACTCGACCCCGAGAAGGCCAAGCGGGCGACACCGGCGGTTTTCGTCTTTACCCACGATGCCGGTGCGTGGTCGCTCGATGAGATCCCTTTTGTCGATGGTACGGTTGACCAATGGACCGCCGCCGAACGGGCGGAATTCGTGGACCACCTCGGCATCTCATGCATGGTCGCCGACGAAACCTTCGGCAGCATCGACTGGGCGGCACAGGAACGCTTGCCCTGCCTCGAGTTGCGGGCAGACGCGCTCGGGTTGCCGGCCGGCCTGCTGGGTGAGCACATCGCGAAGTGGCGGGATGCCGGCGGCCGCTATCTCTCCTGGCACATGGACAACATCTCATGGGACCCGGCGACCCGGTCAATGCCGGGACTGGACACCTGGTGCCGGGGCCTGGAGCGCGCCCTGGCATTGGACGTGCAGCAGTTGACCCTGCATCCGCCGCACGTCCCGGCCGGTGAAATGACCCCGGGCAGCGATACCTGGATGCGGATCGCCAACATCGTGACGGCGGCGCTCGAACCGGTCACGGATACGGATGTCGTCCTTGCGGTCGAGAACCTTCACCTGAACCCGGACGAGCCTGCGGATGAACACCGGTGTTTCGGTTGTCTGCCGGCGGAATGCCATGGCTGGATCGAAGAACTCCGGGCCCGGCTCGGCCCGGAGCGCGTCGCTTTCATGCTGGACATCGGCCATGCGCGCACCAACGGTGCTTACAACAGTCGGTTCGGACTCGGCCAGTGGTTCGCGACGATGGGTAAGGAGATCGCCGGTTATCACATTCACCAGGTGCGCGCGCTGGAGAACAGGTTGAAAGGGCATTTGCAGATCGACAACGTCTTCGGCCCCAACCTCTCATTGGCGGCGTTCTTCTGGGCCTGGAAACGACATCAGATCAACCATTGTCCGATGTTCATCGAGGTTTGCGGCCTGGCGGCACGACAGGCGAGCTGGCGAACCATGCGCGACTATCTGCTCGAGCCGACGGCCCCGCAGCTGAGCTGACCGGGAGCTATCCCAGCAGCGCCCGCTCGCGTCGCAGCGGTCCGAAGGCGCCGCCGCATTCCTCCTGCACGGCGGCGGCCTCGAACAAACCGGTCAAACGGTCGTGCTGTTCCGCGCTCAGTTCCAGTGTGGCGGCAGCCAGCGATTTTTCCAGCTGTTTCAACGAGCTGACACCGACAATCGGGCAGGTGATCCCCGGCGATTGTTTGACCCAGGCCGTCGCCAACGCGGCGGGGTGCGTGCCCAATTCCTCTGCCATCGACAGGAACCCGTCGACCCCGTCACCGAAGCGGCTGAGCCAGGCGCCGATGCGCGTGTCGTCCACACCGCGCGAACCGTCCGGCATCGCGGCGCCAGGACGATACTTGCCCGAGAGCACTCCCATCAAGAGTGGCCGGTAAACGGTGATGGCGATGTTTTCGGCGGCCGCCTGCGGCAAAACTTCGACCTCGATGCCGCGCTCGACCAGGTTGTACGGGATCTGGTTGTTGACCAGCGGCGTCCAGCCGTTCTTCGTGGCGATCGCATTGGAATGCGCGAACAGCCATGCCGGATAGTTGCTGCAACCTATGTAGCGTGCTTTGCCGGCCGTTACGACCGTGTGCAGCGCCTGCATGACCTCTTCCGGATCCATGCCGACCTTGGGCCAGTGAATCAGGTACAAATCGACGCGGTCGGTCTGCAATCGCAGCAGGCTCTCGTCAATGCTCGTAGTGATGCTTTCGCCGTCGATCCCCTTGTGCACCTTGGTCGCCAGGAAAATTTTGTCACGCCGGTCGCCGATGATCTTGCCGAGCAAATCCTCGGTGCCGCCGTCGCCGTACATCGCTGCCGTGTCGACAAATGTCAGGTCCGCATCCAGGGCGGCGCTGAGGATGCGGTCCGACTCCGCCTGGTCGCAGGTGTTGCCGAACATCATTGTGCCGAGGCAGATCTCGGACACCTGCTCACCGGTATTTCCGAAGGTTATGGTCTTCATTGGTTTTCTCCCGGTTGCCTTGCACGGTAATTCCGCGCATGTTGATAGACTGCCCTCAACTACTTCAAGCCGGTTGGCGCCAGCTCGCCGATCGAGCTCTCCAGCTCATCCGAGGACAGTACTGCTTCGTGTCCTGCGGCAGCCGGCAGCGGCGTGTCGAATTGGTAGGTGGGGTCCGTTTCCTGGCGTTTGACGATCTCGTACATCTCGCGCCAGGCGCCGGTCAGGGTACGGGGCTCCGGCATGTCGCCGGCGATCTCGCGGGCCAGTTTCTTGAGGTTGTAGCAGGGCACCGCCGCGTACATATGGTGCTCCGTGTGCCAGCTCATCTGCCAGTAAAGGAATTCCAGGACAGGGTTCAGTTTCATCGAGCGCGTACACTTTCGGAAGTCCGGGGCGTTGTCGCGTAAGCCGCAGTGCTGCGGCAGACCGACCAGATAAATCAAAAAGTTGCCGATGAATGGGAACACAGTGATAATGAGCGGCAGTACCCATAGGTCGGAAATGATCGCTATGACCAGTACCGCCCCATGAAACAGCAACTGAATGCGAGACCACCACATCGATTTTCGATGCTCCGCAGGTTGGTCGGTGTGCAGCGCAGTCAGCCATTTGCGACTTGGCGTTGCGGTGCCGCCAGCCTTGCCAAAGGAAGACTTGGCGGTGACTATGATTGAGGAGATGAACCCACCCCGGCTGTACGTGCGGGTCGATGGCAAAAAGAGTCTCACCGTCAGCATCTGCAGGATGAAGCTAACGCCCGAACCCGGCCCGATCGGCAGCAGTATTTCGCGATCTCCTTGAGGGTGCAGCGTGTAGCGATGGTGATAGGTGTGGCTCATGGCATAATCGAAAGGATCCCACCAGCCGAACAGACTGAACAGGTACAGGAAGAACTTGTTGAGCCACTTCGTGCGGAACACTGTGCCGTGTCCCAGTTCATGCGGCGCCACGCCGTTGAAGAAGCTGCCCATCATGCCCTGGACATACAGCGCTACGGCGAATCCGATCCACATGCCCTGCGCCCAGAAGTTGTAGGCCAGGACGGCGGCGGCGGCGACCAGGGCAAGGTGCCCGCCGGCCTGAAACCAACCTTGCAGGTCGCTGCGCTGGTTCAGTTCGCGCAGGCGCTGAATTGAAACCGGACAACGATACCACTCGACATGCAGTGTATCGCGGACCTCACTCAGCGGCATATATTCGGTGTTCATTTCCCGGTCCAGGGTTGGGGTGGATGAAGTTGTCACGCCCGCCGTGGAAAACCAATTCATTTCCTACGAAATCAATGATTGGGCGGCAGGTTGCGCCGGCCGTTTCAGGAATTGGAAATATCTCATGAAGACGTCCTGAATCAGGCTCTTTCATGTTTTTTGACCGTCGCGACAAACCACCGGGAAACGGTCACCGGCATTGCGCATCGGTTCCCCGATGCCAACTTCGATAAACTGTTTCATCAGGTGATCGCCGCCGGTGAATGTGGCGTTGCTGCTCATGTAATGAATGGCGACGGCGCGGCGCGGCCGG
>JASLZG010000142.1:0-8384 GCA_030754995.1 Lentisphaeria bacterium
GAGTCGCCCGCACATCCACAATCATGATCATACAACGGCCAGCTCGACGGTCGAGCTCCATATCGACAACAAGAAGGTCGGCGAACGGCAGGTCGAGGGACTGCAGCCCGGCCGCTGGGTTGTCTCGAGGTTTCATCATACCTTCGAAACCGGCGGCTGGCATACCGGCTATGTCCAGATCGACGACGGCACACTGGCTGCCGACAACCGGCGATACTTTGCCTTCGAGGTGCTCGACGCCATGCATATCTTGGTGGTCAATGGGGCGCCCTCGAGCGTTCGGCGCCTCGACGAACTGTTCTTTCTCCAGGCCGCACTGGGTGCCACTGCTGCCGGAGAGAAGCCAATCCAGCTGGACATCATTACACCCGACAGACTGGCGGACAGCGACCTGGGCAATTATCCGATGGTGATCCTGGCGAACGTCGAGTCGGCGCCACCGCAGGCAGTGACGCACCTGGAGAGTTTCGTGGACGGCGGCGGCGGCCTGCTGATCTTCCTCGGCGACAAGACAAACGCCGCTTTCCTCAACCAGTCATTCAGCGGCAGCAACCGTTTGCATGGCGGCCTGCTGCCCGGGCCGGTGATCGGCATGAGCGGCGATCCGGATTCCGAAAGCCAGCTCACTCAGATCGGCCAGATCGACGGGAATCATGTCGTGCTGTCATCGTTCGATGACGGGCGTACGGGCAGTTTCTCCAGTGTCAACTTGAAGGCCTTCTGGGACCTCGATCCCGGCGAGGCTTCGGTGCTCATGCGGACGGACACCGGGGCGCCCCTGCTGTGCGAGCACGCCTTCGGCGAGGGCACGGTCATGGTTTTCGCCAGCAGTTGCGACCGCGACTGGACGAACTTTCCGGTGCGCCCGGCATTTCTGCCGTGGATATACCGCCTGGTTGGTTACCTTTCACAGGACACCATGGGCCACCGCAATTTCTTCCAAACCGGCGACGACGTGCCGGTTCCGGTGTCGGCCACAAGCGGGCTGCGGCAACTGCTGGTTCGCAAGCCGGACGGCACTATCGGCACGGTTGGGACGACCAGCGATCCATCCGCGCCGCTGGCTTTCACCGGGACTGACCAGGCCGGTGTCTACGCCATGTATCCGCCGGGACGCGCCGAGCTGACGGAGGCATTTGTTGCCAACGTTTCCGCCTACGAATCCGACCTGACGCTGCTGGACGATGTGCTGGCCGAGGCGACGTCCGACGAGGCAGATGCAGAGTCACAGTCGCGCCAGGCCCGGGTTGAAAGCGGCATCCGCGAACTCCTGGTGCCGGGCCGGCCGCTTGTCACTTTCGTGTCCCAGCCGGCCGATCTCGGGGCGGCGTCGCTGCAGGGACGGAGCGGCTGGAAGCTGTGGAACCATCTGCTCATACTGGTCGTCATTGTGGCGTTGCTCGAGCCCTGGATCGCCAATCGCATCAGCCTCAGGCACTACGGCAAACCGCGCGAAATCCACGTGCCTTCGCCAGACTCTGCCCGGGGAAATCGGCATCGGCCGCACCCGGTATCGGCACGACGCGAAGTCGAACGGCAGGAGGCAGGGCGATCATGATGCTTGCCGCTCTTGAATTCGAAGGGGTGCAAAACAGCTGGCTGTGGCTTTTGGCTGTCGTCGCCGGAATCGGATTAACCTACGGCATTTACCGCGGCATCTTCATGCGAACCGGGCGGCGCTTCACCTGGGTGCTGCTGGCGCTGCGCTGTGCCGGGTTGCTGGCGCTGGCGCTGGCGCTGGCCAAGCCGACCTGGACGCGCCGGGAAGACAGGATCGATCCGGGACGCGTTGCGATTGTCGTGGACACCTCCATCTCGATGTCTCTGGAGGGGCGTTACGCCAAGGCCCGAAAGGCCGTCGAGCGCCTGCAGTCGGAGATCCTCTCCACGGCTTCGGATGTGGAGATGAAAGTCGATGTGTTCGATGTCGAAGGCAACAGGGTCGCGGAAGCCTTGCCGGCGGAACCGCGTCACGAGCGAACCGATCTGGTGCGGGCCGTTTCTTCAGCGGCCGCGCAGCTGCGATCGAAGAAACTCATCGCCCTGGTCCTGGTCAGCGACGGTGCCGACAACACCGGGCGCCAGGACGTGTCGCGGTTGGCCGACAGCCAGGTGCCGATCAGTTGCGTCGGCTTCCGGTCAGATCCCGAAGCCAGCCGCCTCGACCTCGAAATCAAGGCGGTCAGGGCGCTGGAGCGTGTGATGGTCAACAACAACACGATGATCACCGTCACCATCGGCAAGTCTGCCGGCCCGGCGGTAACCGCGACGGTCAACATCAAGCGCGGTTCCGGCCAGCCGGTGGCGGAGCAGACAGTCGAGCTGGGCTCCGGCAGGGACGAACAGCAGGTGCAGTTGATCTTCGCCCCCGCCGAAGCCGGCAGTTTCGTTTTCACCGCCACGGTGCACACGGACGCGGGTGAGCGGGTGCTGGCCAATAATTCCCGGCACTTTCCGCTCGAAGTCGATGGCGACGCGATCGCGGTGTTGTACCTCGAAGGGTTCATGCGCTTCGAGTACAAGTTCCTGCGCAACCGTCTCGAGGACGATCCGGATGTGCATCTCGTCTCGGAGGTGCGGCGCGCCAACCCGCATCGATCCGACTCCGGGGTTGCCAAGATCGCAATCACGCCGGATCTGCTGAAGAACTTCGACCTGGTGATCCTCGGCGATATGGAAAGCGCCTACCTCGCGTCCGCTGAATACAAGGCGCTCATCAACTGGGTCGACAAGGGGGCGGCGGGCGAATCGAAACGGGCCAACTCCCTGCTGGTTCTGGGTGGTTATCAGTCGTTCGGCGCCGATGGCTTTCACAGCAAACCGCTGGCTGAAGTGCTGCCGGTTGTCTTTGTCGAGAGCGGCCACGTGCAGGCCGAGGACCCGTTTGTGCTGAGTTTGACCGAGTCCGGCAAACGGCACCCGGTCTTTCAGATCACCGGCGACCGCGTCGCGGACCTCACGATGTGGAGTGCCGCACCGCACCTCCTGGGATCGAATCTGGTCAAGCGCGTCAAGGCGGCGGCAACGGTTCTGGCGGTCAATCCGAACGTCATCGGTGACGACGGGCCGGCGCCGGTGATTGTCACTGGCCGCTACGGCTCGGGACAGGTCATGGTGATTGCTGCCGACACCACCTGGCGCTGGACCCGGCTCACCCGGGTCACCGGCACCAGCGACACCTTGTACGCGCGGTTCTGGAGTCAAACGGTACGCTGGCTGACCGGTCGCGAAATAACTGAAAGACAGGCCGACCTGACCGTCAGTACGGACAAGCCCGACTACGACGTTGGCAAGGAGGTGGCCATCAGGGTTGTCCGCCGGGATGCCGGCGACGGCACTGCAATCGAACAACCGGTCGTCGAGGTGCTCGATGAAACCGGCAAAGCGACCGCCGTGCCGGTTCGCGCCGGCTCCGCTGAGCCGGATGTATTTTTAGGGAGCTTCTATCCGTCGGCCGGTGGGCGCTACGAGGTGCACGCCAGCCTGCTGGCGGACGGACACACGGTCGCCAATCGCACCGCCGAGTTTCTCGTGCACGGCTCGGCCCTGGAACTTGCGGACACCAACACGAATCAAACATTGCTGCAATCGATTGCCCGCAAAAGCGGCGGTGTCTACGTGGATGTCGATGAAGCCGGGAAACTGGCGGATCACATCGAACCCGGGGAACGACGAATTTCGAAGGTGCACAGGACGGAGTATTGGAACTCACCGCTGCTCTTTCTCTTTTTCCTGGCAACGATTACAGTTGAATGGGTGCTGCGCCGGAGAAATCATCTTGTTTGACAACACTGACGGGGGCTGACATGGAAGCTTCACAATATTATTCGCGGCTGCGCCACGAGGTGGAGACGGTACGCCGGCAGTGGCGCTGGGCGAAGCTGCTCGAAGGTTTTCTGCTGGCGGCCGCCGGCGTTGTTGCGATCGTCATTTTCCTGGTCGCCGTCGACAATCTTTTCCGCCTCGGCGTGTTCGGCCGGCTTCTGCTGGCATGTCTTCTCTGGGGTGGACTGGCAGCCGGTCTTTTGTTCCTGGTCCTGCGTCGTTGGCTGCAGGATCGGCGTGATGACTTCTTCGCCGCCATGGTCGAGCACCGCCATCCCGAGCTGCACAACGGGCTGATCAATGCCCTGCAGCTTGGTCGCGGTGAAGTGTGCGGTTCAGCCGCCATCGTCGATGCCATCGTGTCCGACGCCGCCGCGGCAACGGTCGATCTGGAAATGAGCGACTGCCTCGATTGGAAGCCGGTGCGCCGCGCCGCGCTGCTGACCGGCGCTGCGTTGTTGCTGATCGTTCTCTATGCCGTCATTTTCACGCCTCGATTCACCAACAGCCTGGGGCGCCTGCTGTTGCCGATCGCCGACATCAAGCCCTACACGTCAACCGTTATCGACCGGGCATCCGTCCAACCGGCCGCGGGCAAGCGATTTCCCGAAGGCACCAGTATCGCGATTACGGCCGATATCGGCGGCGATCACCTGCCGGACTCCGCCCGGGTCTATCGCAGCCGGGACGGCAGGAACTGGCGGTCGCAGTCGATGCAGCTTGCCGCTGACCGGTCACAGGCCGACAGGAACTCCTTTCAGTTCGTGGCGGCGGATGTTGACGAGGGCTTTCAGTTCTACATAGCTGCCGGCGACGACCAGACGGCGCCGCGGCAGGTGGAGATCGTCAAACGCCCGCGCCTGGACAGCCTTCGACTGACCTTGGAGCCCCCGGCATACGTCGGTCTCGAACCGCAGACCACCGAGAACGCCGGCGGTGAGCTTGCGGCGCTTTCCGGAACCCGTGTGTCGCTCAGGATAAAGACGACGAAGTCCCTGGACCAGGCGACGCTTGAAACAGAATCAGGGCAGGTGATCCGCCTGGAGGGCACCCGGGGCAGCGATGTCTGGCTGGCGAGGTTCGAAATCCGCCACGCCGCCGCGCCGGACGCCAACGGCGGCACGGACATAGTCCAGGCACCGACGCGCTATCGTTTCCGCCTGCTGGACACCGACGGTTACGAGAACATGGACCCGATGTGGTATCCGGTCACCCTGATCCGCGACCGTCCGCCCACCGTGGCGATTGTCGTGCCCGGCCGTGACGAGCAGATCGAGGCCGGCAACAGCCTGCCGCTGGCCGTCGATGCACGCGACGATTTCGGAATCGGCGACGTGCGCATTGTGTATCGTGTCAACAATCTCACCACGGCCCGCCAGCTTGTGCGCTTCCCGCGATCTCCGACCATCGACAGCCGCGCCGTGCATGAATTCGATTGGGACCTGGGACGCACCGGCATCGGTGCGGGCGATGTCGTGCAGTACTGGGCAACGGTCACCGATCGCAACGACCAGACCGGTCCCGGGACTGCCGAATCGCGACGCTATTCGATCTTCGTCGTCACCCCGGAGCAGGAACTTGCCAAGCTGCAGATGCAGCTCGACGACTATGCCGCCGTCCTCGAGGAACTGATCCGGCTGCAGCGCTCGAATCGTGCCCAGACGGCATCCGGCATCGGCTTCGAGACACTGGTTCTGCGGCAGATCAAAATCCGCACCAACACCGCCGTCCTCGCCCGCGCGATGCGCCAGGGCACGTTGCCGGTGGCCACCATGATCGAAGCGCTCGACGAGCTGTACGCCGGGCTTATGGCCGACGTTGTCCGCCTGCTGGAAACTGGCGGGGCGACGAACGATGATGCCCGCGCCGCCATGCTGCGCAACGATTCACTGCCGGTCCAGGACGAAATAATCGCCGTGCTCGAAGACATGCTGCGGCGGCTCCAACGCAACGACCAGGCGCGCCGCTCGCTGCGCCGTATCCGTGACAAGGACGAGGCGGCACACAAGGAACTGTCGGGGGCCCTGGTGAAACTGCTGTTCGACCTCAACCGCCTCACCGTCGATGAGACGGAGATGGCCTCGAAACTGGAGAAGATGCCGAAAAGGCCGGTCGATGAGTTCAGCGAGGAGGAGTTGAAGAATTTCGAGCAGTTCGAGGAGTTCCGCCGGCGCTGGTCAAAATGGCAGAAGGGCGCGGTCGACGAATTGGCGAAATTGCCCACCGGCTTCGTCGATGACTTCGGCCTGCGCGAAGACATCAACACGGTCTTCGAGGAGGTCGAGCCCAAGCCCCGGAAGAAGGCTACCGACATGGATATTTCAATCGAGGACATGGGCGTCAGCGGAGCCACCACAATGAAGGAGGACCTTGAAGTGTGGCTGCTCGATAAACCGGACTATTTAAGGTGGAATATCGAGGATCCACTGGAGAACAAGCCGATGAACTTCGATGAGATGCCGTTGCCGGATGTACTCGAGGACCTGATCGGCGAGCTGCTGCAGGAGGAAGAGGATTTCGATGAAGAGGCCGACGACGCGACGTCCGCATGGGGCGAGAACCTGGACCAGGCCGGTTGGGGGGTCATGGACGGCTCGCAGAGCAATTTTTCCGCCAAGGGCAAAACGGGTAACGACATACCGAACACCAATGAACTGACCGGTCGTTCGGGCGACGGCCGGCGCGGCAAGGCGTCCGGTCAGATGGTAGGTGAGACCGCCCGCGGGCTCGAGGGCCGCAAGACGCCGGCACGTCTGAACAAGGAGCGCTACGAGGAAGGCAAGCTCGAGCAGGAGGGGCAACTCGACCCCAACGGCTCGACTGGCGGCGGCAAGAAGGCAGGCAGCGGCAGGAAAGGCCTGCAAGGCGGGACGCCGCCGGATTTCGTGCGCGACCTGGAACGGCTCAGTGCCAAGCAGATGGGCACGCGCGAGAAGGCCGAGCGGATTGCCAAGGAACTCGACACGGCGAGTGTCACCGGCCGGCGCCTGGACAATGCCATCGAACTGATGAAATCAGTCGAAACGGATTTGCGCGACCTGCGCTACGAAGATGCTTCGCGCAAGCGAAAAGTAGCGATTGGCCAGTTGAAGGCGGCGGTCGCCGGCCTTGACGAGACCACGGCGCTGAGCCTGCACCAGGCCCGCGAGCTGCCGGCGAAGCTGCGCGACGAACTGCTGCAGTCCACCGATGACGGCTACCCGCAGGGCTACGAGACTTTGCTCGAGCAATACTACCGCACCCTGGCACGGGAAGAAGACATGTGAGGATGCAGACTCCAGGTTCGCCTCTTTCGCTGTGCCCACCATACGGGTACGGGAAGTGAAACAATTCAATTGCGGGAATTTTGCCGCCTTTTTCACATGATGAACAATTATCTGGTTGCCGGCGTGCTGGTGCTGTCGATCAACACGTATGCGGCGCCCTGGCATCTGGCCGGGTGGCAGGCGAGGGCGGTTGTCAAGATCCGCCGGCCGGTTGGCGGCAATGTCCAGACCGCCGCCGTCAAGGTAGTGTGCCAGGGCCGCACCCGGGCCGACGGCCGTGACTACCGTGTCGTCGACGGTAACGGCGGGCCGGTGCCCTTCGAACTCACTTTTCACGATGCCGCCCACTATTCCCTGATCGCTTTTCGCGCCGCCGGTGCCGCCGCGGGACAAAAGTATTTCGTCTATTTCGACAACCCCGATGCGCCGCCGGATCCCCGGCGTGCTGTCAGTGACCCGACACCCGGGAGTGGGGCGCCAACCGGGGGCTGGACGCCGCGGTCAGGATTTGTCTTCAGCACGATCCGGCGGCCCGAAGGCGCCAATCCGGAGACCGTCGAACAGTTGCGAACAATGGTGGCCGCCAGCCCGGGGAAGTATGGCGCCCGGTATCAACGCCGCATTGCCGATGCACGCAATCCATTTGGTTCCTCCAATCATTACATCAGCGCGTATCGCGGCTGGATCGACATTCCGCAAGCTGGTGCCTACGCGTTCTGCACCGCCTCCAACGAGGCGTCATTCTCGTTCATCGATGGCAGGGAACTGGCGCACTGGCCGGGACGGCATACCGCGGAAAAGGGCATGCGCGGCAAGTTCAGCAGGACGGTCGAGCTTACGGCCGGCCGCCATTACCTCGAGTACTATCACGAGGAGGTGTTGCTCAAACAGCTCGCCTTCCTCGGTTGGTCCCCACCGGGCACGCGCCGGAGGCAGTTCCTGCCGATTCCGGAATCGCTGTACACCGTGCCGCATGCGGCAGCCGTAACGCGTTATGAATCGCCCGCCTCCGCGCTGCTGCATTTCGAGCCGAGGATTCTTGATTCGATCTGGCCGCAACAGCGCAGCGAGGGGCAGTACACGCGCGTTCGTTTCGCGGTCGGCAACCCCGGTGCCTTTCCCGATGGCACGATATTCCACTGGACCCTTGGCGACGGGCACGCGACCACCGGCGTGGCGGTGCAGCACGTTTTCACCAGTCTCGGGGAGTACAATGTCCAGTTGAACGCCGGGGCCGCGACGGTTTCATGGCCGCTTTCGGTTTACGAGATTCAGGAGGTTTCGGACGAAATC
>JASLZG010000142.1:8394-11700 GCA_030754995.1 Lentisphaeria bacterium
CGGCCGACTATGCCGCTATCGTCGAGGCCTACGACCCGCAGCAGTTGCAACCCCAGGCCCTGGGCGAGATGGCGCATCTCTTCGCCGAAAGCGAGCGGCCCCGCGACGCCCAGCGTGTCGGGCGAATTTTCATCGATCGTTTCGGCGACAGCCACAGTGAAACAGCCGGGCGCATCAATCGGCTGATCGCACTTTGTGCCCTGGAGCTGGGAAATGAAGGAGTCGACGATGCGATCGCCGCGTTCCAGGCATCACTGGTCGCGGCGACCCCGGCCTCCGAGCGGATCGACTCGATTGCACAGCTCATCTGGCTGCTGGGCGTCAAGCGCGGGCAGCCGGAGACGACGGAGGCGTTGCTGAAGCAGGTCGAGGCGGTCGCCGAGTCATCGGTCGTCGACGACCAGGTGAGGGCGGCCTACCGCCGCGCCATCAACGCGGCCGGCGACACGGCAATCTGGCACGGTGACCGGACTGCGGCACGCGGTTTTTACAAGCGTGTGGAACTATTGCGCGGCCAGCATATTCCGTCGCAGGTGCGAGCTGCCCGGACCGGCGCCTATCCGAATGCCATCCGTGAATTCCTCGCCGCCGGGAACTATGGTGCAGCGCTGGAGATCGTTAATGAATGGGAAGAGAAGTTCGCCAGCGACAAAATCAAGGGGCACACGTTCTTCTGGCGCGGCACGATCCTTGCCAGGCGGCAACAGCACCAGGACGCCGCCCGTTACCTGGCCCGGGCCATCGGCTTGGCGGCCGGCGCCTCTTTTGAATCGGAGGCGCGCTGGCAGCTGGCGACGGCCCTCGAGCAGCTCGGCCGGCATAAGGATGCCCAGGTTGAACTGGCAAAGCTCCTGGCAATCGGCATGAACGACGAATTCACCGCCATGGCGCGTCAGAGACTGAAGGAACAACAGTGATGGAAAAGGTTTCAGGTGCCAGGTTTCAGGTGGCCGTCGGGCCGGGACTGCCGGCTTGCCATTTTCCCCTGCCATTCGCCACTTACCACTCGCTGACACCTGTCCCCGGGAACCTGAATTGAAATTGCTCGCCGCAATCCTGTTGGCCTTTGCTGCCGGCCCAGTGGCAGCGATCCTTATCCACCCGTCCACGCATCCATGGGGCCGTTACGCGCCGGGAAGCTGGCAGACCGTCCGGGTGACAACGAAGACATCCGGGCGCGACGGCCAGGCGGTCGTCCGCATTGTCGACATCACCACACGCCTCGAGCGCCTCGATGCGGACGGCTACGTTGTCTCCCGCGAAATCCGGAACGGTGATGACGTGCAACGCAAAAAGCCGGTGAAATACGCCTGGGACGATACGCTTTTCAGCACGATAACCGCGGAGAAATACAGCCTGAGTGAGTATCACATCGAAAACAAGACGTACACTTGCCAGACACATCAGCTGATGACGAAAGCCGGCGCCGACGTCAAGATAAAGGCCTGGTACAGCCCCGACCAGTCACCGTATTTTCTCAAGCACCTGAAGAAGGTGAGGGGGCGGCGTCACGAGACCATCGTCACCGAGGTGACGCGGCTGGCGGTCGAGAAGGAGGTGGCCAACGAAAAATTCGTCTGCTGGGAAAGTGAGACGATAGCCTCGGGCCCGAAACGCAAGGCCTACACCACTGCCTACGGCACCATGCGTGTGCCCGGCGGCGAGATCCTGGCGGAGACCGAAATCATCGATAACGAAAAAGGCGTCCTGCATCAGGTGCGGAAGGAATTGATCGCCTGGAAAGCTGTGCGGCCGGCCGGGGCCGGCGTGGCCGGCGTCCTGAATCGTGAGAACCTGCTGCCCAACGGCGATTTCGAGACCGGCAACGTGACGCCCGACAACTGGCAGACGATTGACGGGCTCTCGACGTTCTGGGTTCCCGATCCGGACGGTGAACGTGGCATGGTCCTCAAGGTTGACACGGATGTGCTGCAGTCACAGGCTTACGACTGGTGGGTGAAACTTGCCGCCGGCGCCTCGCCGCTTGACGCACCCGCCAAACAACCGACTGTCGGGCCGAAATTCGACACGCTCGCCGGACTTGACGGCGTCTGGTTCTGGAGTGACCCGATACCGATTGAGCTCGGCCAGCGCTATTGGCTCACGGTCGAGACAAAGGGCAGTGTCTCGATGTTCATCTGGCTGGTCGGCTATTCCAAAAAGCCGTCCACCTCGTTCGCTGACGAGGCCGGGGCGGTGCGCGAATACATCGCCAACGCCACGGGCGGACCCGGTGGGATCGGCACGGTGCCCTCGAAGGAGACCGACAAGAAAGGCTTCTTTCATCGGTATGTGTGGCGCGGGCGCATGGACGCCGGGCAGTCAGGCGGGTGGCAGACGTTCTCGCGACGTAAAAAACCGTTCGGCCCGACACGGTTCACGCCGAACGTCAACTATGTCCGGGTGATGCTCTATCCCTATTGGCCGCCGGGCCAGATCTACATCGACAATGTCCGGCTGTTCGAGTACGATCCCGATGTGCACGGCCAGTAAATCCAGGCCTTGCCAATCGCGTCATCCGTACCGAACGGTGATTCCCCGGTTCACGACGATAACGTCAACGACGCCCGGCCGGAGAATTTTCGTGCAGATGCCACTTGGTGAATGGCCGCATTGCTTACCGGCCACTCCCGGCTTACCGTATTTGTGCCGGCGCCGAGACGCGCCGATCGGCCCGCATTTTTTCGGAACCGGCGACATCAAGCCCGGGCCGATGCCATCGGCGCCGGCCTGCAGGAAAGTGAAAACATTTTTACGGACATGGCACAACAAAAGAAAATAATATTGCCGGAAGACGATGAGGCCCTGCTGCGGCAATGCCAGTTCACTGCGACCCGGTCGAGCGGGCCGGGCGGCCAGCACGTCAATACGACGGATTCCGCGGTGCGTCTCGAACATCTGCCGACGGGACTGGTCGTAAACAGCCAGCGGCATCGCAGCCAGGTGATGAATCGCCGGGACTGCATCGTCAAGCTGCGGACCCTCGTGGCGCGCTTGAACTATCGCAAACCGAAACGGACGCCGACGCGTGTGTCGCGGGCGGCGCTGGAGCGGCGGCGGAAGACAAGGGATAAAAAGTCGCAGAAGAAATCACAGCGTCGTCCGCCATCCGCAGATGAGTGAGTTCGACAGCGTGTCTTGAAAAACCGAACGACGAGCCAACTCCGGTGCACTGTTTGTCAGATGCCCTTACTGCTGTGCTGTCAGTCGGGCTATCGGGGGCTGTGTATATCGGCGGGGATGGCGTGCTGACAGTGCCGATGCTGAATGCATGGGACTTCACTACTATCAAAATTAAGGACTCAC
>JASLZG010000143.1 GCA_030754995.1 Lentisphaeria bacterium
GGCATCTGTGGTCCAGGCTGACACGCCCCCGCCGGGACTCTCGGAGTTGAATGTGCTGCCCAAATACCGGATGTGGCTCGAGGACCCGTCGTTTTCCGAGCTGCGCCCGGATGTCGTGACGCCGCACACGCCCTGGGCAACTTCCTATGCCGGGCGCCGACTGAAGCTGGTCGTCATCGCGCCGCGCTGGACGCAGCGGGCCACAGTCGAATTACAGCAGCGTTTCGACTTCGACGCCGCCGCGGTAATGACCTTCTTCCATCACAAGTGGGCCGATACAAACGGCCCGCATTACGGCTGGTTAAAGTACGGTACGGAAGAAGTGACTACGGAACGGGCCATGGCCGCCTTGAAGGCGGCGCGGCGTCCGGATGTCATTGTCATCGGCTGGCTGGACACCTCAATTATTCCGGACGATGTCGAGCAGGCGATAATCGATGACGTTGCCGCGGGCTCCGGCCTGGTGATCTTCAATCCCAGGGTGCTTTCAGAAAAGCTGAAAACGCTGATCGAAGCGCATGAACCCGCAACCGGAGACTCGCTGCATGCGGTTGTAGACGGCATTCCAACCCGGCACCTGCCGCCGATGCCAGCCGCGGAACCGCGCGAACTTATCGGCAAGGGCGCGAAGTTTTACCAGCGGCAAACCGGCGGGCGCATCGTCGTCGTCGATTATTCGCCGCTGCCCACCGCGCTCTCCACCAACTGCTACCTTTCGCCGCCGGGTTCTCACGAGGCGGGCAAGGGCATACGGGATGTACACTATGACTATTACTGCTCCCTTGCCGGCCGGACTGTTCTCTGGGCAGGACGGAACATGCCGGAGATCAAGCTGACCGGCTGGAATGATCTTCACAGCGACATCAATACGAAAGGCGGCGACGCCCACCTGGGCGACCTGCTCGTGGCTCCGGAAAAGTTACCACAAAACGCCACCGTGCAGTTACGTATTCGTGACCTTCTCTCGACGGTTGAGCATGAGTCGCAGCCGAAAATATCCGCCGATGGACGAATCCATCTGGAGCTGCCGCAGCTAAAATCCGGGAGGCATTACGCCGACGTCATCCTCCGTGACAACGACGGCAGGACTCTCGACTGGGGGGCCAAATTCTTTACCTCCCTCAGCGGGGTCACAATAGCTTCGATAACTACGGACGAAAAATCATATCCACCGGCTCAGCCGATGCCGATTGATGTCACGCTGCAGGGAGACCTGGCCGACGCTGAACTGAGTATAAAGGTATACGACACGCACCAGCGGTTGGTCTGGTCGAACGAAGCCGAAGCGCAGCACAGCAACTCCGTGACCGTCGACGTGTCCGATGTTTCTACCGTGCAGTGCCAGGTTTGGGTAACGCTGACAAGAGACGACACCGTTCTTGCCCAGGAAATCCTCCCGGTTCTCATTCGCCAGCCACAACCGCCAACGGATCGGTACAAATACGGCGCCTGGGCATCTACCAACGCTTCATTCGTGCGGCGGCAAACCGCCAAGTTACTGGCCGAACACGGCGTGCGGACCGGCATTCTCGGCGGGGACATGGACGACTGGGCCACCTTCAACGTGATGGCGGGGCCGTATATCACGCGTCACATCTCCTTGAACCCGGGCGGCAAGACCGGCCTGATCGTCCGCAAACCCTGTCTGACGAATCCGCAGTTCCTCGCGTCCGAAGAAAAGAAGCTCAGGGAAAAGACTGAATACTACAGACACTACTCGCCGCCGGCCTATTCACTCGGTGACGACCAGGGGATGATGCGCGAACCGCTCGACGGCTGTGTGTCGCCAACATGCCTGACTGCTTTTCGTGAGTATCTTGCCGAGCATTACGGCACCCTGCAGGCACTCAACGCCTCATGGGAAACCCAGTATACCTCCTTTGATGAGGCGATGCCGTTGGCACTGCCGGATGCACGTGCTTCCGGACAGTACCCCCGCTGGGTCGACCTCCGGCTGTACATGGACTGGCTTTTCGTCGAAACGCACCGTGATGCGAAGGCGATCGTCCGTGATGTCGATCCGGGGGCACGGGTCGGATTCGAGGGGCCCCTGGCGGATAACAGCTGGATCGGATTCGAGTGGAAACAGCTGCTCGATGTGGTTGACCAGATGGCCCCCTACCCCAACGCCTGGAAGTGGGACATCATCCGCTCATTCGCCCGGCCAAACCTGTTTCTCGGTGGCTGGTACGGGGCTTATCCGATGTATCGATACCCCGATGACCGGCGGTTTTATCCATGGTACATGCTCTTCCAGGGCGCCAACATTTACTATTTTTTCTCCACCTATGGCTGGTCCGAGGCGGGCGATCAATCGATCGGCATAGCTCCGGACCTGCGGCCCATGCCATGCCTGACGGAAACCACCGCCACGGTAAACCGTATCCAGCAGGGGATCGACCGCCTCGTGCTCGGTGCCGAGCGCCAGACCGGTGACATCGCTGTCGTCTTTTCGCGCCCCAGCCAGCATGCCGCCATGATCAATCCGCCTGTGCCAACACGCGATTTCGACACGGACCCCGGCTGGACGACATACCTTGCATCACCCGACCATACGTGGGCGTTGAATACCGAGGCCAATCTCCGACTGCTCGACGACATGGGACTGTCGTACGTCTTTGTTGACCACACCGAAATTGCCGCCGGTGCGTTACAGGACAGAAAGTTCAAGATGCTGGTGATGCCGTTTGCCCATGCCCTTTCCGCCGAGCAGACGAAGGCGATTGAAGAGTTCGTCAAAGCCGGCGGCACCGTCCTGGCCGACGTCAAACCGGCGGTGTTCGACCAGCATGTCAAATTGCTGGACCAGGGTCCGCTCGATGACGTGTTCGGTATCAGGCGCACCGGCTCGGCCGTCGAGTCGCTGCACGATGAAATCGTCACGCTCGCCGACCTGCGGCATCTCGGCGAGGTCGACGAGAACGTCGAGGAAGACGAGCGCGATCCCTGGGGTGTCCCGGTCGATGAGATCCTGCAGTTCACGGCCGCCGGCGTCTCCCATGATATAGGCGAACGCGTCCCGATGCCGGTCGATCGGACAGTAGCAGCGGCAGACGGTAAACCGTCGGCCGTTACCGACGCGGGCACACCGGTATTTATCACCAACACCTACGGCAAGGGCCGCACCTGCCTGATGAATATGGCAATGCAGCATTATCTCACCCTGCGCGCCGCCGGACGCAACCTGGGCATGGAGCAGATCCTCGGACGCTTCCTGCATAAAGCCGGTATCGAACCACAGATAATGGCACGGCCGGCCGGACACCACACAGCGCGCGCCCGGATTTTTTCCTTTCGCGACGGGCAGGCCCGAATTGTCGCCCTGCTGCGTTCGCACAAGCGGCTGCTTGACGAACCGTCCGCCTTTGCCGACCGTTCGCCGCGCCCGTTCATCGTCACCTTACCGGAGACCGGCCACATATACGACGTGATCAATCGAACGTATCATGGTCACAGCGACCGTCTCGAGCTGCAGATAGCCGTAGCGACACCAATCCTGCTGGCTGTTCTGCCCTACGCAGTCACGGCGGTTTCAGCCGAGCTCAGCCAGGACAACCGGACCGTGACGATCCAGCCTTCCGTGCAGGTTGCCGATGGCACGCCGGGACGGCATGTCGTATACATCCGAATCACCGACGCCGACGGCAGGCCAAGGCCTGAATATACGACGGATATCATTGCCGACGACGGGCGCGGCTCGCACACGTTCAACCTGGCATTGAACGATCCTGCCGGTCAATGGACCATCGACCTCGAGGACATCGCCACCGGCACAACTGCCACGGCGACCATGCAAATACAATTGCCGTAGCCTGTCCGTCTCTTTCTACCGGTCAAGACGAAAGAGTGATACTGCATTGCCTTCGGCGATCCGCTCACAGTTGCCCTGCGAGATGTTCGCCAGCTCAACTTTCATCGCCGCGGCCTTCGTCGTCAGGAAAGGTGTCTGCGATCCGAACAACAGTTGACGTGCCGGCATATACTCGGTCAACGCCCGCAACGTGTCCGTCAGTTCGGCAAAGGCGATGTCGAAGTACAAATTGCGTCGCTCTTTGACCGCAACGATCTCGTGAAAGTAGCCGTTCAGGGCGACCACCCTGGCGCGCGGGTGCGCGGCTGCGAACTTCGCAATGGCGGCGAGCGGAACACCGGGAACCTGCATCAGCGAATACTGCTGGCGTTCGTCCTCGACACGTACGGCAACCATGACCGGCAGCTTCAGTTTGATTGCCGTCTTGACGAGCTCGTTGACAATCGGATCATCGAGACCGTACCGGTGGTAGCTTGGATACAGCCTGATCGCCTTGAGTTCGTAACGATCAGCAAAATCACACAGGGATGTGCGCCAGGTCGCCAGTACCGGGTTGACAGTCTTGACCGGCAGCAGACCGGGAACCTCACGGATCTGTTCAAAGCATGCCTCGTCATAGACATCCGGATCCGGGTACAACACCGATTCCGTCGACGCAACCAAAGCTTTGCGGATACCGCAACTCTTCAGATGCCGCGCCAGCGGCCGCGCGGCATCGAAAAGAAACCGCTGAAACGGCCAGCGCCCGAGAGATACGTTGACGTCGATCATTCGGTGATCCCCAGCTTCAAGACCCGGGCAGCGTTGCGCCACAGGATCTGTTCCTTCACCTTTGCAGATACCTGCGCCCCAAGCACGCGGCCGATCTGGCAACTGAAGTCGCGACCGTTGACATCGGAGCCGTAAAGCAGGCGCCCTGGACCGAGACGGTCGACAGCATACTCGATGAGCCCTGCGACGGACAGGCCCCCGGACGTGTCGATCAACACGTTCGGATGCGGCAGCACATCGAGCACACCGCGAACACCGACACCGGCCAGGTGCGGCATGATGATCGTCACCTGCGGATGGCGGGCCGCCAGGTCCGCAATGTCCGGCGGATCGGACTTGTACGGCTGGGTGCACAGATCGATGTTGTGCCAGGAATGATGCAGCACCGGGATATCCAGCTCACGGGCACGATCGAGCAGCGGATCGAGACGCGGGTCGCGGCAGTTCAGGTCGATCTCGAACTTCAGCCCGGTAAGGTTGCCGTCCGCAACACAACGATCGATTTCATCGATCAGAAACCGGCCGTCCAGCACCGGATTCAAGTAGCAGAAACCCGTGAAGAAGTCCGGGTACGCCCGGACCTGGCGCATCGTGAGCGTATTGATTGCCTTGAGGTCACGGGCCGGTGGGCGGATTTTTCCGGTGCGAAAAAGATTGCCCAGCAGGTTCATCCGCGTCACACCCGCCTGCTTTGCCAGGCGCATCAGCGGCTCGACCGGCTCCGGTGACTTCAGCGTTTCACGACCAAGGAAGTGATGGGTGTGGATGTCGATGATCATGTATGTACGCGGCTGAACATTGCCCCTGGCTGCGAGCCTGTCTCACGCTTTACATTCGGTGCCGGTGCAGCGTTGCTCGATGTTGTACTGCTCGGCCCCGGAGATGGCAGTGCGCAAGGTCACACCAGCGTTCACCGCAGCGGCAACGTCGATAGCGGCAATGATGGTCTCATACGGAATCCCGGCGTCCATCGCGGCCTCGATACGGCTGCCGGTGCAGACCTGGCAGCCACGTGTCGCGGTCACCGCCATGCCAACGAGCTGGCGTTCACGGTCGGACAGATGCTCGGACTCGCGGGTAAGGTCGAGTGCGGCTAAAGATTTGAATTCGGTCGCGTCCATGGGTGGCCTCTATGGAATGGTGGAGTGTTGGAATATTCAATCGGCGAACTTAAGGGAATATAGCCTGGTATCGTACATTGCGAATTGATGTGGCACGGGCCCACGGGCAAGCAACGCCAAAAAATCCCCGGAGCACGCAACCTTCTGATCGGTGCATGCAGTCGCGCCTGAGGATTTACCGGAACCTGCGTTGAGCAACCCGGGCCGGGTCTATTCGTAGAACCACTGCAGCGGACACACGCGCATCACGGATTCCTGCTTGTGCAGGTTCTGTTCGGCAATACCCAACAGCGGCCCGCCGCGTGGGTAACGGAGAATCACCGTGTCGCCGATCACATCGAGATTGGCGTAGTGGAAGTACGCCCAACCATCGGGCAGCGGTCCGACCCGGTCACGGGCGCGCACCATCTGGATCGGGTACTCCGGTGGCACCTGCTCAAGGTCCTCGAGACCTTCGCTCAATTCCAGCGTCTTGAAAAAGCTCCAACGGTGACCGCCATCGCGGGAAATTGCCGAGGACAATCGACCGCGACGGTAACCGCGACGAATCTCATCACGGGAAACCTGGTTCCAGACCAACAGCAAATCCCCCGTCGCCGGCAGCCTCACCATGACACCCGGAGATTCGGAACTCGGCAGGTCCGACGGTACCACGGCACTCCAATGTTCACCGCCATCCGTGCTGTCGCTTTGAACCAGGCGCCCTACAGTGGAGCGCATGAGCAGCAGCACATTGCCATCGGGCGTTTCGGCAAACGTCGGTTCGAAGCATGAGGTCTGACCGCAATGGCCGTTGGGGATGCCATCGAAATCAAACCACCCCATGATCGCGCCCGGGTGCCTGGTCCAGCTCCGCCCCTCGTCGTCGGAGCGACAGACGACGGTCGCGCCCATTTCCGGGGCATGGCCGTGCCCCTCGATCCCGAGCTCCCGGCCGCGCCAGGTGCCGTATGCCATGACGTCATCGTATTGCAGGTCGGGATGGACGCTCACCATGGTGCCGTCGCGCTGTTCCCAACTGTACGGCCCAGCGATGTATCCAGCCAGCAGGAGCCTGCCGGTCTGGAGCTGGATCATCGAGTGGTGCAGTGGGCGAAAAAAGGGGAAATCGCCGATCAATTTCGGTTCCGACCAGCTCTTTCCGTCGTCGTCGGAGGCGGAGAAAAACGTCCTGTCATCTCTGCTCCCGTAGACCGCCAGACCGCCAGACTGCAGTCGGACCACGCCACCCACGGGTATCGGGCAACTCAGGGGATAGGGATCGCTCCAGGTGCGGCCGCCATCAGTCGAAATGCGGCTGGCACTCTCCTGCGCCAGCATGATCGAACCATCGGCGAGTGCAACGACGCCGCCGTGCGCGCCAATACCGAGAATCTCAGAGAGGCACCCATGCAGCGGCTTGACAATGTGACGGGTGTTTTCGGGGTCGTTCATCGTCGATTTTGTACTACAGTGCAACCGGAGTCATGCAGAACTATACATGCATAGAGTCTTACACCCTACCGTGCAGACTTGATGAAGGCTAATTTCGCACTATTCTATATAATACGGCAAACGTGAATCAGAAAACGTCTTGCTTCGCTCGGTGCAACATCAATAACAAATCGAAGAGATAGTAAATGGCCAAACCAAACTATTCCTCAGCAAAGCGTCAACGAGAAATCGCCAAGCAAAAGAAAAAGGCCGAGAAGCGCGCCAAGAAATTGGGCCTCAGCGCAACCGACGAAAGTATGCGGGAAGATCAGCCACCGGCAACCGGCGAAAGTACGCCTGCCACCTGAGCTGGATTATTTAGCAGACACAGTCTTACGGATGCGTCCAGCACTTCGTCCGGCCCGGTCAGGATCTTCCGGAGGCTGGTATCATTCCCTTCGAAGCTTGCTTACTCGGCCAGCATCGCGATCCCGTTACCTGAAGATCTCTGTCACCTCGTCAATCATCGTCGCCAAAGATCCCCTGTAGCGCACTGCACAGTCTTGGCTGGCGCTGGCTGGGATGCTCTGGACAAGACAAAGGGCCAACTTTACACTGCATTCGTGTAGCTTTTTCGTCCTAAAGGGGCTCTGAAAATGCTATTGATACCGAAAACCGGTTGCGCCTATATCAGGTATATGTGCTGCTGGCTACAAAAATTAAAATTCTACAAACGCCGGCCAGGCCCATTTACGCTGATCGAGTTGCTCGTCGTCATTGCGATCATCGCAATCCTTGCAGCCATGTTGCTGCCGGCACTTAACGGAGCAAGGGGCCGAGCCACCAGTGTCGCCTGCAAGAGCAATTTGCGACAGATAGCGATCGGCTACACCGCCTATTGCTTCGACAGCAACGACTACACCCCGAACAGCTATTATTGGTGGCGGGTGATTGGAACCGGCAAGCGCGATTCACTTATTTCGGTAAATATCGGTGACGGCTACGTCGGCGCGATGGACGCACCGTTCGGACCGAACACCTCGAACATCAGCTGGGCAGCGGACGTCAGGCGCTGGCCGGTCTTCGAGTGCCCGGGCGAAGAGGGGGTCTGGAACTCGGAGGTCGCGCCCGGAAAAATCTCGACGATGTACGATAACGACCTGCAGAACAACAGCTACGACATCAACTTTTTCATCAACAACACCCTGGGTTACTACGAGGAGGCCGAGACCAGGAAGTTCTCCAAGAAACCGGACCAGGAAGGCGGTCATTCCAATGCCCCGCTCGTCATGGACAGCCAGGGCTATGATCACGTGGGCTGGTTCCCCAACATGAGGGATCAGAATTTCGACAACGCCCAGTGCGGGGCCTGGTCGGTTACGTACCTGACCACGTTCCGGCATCCCAACGACACGATGAATGTCGTCTACATGGACGGCCACGTGAGTGCGTGGCAGCATTTTTTCCAGACCGGTGAACCGAATAATTCGAAAATTGATATATGGCCGTACCCCGGTGAATTGTGACGTGAACACAGGGTGAGCAACGCTGGTCGTACCGCCGTAATCTTCGGTTTATCTTAGTGCAAAGTGGGACGCGACCTGGTTCCGCTCCTCTTCACCGTCCGGACGTTGCGCCCAGACCGACCAATACCCTACTCGAAACGGTTCGATGCGCTATCCTATCAGCAACCCGGTCAAACCGACCAAGTTCAAACTGACACCCGCCACCCAGACACTGAACCATGCATCTCACACCTGTAAACCGTCCCGTCACGATCGAAAGCGCCAGCTACGGTGAACGCTGGTTCCCACATCTTGTAAGACACAGCGATGACAGCCTGCTGCTGTACATCTCTTACGGACACGACGCGGCGTTCTCGCAAAAGCTGCGGCTCCGTTCCGAGGACAACGGCCGCACCTGGAGCAAACCGGTCGACAACGTGCCCTCGTGCACCTGGCAGCACAGCTTCGACGACGGCGAGCTGTTCGAGATCGATTGCGTCGCCGTCCAGGATCCGAACGACCTGGAGACCGCAGTCTATTTCGGCGCCTGGAGTTTTCCGGGACGTATGCATGACGAACCACGCCACGAATTTGTGCGGGTGCATGCGCCATCGTCGCAGCCAACGCCATTGACCGCCCACCTGCAGGGGTATCCGACCTACCCGTGGCGGCCGCTGTGGAACACACTGTTCGGGCGCCAGGACATGACCGGTGACGAAATTCAAATGTACGGGCCGTTCTTCACTGAGGGCGTAACATTCGACAACGACCGTGTCGTGGCCCTGGCTTACGGCGGCGCCCGCTCGAGCGCCGCCGGGCTCTCCAATGTCTGGGCCATGGAGTCGACCGACCGCTGCCGCAGCTGGAAGGAGATCGGGGTCGCCGCAAACGGCGATGCCATGGGCGCCGAACCCAACGAAGCCGCCATGGTGCGGCTCAAGGACGGCCGCCTCTACAGCGCCATGCGCGTCGATAGCGGGACACCGGACACCTGTCTGCACCAGACCTGGTCCAGCGACGAGGGCCGCACGTGGACGCCGCCGGAACCAATATGCCTGGTCGACGAAGATCATCGCCCGAACATGGTGTGGCCGCGGCTCGTCGTCATGGAAGACGGCACGCTGGTCATGGTCTACGGCCGGCCGGTACGCAACATCATCTGCGATCCCAGCGGCACCGGCACGCAATGGCAGGGGCGCCTCGACCTGACGAAGTATGAACAGGAAACGCAGGCCCTGCTCGGGGTGCCGGAAAGCCTGCGCATCCGGCGACCGCACCCGCTCAACCGCGAGCTCGACTCCAGTGACTATCCGGCCGTTGTCGTCAACGGCCCGCGCGAGGTCATCGCAGTCTACGACGTGCAGAACTACATCGAGAACTGGAACGCCGGACCGGTCTCGGCAGTGCGCATGCTGCGGGTGCGGCTGGAAGAGTAAAGACCAGGTGGCAGGTGGGAAATGGCCAGTGACGCCTGGCGACGCCAGCGGAAGATGGCCGCAGCAACCGCTGCCGGCAGGTCTGCCACGACCAGTAAGCGCCGGCGTTTTCCCTGGAAATTTTCAGGTGCGAATCCCCACTGTTGCCACGCCAGGATACCACCAAGCCGCGAGCCGCTGCAAGGCTCCGCAGCCGTTCGCCGTGCAACGCATAGCCGCGTGTTGACTTCATGCCGTACCCGGCCATGTTGTAGCCCGGCGTCAATCCTGAATCGAGGCTGATCCCATGGCATGCCAAAAACTCTCCGGTAAAGTTGCCGTCGTCACCGGCGGCTCACGCGGCATCGGTCGCGCCGCCAGCGAGGCACTCGCCCGGCACGGCGCCAGCGTCGTCGTCAACTACTGCGGCACCGCCGATGCCGCTCTCGACAAGGCGGCCGCAGCCGACGACGTTGTGCGCCGCATCGTGGACGCCGGCGGCAAGGCAGTCGCCCATGAAGCGGACATCGCCGATGAACCGGCCGGCCGCGGCCTGGTCGACCGCGCCATCGACGAGTACGGGCACATCGACATCCTGGTCAACAATGCCGGGATCTGCCCGAGCGCAGACTTCCTCGAGATGCCGATCGAGAGCTTCGACCGGGTCCACTCCGTCAACCTCCGCGGCGCCTTCATCTGCTCGCAGCAGGCCGCCCGGCACCTGGTCAGGCAGGGCGATGGCGGCCGCATCGTCACCGTCAGTTCAATCAGCGCCCTGGTCGGCGGCTCGTATCAGACGCATTACTGCCCGACCAAGAGCGGGCTGCACTCGTTGATGCAGTCCCTGGCCATCCTGCTCGGCCCGCATGGCATCACCTGCAACTCCGTCGGTCCCGGCGAGGTCGATACGGACATGAACCGCATCCTCCCCAACTACGACGAGATTGCCGCGCAGCTCGCCAAGCGCATCCCCCTCGGCCGCGTCGCGCAGCCGGAAGACATCGCCGACCCGATCGTCTTCCTCGCCAGCGACGAAGCGCGTTATGTAAACGGCGCCTTCCTGCTGGTCGACGGCGGCATGTTCGTAAATCTGCAATAGACAGAAAACCGATGCAAATAGCAAAGATCGAAACCTGTTTCATTCCCGTCTCCATGTGGGCGGACCTTTGGGATCGCGAAAAAGACCTGCCGCTGGTGACGCCGCTGTCGATCTATCCGGAGCACAAGGCACACTACCCGTCCTGGTACTGGAATCCGGCAATGACGTTGGTCGTGCTGACTGCTGACGACGGCACGGAAGGCATCGGCTGGTGCGAGGATGGCACCGGCGCCGCCCAGCTAATCATCGACGAGCACCTCGAGCGTTTTGTGGTCGGTGCTTCGCCGTTCGATCACGAACGCATCTGGGACATCATGTTCCGGTCGTCGATCCCTTACGGCCGCAAGGGCGCCGCGATCGAAGCGATAAGTGCCATCGACATCGCGCTCTGGGACCTGATGGGCAAGGCGGAAGGCAAACCGATCTATGAACTGCTCGGCGGCAAGAAGAAAGCGGCCATGCCGTTGTACGCCTCGGCGCTGCATCCGGTCGGCGAATCGAAGGTACGTGCCGAGGCAGCCGATTTTGTCGCGTCCGGCTACCGGGCGATGAAAGGACGTTTCCC
>JASLZG010000144.1 GCA_030754995.1 Lentisphaeria bacterium
GGCAAGATCGATACCCTCGTACAGGAAGTTTTTTCACAGGGGATGACCCACTTCTGGCGCACCGACAACTGTTCCTACGATAGCCGTTCCCTGCACCAGCGGCTGGTTCCCATGATGGACGACGGTGTGATGCCCGTTGAAGTTCTCATCGATGAGTGCCACGATCAGGGAATGGAGTTCCTGGCCGGCTGGCGGATGAACGACCGGCACGGACACAACCATTCGTTCTTCGAGAAGCTCTCCAGGGAAAAACCGGAGTGGATACTCACGGACTACAAGCCATCCTTCCGCGGCGCCCCCCCCGAGAGCCACAAGTACGGTTGCAGCCTGAACTACGCCATCCAGGAGGTTCGTGACTGGCTCCTCTCACTCATGGAAGAGATGGCAAACCGTTTCGATATCGATGGTATCGAGTTCAACTTTACGCGCGGCCCCGAGTGTTTCCCCAGGGGCGAAGCTGCCGCGAGCTGCGACATCATGACCGGCTTTCTCCGACAGGTTCGGGAAATGCTGAATGAGGCCGGCAAGAAGAGATCGATGACCCCGAATGCCGATGGTTCCGGCTCCCCGGAGAGGGGGAATCGCAACCTCCTCCTCGGCGTTCGCGTGTTTCAACAGGTCGCGACGTGCACGCGACTGGGCTTCGATGTCCCGGCGTGGATCGGCGAGGGGCTCGTCGATTACGTCGCGCCGAGCGACTGGTGCTTCACCAATTTCAATGCGCCGTACGAGGAGTTTGCCTCCCTGGCCCGGGCGCACCACTGCCACGTCTATCCCGAGGTGCAGCCGAGACTGGGATACCAGGCCGGCATTGCCATGCGCCCGGCTCGATACCGCGCCGCGGTGCGCAACTTCTACGGCGCCGGGGCGGACGGCTTTTCGACCCAGAACTTCAACCCGTTCTACCAGGAGGGCGCCGACCGCCAGGATATCCTGGACTGCCTGGAGGAACTGAAGAGCCCGGAGGCCCTCGCCGCCTCTACCGACCGGCACTACGTCTTCCTCCCGCTTTGGGGCGAAGACATCAAGATCTATGAGAAGCAGGAGGTCGTGCTGTCACGGAAAGAGATCGGCCGGCGCGGGGAGTTCCGATGCCGTATTTGCGAAGAGTTCCCGGCGGACCCCATCCTCCCCGTGATTGATGAAGGAACCTTGATTGACGACGTGACTGCGGCGAATGAGGGGAGCGGATTGATCTTCTTCCCGCTGGGCCTGTTGGAGGACGATGAGATAACCGTCGACATCAACGGCAAGGTGATACCGCCTGAGCAGTTGAGATGGAAGTGGTACCACGGCTGGTTCCCATCATGCACGATCGCGTTGTCGAGCCCGCCGTTTGTCTACGGCGACAACTATCTTGGCGTGACGATCACAAAGCCCGCTGACGAGGGAAACAAGAGAAGATCCGAAATCTACGAAGATGCCACGGGAGATATCCGAATCGAACGGGTGGAATGCATCGTTCGTGAACCGCCGGGAGCGGCGTGAGCTCAGGAACCGCGTTGTCCTACAGGCCGGGAACATAACCCTTGCCGTAAATATCCGTGCCGGGCTTGCGAAAGTCGCCGGCCGCCGCCATCAGGGACGTCTGCCCGCCGTCACAGACGAGGGTCTGCCCAATGATGTAGCGCGCCTCGTCGGAGGCCAGGAATATCGCCACCCGGCCAATATCCCGCGCCTCGCCGATGAAACCCGCCGGCAGAACCAACCCGGCCTGCTCCTCGTCGAAATCCTCGGGTATCATGGCACGCTGGTTCTCCACGAGAACCCAGCCGGAGGCGATCGCGTTGACCCGGATTCCCTTCTGGATCAACTCAACCGCCAGGGTCCGCGTGAAGCCCACGATCGCCGCCTTTGTGCCGGCATACACGGAGTGCTCAACCGCTCCCGCAAAGGCGTGTCCCGACGAGATGTTGATGATGGCACCGGCGCCCTGCTCGATCATCGTCACCGCTGCCGACTGCGCCGCGAAGAACATTGCCCGCACATTGACATCGTAAAGCGTGTCGTACTGTTCGGGCGTGACGTCCGTGAAAGGCCGGTTCATGGTAATCCCGGCGTTGTTGACCAGGACGTCCAGGCCACCCAGGAATTCGGCCGCCTTGATCGGTAGTTCTTTCGCCTGCCCGACGTCGTTGAAGTCCGCCTCAAACGCCTCGGCGCTGCCGCCGGCCCGGCGGATTTCCGCCACCGCGGAGAGGGCCCCCTTGTCGCTGTGGGCGTAGTGCAGCGCAACGGCGGCGCCCTCGCGGGCGAATTCCAATGCCATGCCGCGGCCGATGCCGGTCCCGCTGCCGGTTACCAGGACCCGCTTGCCCTTCATTCTTGCGCCATCGGCCATTGGTCAGCTCTCCCTTGCCAGTGGGCCTCGGCCAGTAAGCGTCTGACGGTCCAAAACCCCGTTCCGGCCGCCGCGACCGCATCCGAAACGGGCTGGGCAGGCCTCCGAGGCAAGGTAGCCGAGTGGACCGGGATGTACAAGCGGAAAGTGGGCGCAACCGCCCGCTTCCACTTGCATTTGCCAGACTCCTTCAATAGCTTCTGCAATCAAGGCGCGGGATGTCGTTTCTTGGACGGAGGTCGACGTGGACGATAAGAAGAGAACCTGGTTGACGGCTGCAGCACTGATTGCGCTGGCGTTGGTGGCACCGGCGACATTGCCTGCGGCCGAAGAAGCCACGGCCGCCCCCGCCGTCGAGCTTGAGCGCCGGATCGTCTACAGGGAGGGCTTCGAGGGGGGCGATGGCAAGATGACTGTCTGGGCCGACAAGGGCACCTACACGGTCAACTTCGCCGGCCCAACGGACGAGCGCGCGGCGACCGGCAAGCGCTCGTTCAAGATCGACGTGACCTGGCTGGACTGCCCGATAAACTCCTGGTGGACCGGCGTGATGATCCCCTTCCACGGCAATCCCGTTGTGCGGGGGAAAGTCTACGTCGAGAGCGGCCGCGCCTGGTTCGGCCATTCCTATGCCATCCCGGAGGCCGGGATCACCGGCGGCAGGGAGTTCGGTGTGGAAACACCCCTGCCTGACGGCTGGACCGCATGGCGTTCCAGCGCCCGCGGCACGCCCGGGTCGGCCGCCTATGTGGAAGGCGTCGCGGTCTACCTCCAAACGGACGGGAAAGAGCGCCGGACCGTGGTCTATGTGGACGACCTGGAGATTGAGGCCGCCCTCCCGGAGGGGTACCGGGCCGGACTGGACGAGCGCCTCGCGGAAATCGCGGCCGCGCGCACCGCCGACACACAGACCCGCCTGCAAAATCTCGCCGCCACGCTGCCGGCGAGATTCGCAGAACTGACGGCGGGAATAGACGCCACGCCGTCGGTGTTCCCGCCGGCCGCCTCGGCGGAACTGAAGGATTACTGGGAGCGTCTGTGCCGGCACCGTGACGAGACGCGGGCGCAACTGAAAACTCAACTCGCAGAGTTGCTGGTCAAACTCTCATCCCCCGTCGTGGCTTCGGCCCGGCAACTGCTGGCGCAGCTCGAAAGGGACCACCCCGCCGGTCGGTCTTTGAGTGCGTATGCGGCGGCCCACCCGGCGCTGCCCTACATCGTCTGGATTGCCGACCCGACCAGTAACCACAAGGTGCTGCCCCGACGCTTCCCCGTACCGGGCATTGCCGGGACGGAGCTTTCGGTGTCCGCCTGCCCCGGCGAATACGAGCCGGCGAGTTTTTCCGTCTACGCATTCGAAGAGCTGCGCGACATAACGGTGCAGTGCAGCGATGCCAGGTCCGGAGAGTTGACGTTGCCCTCTTCCCACATTGACATCCGCATCGTGAAATGCTGGTGGCAGGACGGCGTGGGGCTGGGCTATGGCGGCGAGGGGCGGCAACCGACGTTCACTCCGGAGCTGCTGCTCAGAGACCCGGAGTTCGTAAGCGTCGACAACCAGAAACAGAGCAACACGCTGAAGGACCCTGAGGCGCCCCGCGACGCCCGCGAGTTGCAGCCTGTGTCCGCAATTCCGGCCGCCACGGCACAGCAGTTCTGGATCACCGTCCACGTGCCCGAAGAAGCAAGGGCCGGCACCTACCGGGCGACGCTGACCATGCGGCCTCGAAACGCCCCCGAAATGGCAATGCCGCTGACCATTGAGGTGCTGCCCTTCAAGCTGGAGGAGCCGGCGCTGACCTACTCGATCTATTATTCCGGGCAGTTGGCCGCAAAACTGGAGCACAGCATCGATCAGTACTGGAAGTCGCCGCAGCAGTACCTGGCGGAATTGCGCAACCTGAAGGCCCACGGCGTCTCCCATCCGACCATGTGCCAGGATTTCGGGCACCCGGACCTGTTCGACCGTGCGATGAAACTGCGAAAGCAGGCGGCAGTCGTCGTCGACCCCCTGTACTCGTTGGGCATCGTGACACATGGGCCACCCGCTACCCCGGAAGCGCTGGAAACCCTGACGGCGAAACTCCGCTCCGCCCTCGCCCAGCTCGACAGGCACGGAATCAAGAACCTGTACATCTACGGCATCGATGAAGCCACCGGCGAGCAGCTCGAGAACGAGCGCACCGCATTCGAGGCCGTACACGAGACCGGGGCGAAGGTTTTCGTCGCCTGCGGCCGCGACTCGTTCGAGCTGGTCGGAGACCTCCTGGACCTGGCGGTCTATGGTGGGCCGCCGACGCCGGGTGAGGCAGACAAATGGCACAGCGTCGGCCACCGCATTTTCAGCTACAACCATCCCCAGGTGGGGCTCGAGCAACCCGAGACATACCGCCGGAATTTCGGACTCGTGCTGTGGAAATCGGGCTACGATGGAACCATGAACTACGCTTATCAGCACGCCTCCGGCGACATATATGTGGACGACGACGGCCCCTCCTTCCGGGATCACGTCTTCGCCTATCCGACCGTCGACGGCGTCATCGACACCATCCAGTGGGAGGGCTTTCGCGAGGGGGTGGACGACGTGCGCTACCTGACCACACTCCTCAAAAAGATCGAGCGCGCCAAAGCCGACGACGCGAAAGCCGCACTGGCAAAGGAGGCAGAGGCATGGGTGGCGACAATGGATACCGGCGGCGACCTGCAAGCGCTGCGGCAGAACATGGTCGAGTACATCCTGAGGCTGGGCGATTGACCGCCGACTGGAGCGGTGCCTCCTGAAAGGAGCCCCGGTCCGCAACGCGCTGAATGCAGTTGCCCGCCTCCTTCGCCAGATTCTGCAATCAGGACGCTGGGATGTTATTTCTTGAATGGAGGTCGACGTGAACGATGAGAAGAAAGCCTGGTTGGCAGCCGTAGGAATGATTGCGGCACTGCTGGTGGCGCCCGCGGCGTTGTCGGCGGCCGAAATTGAAGATACCCCGGCAGCCCAGGCCGAACGCAGGGTTGTATACAAGGAGGGTTTCGAGGGCGATGGCAGGATGGCTGTCTGGGTTGGTGACGGCGGCTACAAGGTCAACTTCGCCGGCCCGACGGATGAGCGCGCGGCGACTGGCAAGCAGTCGTTCAAGATCGACGTGACGTGGGAAGACGACTGCACATACATCTACTGGTGGGCCGGCGGCGGGATCCCCCTCCATGGCAATCCCGTTGTGCACGGGAAACTCTATGTCGAGCGCGGGCAAGCCTGGCTCGGTCATGCCTACGCCGTGCCGGAGCAGGGGGCAAAAGGCCACAAGGTGGTCGGTGTGGATGTTCGCTCCCTGGGCAACGGCTGGACTGAGTGGCGTTCCAGCGCCATCGGTACGCCCGGTGAGGCCGCCTACATGCAAGGTGTCGCCGTCTACATCCAACCGGACAAGGAGCGACGGACGGTGGTGTATGTCGACGACCTGGAGGTTAAGGCGGCGCTGCCGCAGGGGTATCGGGCCGAATTGGCCGCGCAGATCGCGGAAATCGAGGCCGCCCGCAGCGCCCGCACCCAGGCCCACCTGCAAAAAACGGCCGCCATGCTGCCTGTGAGATTCGCAAAACTGGCTGCGGAAATGGACGCTGTGCCGGCGCAATTCCCGGCGGCCGCCTCGGCGGAACTGCGGGACTACTGGACGCGCCTGTGCCGGCATCGTGACGACCTGCGCTCGCAACTGGAAACTCAACTTGCAGCATTGCAGGCCAAACGCACGCCCCCGGTCGCGGCTTCGGCCCGGCGCCTGCTGTTGCAGCTCGAACGGGTTCATCCCTCCTGCCTGTCCCTGGCGGCGTATGCCGCAGCTCACCCGGCGCTGCCTTACATCGTCTGGATTACCGACCCGATCAGCAATGACAACGTGCTGCCCGAGCGCTTCCCCGTGCCCGGCATCGCCGGGACGGAACTTTCGGCATCCGCCTGCGCCGGCGAGTACGAGCCGGTGAGTTTTACCATCTACGCAATTGAAGAGCTGCGCGATGTAACGGTGCAGTGCAGCGCTGCCAGATCGGCAGAATCCGTTCTGCCCGCTTCCCAGATTGACGTCCGCATCGTGAAATGCTGGTGGCAGGCGGGCGTGGATCTCGACGACGTGCAGCACCCGACACTCACGCCGGAGCTTTTGCTCAAGGACCCGCAGTTCGTAAGCGTGGACAACGGTAAAAAAAGCCATACGCTGAAGGACCCGCAGGCGCCGCGCGACGCCGGCGAATTGCAGCCGGTCTCGGTACCGGCTGCGGTGGCACAGCAGTTCTGGGTCACCGTCCGGGTGCCGGAAGACGCAAAGGCCGGCACCTACGTGGCAACACTGACCGTGAGGCCGCAAAATGCCCCCGAAATGATCATGCCACTAAGGATCAAGGTGCTCCCTTTCGAACTGGAGGAGTCAGCGCTGATCTACTCGATCTTCTATCGCGGACAGTTGACCACAGGCCAGGAGGGCAGCATCGATACGAACTGGAAATCGCCGCAGCAGTACCTGGCGGAACTACGCGACCTGAAGGCCCACGGCGTCACCCACCCGACCATGTTTCAGGATTTCGGCAACCGGCAGCTGTTCGACCGGGCGATGGAACTGCGAAGGCAGGTGGGAATTGTCAACGACCCGTTGTACGCGGTGGGCATTGGAACACGTGACGCGCCCACTTCTGCCGCCGCCCTGGAAGCCTTGAAGAAGAAGGTTCGCGCCGGCCTCGCCCAAGTCCGCGAGCACGGAATCAAGGAACTCTACATCGTCGCCAAAGACGAAGCCGAAGGCGAGGCGCTCAAGGCCGAACGTCCCGCCTTCAAGGCAGTACACGAGGCCGGCGCAAAGGTCTTCGTCGCCTGCGGTGCCGCCACCTTCGCGGTGATCGGGGACCTGCTGGACCTGGCCGTCAGCAGTGGCGGAGAGGACCCGGAAAAATGGCACGGCGTCGGCCACCTGATCTTCAGCTACGCCAACCCCCAGGTCGGGATCGAGCAACCCGAAACATACCGCCGCAATTACGGCCTCGGACTTTGGAAGGGGGGCTATGACGGCGCCATGGACTACGCTTACCAGCATGCCTTCGGCCCCTCCTTTTATGCCGACGACGACGCGAACTGGCGGGATTACGTCTTCGCGTATCCAACCGTCGACGGGGTGATCGACACGATCCAGTGGGAAGGCTTTCGCGAGGGCGTGGACGACGTGCGCTACCTGACCACACTCCTCAAAGAGATCGAGCGCGCCAAGGCCGCCGATGACAAGGACGCACTGGCAAAAGAAGCGGAGGAATGGGTGGCGACAATGGATCCCGGTGGCGACCTGCAAGCGCTGCGGGCAAAAATGGTCGAGTACATTACGGGACTGGGCAATTGACGGCGGACTGGGGTCGTGCCTCCTGAAAGGAACCCCGGTCCGCTAAACACGCCGGGCGTTTCCACAAGGCGCCCGGAAGGACGAAAGAATGCCATATTCCGCATGCCGAACCTTTGTAGCGGCAACGGGCCGATGACCGGGCTTTCGGCAGGAATTATCACACGCCAAGGCTGGCGCGGGGAGATGCAATGAACGACAGAGACAGGATCCTGGCAATACTGGACCATCAACCACCGGATCGGATCCCGTGGATTCCCCGGCTCAAACCCTGGTACCAGGCGAGGATTAATACCCATACCATGCCGGAGAAATGGAAAGATCTCTCCCTGCGTGATCTCGAGAAAACCCTGGGAGCGGGGACCCCTGCCCGGGACGGAAAGATCTATGACACCGTCCATGACAACGTGGAAATCGTCGAGTTCGAGAAAGACGGAAAGAGAGTCAAGGAATACCGCACCAGCAAGGGCACGGTGCGAACCGTGAAGCGCTATTCCGACACCCTCAATGAGCTCGGTCTTTCCGGGCGGACCGAGGAGTTTCTTCTGAAAGGGCCGGCAGACTACCTGGTTTGGGAGTATGTCATGGAGCACACCAGGTGGGAGCCCCGCTATGAAGACTACCAGGCCTACGTCGAGGACATCGGCGGTGACGGACTGCCGATCCTCGGGGTGGGCGATGTTCCCTTCCACGAATTTGCCGAGGTCCTGACCGGCTATGAACAGGCCTTCTGCCAACTGGCGGATTACCCCGCAGAGGTGGCCCATCTTCTGCAGGTCATCACCGGGGTTCAGCGTGAGCGACTCTGGCCGGTCATTGCCAACTCTCCGGCCAGGCTCATTCAACACGGATCCCATCTCTCCAGCCAGATAACTCCCCCGCCGCTTTTTGAGAAGTACATCACGCCTTATTACCGGGAATTCAATTCCCTGATGCACGAACACGGCAAGTCCGTTGCCATGCACGCCGATGCCGACACCTCTTTGATCCTGGAGCAGATTGAATCAGCGGGATGGGACATGGTGGAGTGTTTTGTTACCTCTCCAATGGTTCCAGTGACCGTGGAGCGAGCTCGTGAGGTGTGGGGCAGCCGCATCATCATCTGGGGCGGTATCCCCTCACTGCTGTTCGCACCCACTTTCCCGGAGGAGGAATTCCGCCGGCAGATCGAAGAGCTCTTCGCGGCAATTGCCCCGGGAGACGCTTTCATTCTGGGGGTGGCGGATAATGTCATGCCGGATTCGGTCATTGACCGTGTGGCCTGGATCAGCGACTATGTAGAGAAGAACGGAGACTGTCCGCTGACCTGAAACCCGAAACCCGGTGACCCTGCACGGCGTCCAGCGCGCCTGCAAGGCCAAAATCCCAGCCCGTCCCTTGACTCGGCAACCCCCGGACGCTATTCTCCTTGCCGCCGCCGGAACGGGAAGCAATTTCTCTCCAGTTAACTGACCAAGCGACAATTTCCACAGGGCCACGGGCCTATGCATGACGGACGACAGCCCAAGCGCCATCTGCGGCTGGAGGGTACCTACAACGTCCGCGATATCGGCGGCTACCGTACCACCGATGGCCGGCACACGCGCTGGCGAAGGCTTCTGCGAGCCGACAGCCTCCACCGTCTCACTCCCGCGTCTCAGGCGGCGCTCGTCGATTACGGCGTGCGCACGGTGATCGATCTCAGGTTCGCCCATGAACTCGCGAGCGAGCCCAATGTGTTCGCCAACTCGACCGCGGCAGCATATCACCACATGGACATGATTGGCGACGCCCTGCAGGCTGAGCTGGACGGACTGCCGCCAGCCGCTGGGCACCTCGAGCGCATCCTGCGGATCTACACCATGATGATCGACCATCGGCAACGCCGGCTGTGCGAGATACTGTCGATGCTGGCAACACCGGGGGTTTTGCCGGCGCTGGTCCATTGTCGCGGCGGCAAGGACCGAACGGGGGTTATTGCCGCCTTCGCCCTGGGGCTTGTGGGGGTGCCCGCCGAGACCATCGCCGAAGACTACGCCCTCAGTGCCCGCTTTCTCCTGAAACGCTCGCTGGACGAGCAGGCACCGGACTTGGAGGCACACTATACCTCGGAGCAGGAGTACCAGCGGGATTGTTGCCCGCCGGATGTCATGCTCGGAACATTACGCCATCTGGACGAGTGCTACGGCGGCCCGCAGGCGTACCTCCTGGAAGGGGGACTCAGTCCGGAACAGATCGAGCGTCTCCGCAACGAGCTCGTGGAATAGAATGAACGAGCGCCTGGAACAAACCATGATGATTCAGCCTTTGCAAAAGGAGCTGTGATGGCCAGGTCGGCGCGACAATCCACGACCCGTTGGATTTATCTTGCCGATCGGCAATTCGGCCGGCTGCCGGGCACCCGGCATTCCGTGTCCCGGAACCTATCGGAGGTACGCGAAAGATGAGCACAGAGAGAAAATTGGAGTTCTTCGGTGCCGGCTGGCGGCCCGTGGAAAACCCCGGAGAAACACGCCGCAGCCCGATTATCGACGCCCACTTCCATATCTTCCCGCGGTTCGCCACAGGCTCCGACCCGGAAAGCGCCGCACTGACGCTGAAGCTATGGCAGTACCACGTGCGGGACTTCACGGACTTTTGGAGAAAGGCCGACGGCAAGCGTGTCAAAGAGCGGCTGCTGGACTATCCCTCGGACGACATTCACGAAATGCCGCAGGTGAACTTCCGGATGGCGGCGTACGGCAAGGCCGAGTTTACCGTGGACGGCGTCGACTATTACATGGCGATGTACCCGCCGAACCTCGAGAACCTGGAGGCAACACCGGAGCGGATGATCGCGGAGATGGACATGGCCGGTGTGGACATGGGCGTGCTGCAGAGCGATCACGTCTATGGCTCGTGCATCAACGACTACTACGCCAAGGCGATGGAGCGCGACCCGAATCGCTTCCTCCCACTGGCGCAGATTCGCGAACCTGAAGCGGATCAACCCGCCCAGCTCGAACGCCTGGAGCGCGCCGTCCGCGAACAGGGGTGCAAGGGGCTCTACTTCAGTGTCGAGCTGTTCGCCCTCGACGGCTTCACCGATCACCTTGACGACGCCAAGTTCGAACCCCTATGGGAAGCGGTGCGCGACCTCGAAATCTCGGTCTGGTGGTACTTGGACGCCCGCCGCCGCGACCGGGTGGCAAGCTTCATGCAGTACATTGCCGAGGTCGATCGCTGGGCTGAGGCACACGCGGATGTCCCGACGGTGCTGACCCACGGCCTGGTGCCGTCCACCATCATCCACGAAATCGGCGTGCCCCACGAGGTGATGTCGCTCCTGAAGCGACCGAACGTGCATGCCGAGGTGTTGATGCCGGCCAAGTGGCCGGAGTACCCCTTCGCCGAGGGACAGGAGATGCTGCGGCAATGGCGAGACGAAGTCGGCGTTGAAAAGCTGATGTGGGGATCGGACATGCCATACTGCGGCAGCAGCTGGTGTACCTATCGGCAGGCCGTCGATTACATCCGCCTCCACTGCGACTTCCTGTCGCAGCAGGAAAAAGACCTGATCCTGGGCGGCAACGTTGCCGGGTTGCTGGGCCTCAACCAACCCGATTCAGCGTAGGCCGGAACCCACGCCGCCACCGGGCGCCGACAGCCGAGCGGGAGCGGGATGGACCCGTACCTGCGGGGAAGTGGGCCGGCGAATGTCAACGGGCGCACCCGCGGGGGGATTAGGTTGAAAAAAAGCTTGCAATTGGCCGGCGAATTTCATAGAATCTACATTATGAAAATTCGATGTTCCCGATCAGCGGACACCCTTGGCTGTCCGGGACGGCGAAAATCAAAAATGACGAAACACATTGGAGGGAAGAAAACAATGAAACATTTAATCGGATTAACTGTGACCGTGATGCTACTCCTGTCGTCAGCGGCCTTTGGTACGAATGGCGATGTGCTCGGTGATTTGGCTGACGAAAACCAAAACGCG
>JASLZG010000145.1 GCA_030754995.1 Lentisphaeria bacterium
GCGGCACCGCCGCCCAGCGGCAGCAGGTTCAGGTCGATGTCCACCGTGCCGTCGACTTTGACGCCATTGTCGTCCTTGAGGACACCCTGGTAATTGATTTTCTGCGGAACGGCGGCCTGGACAATGCCGGCCAGGATGAGGCCCATGCAGATGAGCGCAGCGTTGATGTGTGTCTGGAACTTCATTGGTTTTGCCCTCCTCAGAGCGAGTTTTTGATTTCTAGTTTCGGATTTGCCGTTATGGCTGGAATCTCTGCAGGATATATGCCGCACAGGTTTCCGGGAACCCCGCACCGTCACTGCCATCCCCACAAATGTCGACGCTGTACAGGTCGCTGCCGGCAAGCAGCGTTTCGAGGAATGCCAGTGCCGCCGCAATGGTCGTCTGCGGGCTATTTTGCAGCGCCTCGCATGCCTGGGCAACGAAGTCGTCACAGGGCAGGCAATTGCAGCCGCTCAGGACCTGTGGGATATAGCCGGCGTCCGACTGGAAGCTGGCGCTGGTTTGCGACACACCGCCGACACCGCCGACGCTGTCGTGCAGCACAAAGCTGGTGCTCGCAGAGTTGCCGCCGCCCTGTGACACCGTGTCCGGGCACACATTGTCGGCATTGACATTGAGGACAAGCATGAGGGCCACGCCCAATGCTGCCCATACCATTCCTGTTTGTTTCATCATCTTCCCTCTAGTTGCTTGAAGTATAATGAAGTTGTCGCGGTGACTATTCCGCCTCTACCCCACTTACCAATTAACGCCCATGTTATATGTTATTACGCGCGCAGTTCCAAGTAAAAAATGAGGCGCCGGCAGACTCTGACCTTGCCGAAATAACGGAACTCCCATAATGTCAATATATTACGTTTTTTTCAGCACGCTAAATTTATGCTGTCGGGGCTTCTGCCAGCAAGTTCGGACAACGAAAAAGCAGGGTTTTTCCGCCGAACCGCCGCTTTGCCGGTGATCACCGAATTGCATGCAAGCCATTTCTGCGGCCTACGCAGCCGTGGTCCGACCGTACCTTCTGCCAGCGCTCAGTTCAGTCGTCAACCGGTTCGGGCAGGATGCCGCTGACGAGGGGATTGGCTTTGAAATAGTTTTCAATCCAGGGCTGGTGCAGGTCGAGGCGAATCCCCTCGGACAAGCTGCGAACGGTGTTAGCAGCGGACGTTGTGCCTCGGAGTAGTAGCGCCGGTCAAGAGCGTTGATACCGATACCGGCAATGAGCTCGATGAACTCCCCGAGCCGTGGCTCCGGCTCTTGGCTGCCGCATCTCCTCGGAGCGCAGCACCGTGGGGTCGTGGGTAAAGAGCACGTCCCCGTCGATTTGCTGCCAGAGCGTCATCACGCGCCAGGGCAGAACTGGTTTGGTTGTTTCGGCAGTCACGAGGGCAGACGGATTTCAGATGGTTGAGAATAAGGGCGTTGAAGAATCAATTGGCGAATTCGGCAGTCACACATCACATCACGCTTGCAACACCTTTGGCAGACGTGTAATCTTCCCTCCCTGAACGATTCCGCCATTCCCATGATCATCCAACTGTCGATTTCACTGCCGGGGCCAGCAGTGATTCCGGTGTTCACCAACATCGGCGTCACGCTGCTGCCCTCGTTCCTCGCCGCCGTGCTCAGTGCCCTGACAGTGCTGGTCAACCCCCGCATGCTTGTCGTTCGTGCCCGGCAGCGGCCCGGTGCCGTCAGCGCGATTGGCGCCGCCATCATCGTCCTGTCGGTGTTTGGCTGTTGGCTTGCGGTTCGCTCCAGGACGTCAACTGTTGACGATACCGCCGTGATCGATTGGCCGCGCGTTGCCCTGGCACTGATCGAAGCCCGAGAGCACCCGAGTGCCGACAACGGCACGGGCAACGGCAGCGGTCCGATTCCCGTGGCGCTCACCGCCGCATGGCGCTACCCGGCCGGCGGTATGGTGCTGACCAGCCCCCTGGCCGCCGCCGGCCGGGTCTACGGCGGTACTGCCCGGCCGAGTTTTATGGGTACAACCGGCACGTTGTTCTGCCTCGATGCCAAGACAGGAGAGGAACTGTGGCGGGCCGACGGGTCGGAGCCGCAGGACGAACGGAGCACCGCCCAGCCGGCCGCGAACGAGCCTGACGCCCGGTTCAAGGGCTTTTTCAGCTCGCCTGCCCTGAGCACTGACGGCCGCTATGTAATTGTCGGGCAGGGCCTCCACGAAGACAACAATTGCAGCCTGCTCTGTTTCGAGGCTGACAGCGGTCGACTGCATTGGCGCCTGCCTACGGAGCTGCACATCGAGAGCTCCCCGGCGGTCGCCGGCGATATCGTGGTTGTCGGCTGCGGCGCCATCGAGCGGAGCGACGGCAAGCCCGCCGGCAACCCGGGCTTCGTCCTGGCCGTGCGGGTGTCCGATGGCACTGAGCTTTGGCGCTACCCCCTGGCTGATCCCGAAAGTTCGCCGACAATTGCCGACGGCATCGTCTACATCGGCAGCGGCGTCAACGGCAACGCCGTCGCGGCACTGCGAATCGAATCCGACGCAGCGTTGCAGGCCGCCGGGCAGCCGCGTCTGCTGTGGTCTGCCGGCACCCGTTTCCCGATGGTCAGCGCTGTTGCCGTTGCCGAGGATCTCGTCGTCGCCGCCGGCGGCAACGGCGACTATGTCATTTCGGCCGAAAACCCTGCCGGCATAGTTCTCGCTTTCGACCGCCGCAACGGCGCGATTCGCTGGCGCCAGGAGGCTATTGGCGACACTGTCCTTGGAGCCCCCGTGATCGCCGGGGACAAGGTTATCTGTACGTCGCGCCGCGGTGAGGTCCTCGCCCTGGCCCTGAACGACGGTGCCATTCGGTGGCGGCGCCGAGTTCGCGAAAACGACCCGATCCTCGCCGGTGTCGCGCTCGCCGGTCCGGTCGAAGGCTCGCCAATAGCCGACGGGGTTGCGTACACCGTGACGAGCAGCGGCTGGCTGGCCCGGCTCGATGCCGCCGACGGCCGCATCATGGAGACCCATTTCATCAATGACAACCACAATCCCGGCTTCAGAAGGCTGTCGCTGAGCACCCCGATCATCGCCGACGGCCGGCTTTATGTCGGCAGCGAGACCGGCGGTCTGCGCGCCTTTTTCGGCACCCGTCGATGAATCCGACGCCCCTCCCCATTCTGCCGCTGTCCGAGTGCGACGATATCACGCTCACAGGCGGCAAGGCAGTAAACCTGGCGCGGATGATCGCGGCCGGACTGCCGGTGCCGGATGGTTTTGTCGTGACGACCGCTGCTCTGCGCCATGCCGACGCCGGCATTGGCAGCGAGTTGGCCGCCGGCATCGGCGATGCTTACGCTGCCATCGGCCGCCCGACGGTGGCTGTGCGCTCGTCGGCGACGCTGGAAGACCAGCCGACCGCTTCACTGGCCGGACAGTTCGTCTCGCAGATCGGCGTCCGCGGGGAGGAGGGGCTTCTTGACGCCGTCGCGAAATGCCGGGCCAGCGTGCAGTCGGAACGAACCGCAGCCTACGCCGCGGCGCAGCACCTCGACGCCGGCGCCATCGAGATGGCGGTCATTGTGCAGGAACTCGTTCCGACGGAAGTTTCCGGCGTGCTGTTTACGCGCAATCCGCAATCCGGCGCGGCGGACGAAATGCTCGTGGAGGCAGTGTGGGGACTCGGCAATCCGCTGGTCTCCGGCGCCGTACAGCCGGATCAGTGGCAGCTCGACGGCGCCAGCGGTTCCGTGCGCCGGACACGCATCGCCGACCAGGAAATCTGGCAACCGCCGGATGCTTCGGAGGCCGTGCCGCTGCCCGAGGACCGGCGCCGTACCGCCTGTCTCGACGAAGATGCACTGCGGGCGCTGTGGGAGTTGGGCCGGCGAACGATCGAATGCTTCGGCTGCGACCAGGACATCGAGTGGGGATTTGCCGAAGGTCGATTCTTCCTTCTGCAGTCCCGCCCCGTCACCACGGTCGCCGGCGACCCCGCCGACCTGGATGTGATTCGGCAATCCCTGCAGCAACGGATGGACGCCGGGCATGGCCCGTGGGTGCTGCACAACCTGGCCGAAACCCTGCCGCATCCGACGCCGCTGACGTGGAGTGTATTCCGGCGGTTGCTGAGCGGCGACGAAGGATTAGGGCTGATGTATCGCAGCATCGGCTTCGCCCCGGCGGCGAGCTGCCGCGACGGGTTTATCGACCTCATTGCCGGCCGGCCCTACGCCGACCTGGCCCGACTGCCCGAGATGTTCTTTGCTGGGCTGCCGTTTCGCTATGACGTCGCCCGCGCCCGGATTGAACCGGAGACGGTCAACGCACCACCGGCGCTGCCGGCCGGCTCCTTTGTTGCCAGGTTCTGCACGGCGCGCCGGTTCGCACGAGTGAATGCAAACCTTCGCGCCCGCCTCGACCTCCACGACAGCGGCCTCGCGGACACGGTCTTTCCTGAGTTTTCCGCCTGGTGCGGCGCCGAGAAGGGGCGCGATCTCCCCCGTCTGTCCGCGGCGGAATGGTGCGAGTTGTGGCAGCAGCGCAGCGATCGGATTCTCAATGGCCTGGCGCCGCAGTCAATGGTCGCGACGCTGCTGCTGAAGCTGGCCATGGACGATCTTGCCGAGATTCTCGGCGAATACTGCTGGCAGGAGGACACCCAGGCGCTGTTGCAGACGTTGGCGACCGGCGTCGCCCCGAGCCTGACCGTTCGCGCCGGTATCGAGCTGCACGAAGTCGGATGCGGCCGACTCTCGATCGAGCAGTGGCTCACGGAGTTCGGGCACCGCGGCCCGAATGAACTCGAACTGGCGGCGCCGCGATGGCGCGAGATTCCCGGGCAGGTCGCGGCGGCAGCACGCCAGGCGGCGGTGACCGAAAGCCCGCTTGCACGGCACCAGCGCCGCTGCGCGCAAGCCGCTGCAGCCGCGGCCCGGACCAGGGCGACATTGTCGGCGCGGGGACAGGCCGAATTCGATCGGTGCTGGTCGCTGGTACGGCGGTATGTGAACCTGCGTGAAGACGGCAGGCACTGCCTGGTGCTCGGGCTCGATCTGCTGCGGGACCTGGCGCTCGAAGCCAGGAACCGCCTGGCGCTCGGCGACGATGTCTTCCTGCTTGAGGACTCCGAGCTGGCTGCTGCCGTCACCGCCGGTGCGGCACCCGCCGCCGTCGTCGCCGCGCGCCGATGCCGGCGGAAATCCGAAGCGTCCATCCCGCTGCCGGAGGTGATCGAGGCGGCAGATGTCCGGCATCTCGGGGAGCCGGCCGCGACCCCGCCTGGGCAGCGCCGGCGAGCGATGCCGATTGCGCCCGGCACCGCTTGCGGTCCAGTCTGCCTGGCGGCCACCGCCGCAACGGCCGACGTCGAGCCGGGCTGTATCCTGGTGTGCAGCAATCTGGATCCCGCGTGGACGGTACTGTTCCCCAGCGTCGCAGGGGTTGTCGTCGAGCGCGGCGGGGCGTTGTCCCACAGCGCCATCGTGGCGCGCGAACTGGGGTTGCCGGTGGTTGTCATGCCCGACGCAGTCCGCACCTTGCGCCCGGGCGCCACGGTTATACTCGACGGGTGCGAGGGGTGGGTGTCGGAGGCGGACACGGAGGCCGTCGTGGAGCCATGGGCCACGGACATCGTACTTCCGGCCGGCCTGACACCGCCGCCCGCTGGTCGGTGCGAGCGCCGCGGCCGCCGGCTGGTCCTGATGGGATTCACCGCTTGGGGCCTCTTCCTCGCCGCCGCCTGGCTGCTGCCTGCAACCTGGCTGCGGCTGCCCGTGTCCCGGTTCCTGGACGGCCTGCTGTGGCCGGTTGTGGGCGCCGTTGGCAAGCCGGGCACGGTGGCGCTGCTCGGTGCCGGACTGGCTGTGCTGATCATTGGCCTGCAGGCGTGGCTCACGGATTCTGCGCGACTGCGGCAAGCGGCAGGCGTTGCCGGGCACCTGCGGGGTGAAGCCGCTGCGGTGCCGCGCGGTTCAACGCGTCGGCGCTGCATCGGTGCCGTGCTGAACGCCATCCAGGTACGCCTGGCACTCGCTGCACTGCTGCCGCTGGCGCTGCTGCTCGGCCCACTGGTGCTGCTCTTTCTGTGGCTGCCGGCGCGGGTCGCGCCCGCCGTCGAAAGTCCGCCGCCCGGCGCCACGGTCAATGTCTATGCGGTCATCGACGGCGAGCCGCCGGTGACCGTGACGCTTGCGGTCGATCCGCCATTGCGACTGGATGAGGCCTGTCCGGGCACCCAGGCCACGGCGCCGGTCCGCTCGGTGCTGACCACACTGTACGACCAGTGGCGCGGAGAAGAGACGCCGTCCGCACCGCTGCCTGGCGTGCCGTTGGCGACGCCTGAGAACCTCGAGAACCTGGAGTTGTTCCTGGCCCGCCCGCTGCCGTCGCAGCGACTTGTGTGGCAGGTCCTGTCGCCAACCACCGCCGACGGGCGTTTCCCCATTCGCGCCACCACCGGCGAACAGGAACTGCTGCTGGGGATCGTCCTCGGGGAGCGCAGCCCGCCGGGGCGGGTGCGGGCTGAAACTCAAACCGGCCCGCTGCGGGCGCTGCACCTCGAGTATCCCGCACCCAGCCGGCCGCCGGTGTTCTGGCGACCGTTGCAAGCGTTCGGTATCGACTGGGACTGTGGCTGGCTCGGGGTTTATCTGCTCGCCTATCTGCCGGTGATGTTGGCGCTCCGGTGGGCATTGAAACTGCCGTAAGGCGATGGGGTACCCGCTTGCAGTCACGTCGTAAGGCGGTGCCCGGGTGATCGCGGCTGCACCAACGAAACGCAGTTCACAGAGCTTCCACACCCAGGCTAATGACCGACGATGACGTGCGGATGGGACCGGGCCGAGTCAATGGCAAGGGCATGTGTGGCGAGGGTGCCGTCCGTCGACAGGACCGACACCGTGTAGCTGCCCGGCCGGACGGCGAACATGCCCCCGGGCGGTGCGTGCGAGCTGAAATTCTGCGCCAGCCCGGACTGTCGCATTCCGAGGATTCCACCGTCCGGGCCGTACAACCGAATAATCGTGCCTGGCACTGTCGTGCGCGGCAGACGAATGCTGATCATCGAATGGGGGTCCTGATTTTTCGGTGCGCCGTTGATCAGTACAGCGGCGTGGGTGCGTTCGCCCATGATCAGCAGGTCCATGTCCCCGTCGTGATCCCAGTCGGCCGGTGCCAGGCCGGTAACGTCGCCGGCGGCAGCATACCGGGCGAGACCCGAAGCGGCGCTGGCGTCGGCGAACGTGTTGTGGCCCAGGTTCAGGTACAGTCTGGCGGGCGCATCGTGAAAGCCGATGACGAGGTCGAGCATGCCGTCGCCGTTGAAGTCTGCCGCCGCTGCCGAGCGGGCGTTGCCTGGCAGCGCCGTCAGTTCGCCGGCGGCGTCGAAAATATCGGTGTAGGTGAAGTCGTTGTTGTTTTGCAGCAGCCGTGAGCGCCGGCGCTGCGGCACGAAAATATCGAGGTCACCGTCGTTGTCGAAATCCCCAAAAGCGGTGCCGAGCTTGTGACTGTTGCGGACCTCGTATTGCACGCCGGCATCCAGTGCCGGCTCAAAGAGCCGGCCGCCGGCGTTGCGCGCCAGCACGCCGTTGCCGTAGTTGTATAGGAAGTCCGGAAAACCATCGGCGTCGAAATCCGCGATCGAGAGGAAGTCACCATTGCCGACGCCGATGCCGCTTTTGCCGAGGCCCCACTCGCTGCTGGCGTCGGTGAACCAGGTGGTCGGCCCGCCCTGGTTGAGGAACAGCACGATGCCGGACTCACCGTTCGAGATCAGGATATCCGGGCGGCCGTCGCCATTGGCGTCGATCCAGCCGGCGCCCTCGGTGTTGCGCCGGGCGAGGGTCGGCAGCAGCGCCGAATCGTCGCGAAAGGTGCCATCTGAATTGGTCCACAGTGCCGGCGTCGACACAAAGAGGTCGAGGTCGCCGTCGCCGTCGTAGTCGGCCCAACCGGCACAGCGGCTGCCGCCGCGCAGTCCGACCTCGCCGGTGACATCGACGAATTCGCCGGCGTCATTGCGGTAGAGCCGGTTCATCTGGCTGGAGCAGACGAAGGCGTCGAGGTCATCGTCGTTGTCGAAATCGGCCCAGGCGACGCCACGGGCTTGGCCGCCGGCATGCGGCAGCGGCAGTGCGCGCACGAAGATCTTCCCGTCATCCGGAACGAGCCGGTCGATGATGAGCCGCCCCTCGGGCGGCGTGTCATACACCAGCAGCATCAATTTCGTGACGTGCTCGCGGTCAAGGATCGGCGAGGCGAACTCGGAGTCGGTCGCGGTCTTGAAAGTGGCCGTCTCGAGATCGACGGTGCAGTCGTAGCGCCAGGTGCCGGGCGGCAGCGTTACCGGCGGCGATTCGAAATACTGCCAGTCCGGCGGCGTGTTGAAGCCGATGGCGACGGCCACCGGCTTGTCGGATTGATTGCAGGCCTCGAATACCAGGCGTTGGGCGGCCGACAAGTCGACGTCGAACTGGCAGGTCACGGCCACCTTCTGCCGGGTGCCGCCCGGTCGATAATCGATCTGCATCACCTGTCCACGTGCCGCGGTGCCGGGCGTTTCGAGGGTTGCGGGGTCGGCCCAGTCGGCGACGCGCCAGTCGGTATGGCTTTCAAACCCGTCCACCTTCTGCGTCGAGGGCTCGCCAGTGGCCGACCGGATCGCCAGCGGCACTTTCGTCATCGGCATCTTCCGCCTGTTGTCGCCGAAAAAGTCGGCGCGCGCCAGCGGCCGTTTATCGGGGTTCGGCGGCGGCGGCCGGCGTTTGCCGGCGAGGACATCGCGAAGGATCGTTTCCAGCTCCGGTGTCGTGCCCTCGAAGGTACGGTTCAGCCAGATCTCGATATGGGTGAAATTCCACCACACCTCGTCCGGCTTCGAGGTCAGTTTCCCGAACAGTTGAAACCAGAACCCGTTGGTATGCGCCACACAGCCGAGCTTGCCGCCGCCCTGGTCGGCGTAAAAGAACACGACCCGATCGCCAATCTTCAGGTTCGTCACCATTGCTTCCGGATACCATTCCTGGCCGACGCTGAAGTTCATGTTGATGCGGGTGAACTTCGAGGTCCCCTTGATCGTCCCGGTGATTTGCGCAACCGCGGTGCGCTTCCGTGGATCAGCATCGACGCTGATGATTTCGGCGGTGGCTATCACCTCCGACAGGGCCATTACCTCCTCGAGCGTGAACAGGCGCCGGATCACCCCGTAAGCGGGTTGCAGGCCGGCGAGCGACAGGGCGACGATCGCGGCAAAACAGAGCGTGGCGGGGCGTGGTCTTTGGGGCAGTGCCATACAGGTACCAGTTTTTTTGGGGGGAATATAGCGTCGTGCGGGGAGAATTTTTCGATAGGGTCAGACGAACCGCGGGCATCGAGAGACAAAAGTGGACCCAGGCTGGGAGTGACAGACACTAATCCGGCGTGGCGGTGGCGCGGATCTCGAACGGACCGGGCAACTCCCCGGCCGGTATTTTGCCTTCGCGAATATCCTCTACAACGGCCCCGCGCGGACCGTTGCGCAGGGTTGTTCGGAATTGCTCGAGCGCCAGGTCGCGGCCTGCTGCCACGACCTCGACACGGCCGTCGGTGAGGTTGCGCACCCACCCGCGCAGGCCGGCCGCGCGCGCTTGCCGCTGGGTAAAGGCGCGGAACCCCACCCCCTGTACCCGACCTGTAATGATCGCCTGCAGGCGTGACTCGTCCACCGCCCGCTTTGCCGGCGGCGGGATCACGGCCTCGATAATCAACCCGACCGGCGTCCCGGCAGGCGGCAGACGCGCGAGGTCGGGCTTGTAGCGCAACGGTTCGCCACCTTGTTGCAGCGGATTCTGAATCAGGACGCTGGGATCCCGGTGATGGAGCGCGATGAGATTGTTCGTCAGCGAAGCCTGCAGGACCTCCCGGCCTGTTGCTGGATCCAGCGTCACGCGGGAGCCGGTAAACACCCATTCAACCGGTGGCATTGGCGCGTCGGTTTCGCGGTCCAGGATCAGTGATTCCACCGGCACCCGTTTCGCGATCTCGTCTTCGCGCCAGGTGACTGAAATCCGCAGTCGTTCGCCGGTGGGCGGGCGGTACATGCCCTGGTCCGTGCCGGCGGGGGTACCGGTTTGCCACCCGGACCCGATGAGAGACTGGTACAGGGCTGCTGGTTTCGCCGGGCAGATAAACAGTGCTTCATAGGTCTTGCCATCGGGACCGCAGGCGAGGTATTCAATTGCCCCGCGCAGCTCCGGGTAGATCCCCTGGCGGGCGACGGTGGCCGTGAGTCGAATCTGACCGAGCTGGCGGTCAATGACAATGGCGGGCGGTTGGTCAGCGCTGCCCAGTTGCAGGCCGGACAGAAGCAAGACAACGGCTACAGTCAATGTGCATTTCATGGTCGGGAGGGCAGACTGATTTGGGGCAGTTCAATTTCGGGATGCAAGAAATAAAGCGTTGAAACAGCGGTTTTACGAACATCGCGCACGTTTGCGTATCAGGCAGGCGCACTGTAACAGTGCGTTGGTCGTATACCCTTCCTCCCTTCTCTGAACATCGCAGCTGAAAAGGTGTCTGAATGCGACATTATCAACTTTGGGCAACGGGTATCATGTTGTGCCTGGCGGCCTGTTTGTCGGGTTGCGCCAAGACTACCGCCCCAGCCGTCCCGCAAGCATCGGACGCAGCAACCCCGGTGGAAGAAATCGAGATACTCAAAATCACTGTCGGCACGGCAACCCAGCTCACTACCAACAGCTATCAGAATACGTCCGCGCTGTCGGTGTCGCGAACGGGTGCTGTTGCCGCCCATTATCCAAAGCCACCGAGAGAGGTCAAGAAGTACCGCATCTCGAATGACGCCGGCAAGACCTTGGGCGGCGCGCTCGATGCGCCGACGAACTGGAGCGGCGCCATGAGCGTCGGGCGGCGCGCTGGCGGCGCGCTCGATCACGGACTGATCGGGGAGCTTTGCGGTGCGAGAGACAGGGTTGCCAGACGGTGATTGCCGGCCTGTTGTCGACGGAGCCGCCAGGTACAGAGGTATGGTGAAACCTATGGAAATATCATGCCGGCGAATTGCCAACCACTACATCTGATTTGCGGATTTCGCAACGCGTATCATTCAAATCGGCGGCGAAAGGCTCAATCGGGTCGCATGTGCTGCGACGACATCGCCGCCGCGGTGAAACGTCTCCACAACAGCCTGGTCGATCATCGTTTCACAGCACGCCGCCGAGACCGGAGGCCTTGAGCTTTTCGGAGCGTCCAGATGCCTTCTGTTGCTCCGCCAATTCCTTCTCTTTCCGCTTACTGACAGCGACTACTTGGTTTCCAACGCCCTGATCCGCGCTGCCTGCGCCTTGATCATTTCCTGCTGATCCTTGATTGCTTCGACGAGCAGCCCGGTCAGATTGTCGTAATTAATGCTCTTGTAGCCATCGTCGCCGGTGTCCACAACCTCCGGGACGACCGTTTCCACTTCCTGTGCGATCAGGCCGAGGTGCCGGCCGGTGGTCATCGGGCCGACTCTGTTCTCGGCATCCGCGCGCCATTCATAGTTCACCCCGCGCAGACGCGTGACCTTGTCAAGCGCGTTCGACACTGTCTCGATGTTCTCCTTCAGCCGCGCGTCGCTATAGGTACTCCACCCGGCAGATTTGGCTGTGCCGACGACAAAGAACTTCGTGCTTGAATTGCTGTATAAG
>JASLZG010000146.1 GCA_030754995.1 Lentisphaeria bacterium
CAGCGACATGCTCAAGGGGAAGCAGGGCCGATTCCGCCAGAATCTGCTGGGCAAGCGCGTCGACTATTCGGGCCGCTCGGTGATTGTTGTCGGTCCGGAACTGCGTCTGCATCAGTGCGGGCTGCCGAAGAAGATGGCGCTTACTTTGTTCGAGCCGTTCATCATCCGCCGGCTCAAGGAATTCGGTTTCGTCTACACTGTGCGCAGTGCCAAGAAGATGATCGAGCGCCAGGACCCGGTGGTGTGGGACATCCTCGAGGACGTGACCAAGGGACACCCGGTCTTGCTCAATCGTGCTCCGACCCTGCATCGTCTGAGTATTCAAGCGTTTGATCCGGTGCTGATCGAGGGTAACGCCATCCGTATCCACCCACTGGTTTGCGCTGCCTACAATGCCGACTTCGATGGTGACCAGATGGCGGTGCATATACCGCTGTCGAACGAAGCGCAGTTGGAATCCAAGTTGCTCATGCTGGCACCCAACAACATCTTCTACCCGTCCAGCGGCAAGCCTATTGCGACGCCGTCGCAGGACATCACGCTGGGCGCCTATTACCTGACCTATGCCCGTCCCGGCAGCATGGACCGTGCTGCTGAGCCGAAGGCGTTCAACGACGGCACTGAAGTGGAAGTCGCCTATGCCGCGAAAGCCATTGAAATCCATGAAATCGTGCTCATGCGCAACCCTGATTTCGGTAATGACGCGCCGTGGGGCGACATGGACGCACGTTTCATCAAGACCACGGCCGGCCGCTGTATCTTTAACAATATCTGGCCCGACGAAATGGGCTTCTTCAACGACGTTGCCAACAAGAAGGCTCTGGGCGAGCTTGTCAGCGACGGCTATGCTGCGCTGGGTCGCGAACGCACCGTGGACGTCCTCGATAACCTCAAGGAGCTGGGCTTCGAGTATGCTACTCAGGCCGGCTTCTCGATCGGTATTGTCGACATGATCATCCCGGACGACAAAGCGCCGATCGTCGAGCATGCCGAAGAAGAAATCGAGAAAGTCCGCGGCCAGTACCGCAGCGGCGTAATCACCGATCGTGAGCGTTACAACAAGTGCATCGACGTGTGGACACAGGCGAACAACCAAGTCGCTTCGGTACTCTTTCGTACGCTCGAGCGCAACGAGGACAAGCGCGAGATCAATCCCGTCTGGGCCATGCTCGACGCTGGTGCCCGTGGCAGTAAGGACCAGATCCGCCAGCTCGCCGGTATGCGCGGCCTGATGGCGAAGCCGTCCGGTGAGATCATCGAACGTCCGATTATCTCGAACTTCCGCGAAGGGCTGACCGTACTCGAATTCTTCATCAGTTCGCACGGTGCCCGCAAGGGGCTGGCGGACACGGCGCTGAAGACGGCAGACTCCGGGTACATGACCCGCAAGCTCGTTGATGTTGCCCAGGACGTCATTTGTGTCGAGCAGGACTGCGAGACGACTCAGGGCATCTACGTCAGCGCTATCCGTGAGGGTGACGACGACATGCTGCCGCTGATTGACCGTCTGGTCGGGCGCTACAGCGCCGACGATTTGCGCGATCCGCTGGCCGAGGACGGCTCGTTGATTGTCGCTGCCGGCGAAGAGATCACCAAGGACCTTGCCGAGCGTGTCATCGATGTCGGCATCGACCGCGTCCGGATCCGTTCCGTGCTCACCTGTCTGAGCGAGAGTGGTATCTGCGGCAAGTGCTACGGGCGCAACCTGGCGACGGATGGTTCGATTACCGAAGGTGATTCCATCGGTATCGTGGCGGCCCAGTCGATCGGTGAACCCGGTACGCAGTTGACCATGCGGACATTCCACTACGGCGGTACCGCTGCGACGGTTCTGAAGCGGCCGCAGATCGAAGCGCGTGTCGATGGTTTCGTCAAGCTCATCGATGCGCGTACTGTGATCTCGGAGCAGGGACATCTGGTCGTGCTCAACAAGTCGGCGAAGGTGGCGATCATCGATGCCGACGGCTTCGAGCAGGAGACGCAGCAGCTCATTCCGGGGGCGCAGATTTCGAAGAGGGACGGCGACAAGGTGAAGAAGGGCGAAGTCTTCGTTGTATGGGATCCGTACAATGTGCCAATCATCACCGAGCATGCCGGCCGCATTAAATTCGTTGACCTGGTCGAAGGCATCACGATGAAGGAGCAGAGCAACGAGCGTGGCAACACCGAGATCACCGTGCTCGAGCATCGCGACGACTTGATGCCGCAGATCCTCATCATTGACGGTGATGAGAACATGCTGGCTCATTACAGCATCCCGACTGGTGCCTTCATCATGGTGGAGAACGGCCAAAGTGTGGATGGTGGTCTGGTACTGGCCCGGACACCGCGTCAGAGTGCCCGCACCAAGGACATCACCGGTGGTCTGCCGCGCGTTGCTGAACTGTTCGAGGCGCGCCGCCCGAAGGAAGCAGCTGAGATTGCCAGGATCGACGGTGATGTCGAGCTCGGCAAAGTCAGCAAGGGCAAGCGCTTGCTGATCATCCGGGACCCGGAGAACAACAGTGAAGAGGAACACAGCATTCCAGCGGCGAAGCAGGTCGTTGTGTTCGACGATGAATTCGTCAAGAAAGGACAGGCGCTGACGGAAGGTTCGGTGGTGCCACAGGAGATTCTTGAAGTATGCGGCCCGCAGGATCTACAGGAGTACCTGGTCAACGAGATTCAGGAAGTCTACCGTCTGCAGGGGGTCGAAATCAACGACAAACACATTGAGGTGATTGTCCGGCAGATGCTGCAGAAAGTACGCATCACCGATCCTGGCGACACCGAGTTCCTGTATGGCGAGCAGATCGAGAAGTCCACCTTCCTCGAAGAGAACACCCGGGTTCTTGGCGAGGGTGGTCGTCCGGCCGAGGCGCAGCCGATTCTGCTGGGCATCACCAAGGCCTCGCTGGAAACGGACAGCTTCATCTCGGCCGCGTCGTTTCAGGACACCACGCGTATCCTCACGGACGCAGCGACGCTCGGCAAGGAAGATCCGCTCCGCGGTTTCAAGGAAAATGTCATCATGGGACACTTGATCCCGGCGGGTACCGGTTATCACAAGCGCCTCAATATCAAGCTGAAGAAGCTTGGCCGCGAGATTATTCCGGAGCCGGAAGAATTGCGCGACGAAAGCACCGCGGTGCCTTCGCCGTTTGAGGAAAAGCCGCCGGAGGAGGAGAGCCGTGGTGCCAGCGAGAAGATGGAGGAAGCCATCGGCCTTCTCGGGCTCGACAGCTGATCTGCGGCCTGGTCGTTTGATTCAGCAGGCACCCCGCCGTTGTGGCGGGGTGCCTGTTTTGGTTGTTCCGGGAAACCGGTCAATCTTTTTGTGGATGCTGTTTTGACACCGCCGAAAAGCACGCTATCTTTTAAGTTCTTTTTTCGCTAGATCAACCTGTCTTTATACACTGTCTTTAGAGGACTTATGCCGACAATCAATCAATTGGTTCGCAAGCCGCGACGGACACCGAAGGACAAGAGCAGGTCGCCTTCGCTGACACGCTGCCCGCAACGTCGCGGCGTCTGCCTGCAGGTCACGACCCGGACGCCGAAGAAGCCAAACTCGGCGCTGCGAAAAGTCGCCCGCGTCCGCCTCAGCAACGGCCAGGAAGTCACGGCCTATATTGGCGGTGAAGGTCACAATCTGCAGGAGCACTCGATCGTTCTCGTACGTGGTGGTCGTGTTCCTGATCTGCCCGGCGTGCGTTATCACATCGTGCGCGGCGCCCTCGACAGTCTCGGCGTCGACGACCGTCGCCGCAGCCGCTCGAAATACGGCGGCAAACGCCAGACGTAATCAACCACACAGCGCAGCCACGGCTGCGGTCGGAACGAGGTCAATATGCGACGGAGACGAGCAGAACGGCGGCAGCTGACGCCGGATGTCAAGTACAACAGCGAGTTGGTGGCGGCGTTGATCAACGTCGTCATGCAGCGCGGCAAAAAGTCGACGGCTCAGTCGATCGTCTACGGCGCCTTCGACATCATGAGTGAGAAGGTCCAGACCGACGACGCCCTGGAGGCCTTCCTGCAGGGATTGGAGAACGTCAAGCCGTCGCTGGAGGTCAAGAGCCGACGGGTCGGCGGCGCCAACTATCAGGTGCCGATCGAAGTCGCGCCGCAGCGGTCGACGGCGATTGCGCTGCGCTGGATCGTGACCTTCGCTCGTGGCCGCAAGGGCAAGCCGATGCGCGACGCGCTGGCTTCCGAGCTGCTCGACGCATTCAACAATACTGGTGCTGCCGTCAAGAAAAAAGACGACACGCACCGAATGGCGGCGGCCAATAAGGCCTTTGCCCATTACCGCTGGTAGGCAACACAACAAAACAAATCAGTTTCGAGCGATCCCGTACCGCGTTCACCTGGTGAATGGTACGGGCGCTTTTTATTTCTGAGGGTTGGCAGCCGGGCGTTGAGTCCGAGCTGTTCCCGACGGGACGAAGGAACAGGTCACGTGAGCAAGACAATCAACATGACAATCGCAATCGATCACGAATTCCGGGAAGCTCCCGGTCGCCAAGTGTCTTTACGTAATACACGTAATATCGGCATCATGGCACATATCGACGCGGGCAAGACGACCACCACCGAGCGGGTCCTGTATTACACCGGCGTCAACTACAAGGTCGGCGAGGTGCATGACGGTACTGCCGCAATGGACTGGATGGTACAGGAACGGGAGCGTGGCATCACGATCACCAGCGCTGCCACCACCGCTTTCTGGAACGATCATCGGATCAACATTATCGACACTCCCGGCCATGTCGACTTCACCGCCGAAGTCGAGAGGTCGCTGCGTGTGCTCGACGGTGCTGTCGCCGTCTTTTGCGCCGTCGGCGGTGTCCAGCCGCAGACGGAAACGGTCTGGCGTCAGGCGAAGAAATACAACGTTCCGGTCATTGCGTTCATCAACAAGATGGACCGTATCGGCGCTGACTTCGAGAGAGTCACACAGGAAATCCACGACCGTCTCGGCGCGACTCCTGTACCGCTGCAGTTGCCGATCGGCAACGAAGAGGACTTTGAAGGCGTCATCGACGTGCTCGCCGGCAAAGCGTACTATTTCGAAGGGGAGATGGGCATCGAAGTTGTCTCCAAGCCGATTCCCGAAGGGATGGCCGCTGAAGCTGCCGCTGCCTACGGTGCGGTCATTGAACGCATCGCCGAGTCGGACGAAGCCATCATGGAGAAGTTCCTGATGGACGAAAAGCCCGACCCCGATGCGCTGCGCGCTGCCATCCGCCGCTGTGTTCTGGCCGGCGACATTATCCCCGTGCTTTGTGGCACCGCGTACAAGAACAAGGGCGTCCAGATGTTGCTCGACGCCATCATCGATTACCTGCCGTCACCCGTCGATATATGGCGCATCGATGGTGTCCACCCGAAGACCGAGGAGGCCATGGAGCGCCACACTGGCGACTATCAGCCGCTCGCAGCGCTGGCTTTCAAGGTGATGTCGGATCCCTACGTCGGCAAGCTGATCTTTTTCCGGGTGTACTCCGGCGTGCTCGAAAAGGGCATGCAGATTCTCAACCCGCGTACCGGCAAGCGCGAGCGCATCGGCCGGCTCCTGCAGATGCATGCGAACAGCAGCGAAGAGCGCGAGAGCATCTATAGCGGCGACATCGCTGCCGCAGTCGGGCTCAAGCACGTCACTACGGGTGACACGCTGTGCGTCGTCGATGACCCCATCGTGCTGGAGGCCATGTCATTTCCGGAGCCCGTCATTTCGATGGCTATCGAACCGAAGACAACGGCCGACCGCGACAAGCTGTTCGATGCTCTGCATCGCCTGTCGGAAGAGGATCCGACCTTCCGCCTGCGTACCGACGAAGAGACTGGTCAGACTATCATTTCCGGTATGGGCGAGTTGCATCTGGAAGTGATCAGCGACCGTCTGGTCCGCGAATTCAAAGTGGGCGCGACTGTCGGCGCGCCAGAGGTTGCCTATCGCGAGACCATTGTCAGCCAGGCCGACGCCGACACCAAGTTCATCAAGCAGACGGGCGGCCGAGGCCAATATGGCCACGTCGTGCTGCACATTGAGCCACGCCCGCGCGGCCATGGCCTGACGATCGAGAGCAAGGTGACTGGCGGCAACATCCCGAAGGAATTCATCAGGCCGGTGGAGAAAGGTATCCAGGAAGCGGCAACGACCGGACTGCTCTGCGGTTTTCCCGTTACCGACCTGCATGTAGACATTGTCGATGGCTCTTCGCATCCCGTCGATTCGTCGGAAGTGGCGTTCAAAATTGTCGGATCCATGGCCTTCAAAGAGGCGGCACATAAAGCCAAGCTGCGGTTGCTCGAGCCGATTATGGCACTGGAGATCGTGACGCCGGAAGAACACATGGGCGACGTCATCGGAGACTTGAGCAGCCGCCGTGGTACGGTTGTCGAAGTGGATGCGCAGTCGGACAGTGCGAAAATTCTGGTGCACGTACCGCTTGCTGAATTGTTCGGCTACACCACGACGTTGCGTTCGCTGACCAAAGGCCGCGCGGTGCCGTCGATGGAACCGTCACATTTCGATTCCGTACCGGAAGCGATACAGAAACAAATGCTGGAGAAACGCTGAAATGGACCAGAGGATTCGCATTCGACTACAGGCTTACGACCATCGTGTCCTGGACACATCCACGGCTGAAATCGTCAGTACTGCCAAGCGTTCAGGCGCCCAGGTTGCCGGTCCGATTCCGCTGCCGACGCGCATTGAGCGCTACACCGTCAACCGTTCGCCGTTCGTCGACAAGAAGTCGATGGAGCAGTTTGAGATCCGCACGCACAAGCGCCTGCTCGACATTGTCGAGCCGACAGCGAAGACGGTGGATGATCTCAAGCGGCTTAATCTGCCTGCGGGCGTTGACATCAAGATCAAGATCTGAAGCTGAGGAACCGCTGATCATGAAAGGTCTGATAGGAAAGAAAATCGGCATGACCCACATTTACGACGAGCAGGGGTTGATGATCCCGGTCACCGTCGTGCAGGTGGGACCCTGTCGGGTGACCGCTGTACGCACGAAGGATCGTGACGGTTACAGCGCGCTACAGCTCGGTTTCGGCACCCGCAAGCCGAAGAATGTCAGCAAGGCGGTGCGCACACACGTGGCCGCGGCGGGTTATTCCGAGCACGTGCCGGAGCGCATCCGTGAGTTGCGGCTGGCCGAAGACCCCGAGCAGAGTGTCGGTGACGTTTTGGGAGCGGATATCTTTGAGGCCGACGAGTTTGTTGATGTCACCGGTGTGACCAAGGGCCGCGGCTTCCAGGGTGTCGTCAGGCGTTACAAGTTTGGCGGCGGTCGTGCCAGCCATGGTGGCGGCTGGACGCGGCGGGGCGGTTCAATCGGCATGTGCGTCAACCCCGGCAAGATTTACAAGGGCCGCAAGATGCCTGGCCAGATGGGCAACGTCCAACGCACGTCGCAGAATCTCCGTATCGTCCAGGTGCGGCAAGAAAATAACCTGCTGCTGATCAAAGGCGCGGTGCCCGGTGCAAACGGCCGCTTCGTCATGGTCCGTAAAGCAAAGAAGAAATAACTTTTGAACTGCGGTAAATGATTGCCGCGGTGATCAGGAAACTGGAGGCTGCCAGATGGCGACCCTGTCTGTTATCGATGGTTCCGGCTCGTCGGTCGGCGATTTCGAAGTCGACGATGCGTGGCTGGAGCGCGAGAAGGGCGCGCAGGCCGTGCATGATGTCGTGGTTGCTTATCAGGCTGCCGGTCGCGCCGGTACTGCCTGTACCAAGACACGTGGCCAGGTGGAGGCCAGCACCGCCAAGCCGTGGCGGCAGAAAGGCACTGGCCGGGCCCGTTCCGGCCGCAGCAGCAGCCCGATCTGGCGTGGCGGCGGTATTGCCTTCGGGCCGGTGTCCCGGAGCTATGCCAAGACGGTCAATCGCAAGGTCAAGCATCTGGCGCTGCGCCGTGTGCTGGCTGGCCGGCTGGATGAAGAAGCCGTTATTGTCGTTGAAGACGCCCCGATCGACGAGCCGCGCACGAAAAAGGTACTGGCCTGGCTGCGCGGCATCGGGGCTGGCGAACATGCCCTGGTGATCGTCGATGACGAAAACTACAATCTGTTCATGGGGGCCCGCAATCTGCCTGCCGTACTGATCGTCCGGCCCGGCGCTGTCACGGTCTACGACCTGCTGCATTACGATCGCGTGGTCATTTCCAAGGATGCTTTCACGACGCTTGGGGCACGCATCAGTTGAGGCCCGGCTGCGGGCCGGTCATTTACAGGGAACCGAGGCAATCAAGATGGACAACCCATATCAAATCATCAAGACGATCGCTCTGACCGAAAAGAGTCACACTCTTCTCGAGCACAATCAATACTCATTCGTCGTTGATCCGGCGGCCAACAAGATGGACATCAAGCGGGCCGTTGAATACCTTTTCGAACGCAAGGTCAAGGCTGTCAACGTGATGAACCGCCGCGGCAAGACCAAGAGAAACCGCTACGGTGTCGGCAAGCGCGCCGATTGGAAGCGCGCCATCGTTACCTTGAAAGACGGCCAGGAACCTATTACAGTCTTCACCTGATCGGCGGAATTCCTGCTGGCGAGACAAAAGGGACGCACTGATGAAAACATACAATCCGACAACGAAATCACGCCGGCACATGGCGGTTTCCGAATTCGCCGAACTGACGCGCGGCGCACCGGAACGCAAGTTGACGCGTGGCGCCAGGAGCACGGGCGGCCGCAACAACAAGGGTCGTGTGACCTCGCGATTCCGCGGTGGCGGTCACAAGCGTGCCTACCGCCAGGTCGACTTCAAGCGCGATAAGCATGGTGTGCCTGCCAAAGTGGCGGAGATCGAGTACGATCCCAATCGCACCGCCCGCATCGCGTTGCTGCATTACGCTGACGGTGAAAAGCGCTACATCCTATGCCCGACCGGGTTGGAGAAAGGGATGACGGTCATGAGCGGGCCGAAAGCCGAGTTCAAGCCGGGCAACGCCATGGCACTGGAACACATCCCGGACGGCTTGGCCATCCACAATATCGAGATGGTGCCCGGCAAGGGTGCGGCCCTGGTGCGGTCCGCCGGCATGAGCGGCATAGTTCGCGCCAAGGAAGGCAAGTACACGCAGGTGCGCCTGCCCAGCGGTGAGATCCGCATGATCCACGTCAAGTGCCTGGCGACAGTCGGCCAGGTCGGCAATCTCGAACATATGAAGACGAAGCTCGGCAAGGCCGGTAAAAGCCGTTGGCTTGGCCGTCGGCCTCACAATCGCGGTGTCTCCATGAACCCCGTCGACCATCCGATGGGCGGTGGCGAAGGTCGTTCCAGCGGCGGTGGTCATCCGATGTCGCCGTGGGGGCAGTTAGCCAAGGGGTACCGCACCCGCCGCAAGAAAAAGCACTCTGGGAAATTCATCGTCGAACGGCGGAGGAAATAGACATGGCACGTTCAATCAAGAAAGGTCCGTTTGTAGACGATCATCTCGAGAAGAAGGTTCTGCGCCAGGCGCGCAGCGGCGACAAGCGTCCGATCAAGACCTGGTCGCGGCGCTCGATGATCATGCCGGAGATGGTGGGTCTGACGTTCAGCGTCCACAACGGCCGCGGCTTCCAGCAGGTCTTCGTGACCGAGAACATGGTCGGGCATCGCCTCGGCGAATTCGCCGTCACCCGTGTGTTCCGTCACCACGGCGCCATTTCCGGCAAGTAATACGCAAGCAGCATGATTGGCGCTTTGACCGCCGCGGCACCGCGCCGCGGAATCTGCCCGGCGATTCTGTCTCACAAGCCGAAGGTCGCCGGCCAGGCCACGACCGGCACACGGAATCACAGTGCGTCGAAATACTCGTACAGCACGGTCACCGACTCCATGTCGTAGGCATTGAGCACCGCGTCGTAGGGCGTATCATCATCGGCGTCGAAGTCGATGGCCATGGCGTCGAGCTCAGCCTGCAGTGCGAGGATTTCGAGTGCCTGCAACTGCGTGTCCAGTCCGTTGTCGTCGTCAATCGGGTCATCGATGATGGCCATCATGACCTGCTGCGTGTGCTCCGAAGGCTTCTCCGTTATCTGTTCGACCGGTGGTATGTCGGTGCTTCCAAAGCGCAGCACGATCGCCAGCACGGCGGCCGCGGCCGGCCACATCAGCGCCCGCAGAATCCGCTGCCGCGGCAGGCCCTGCTGTGCCGCCCGGGACCGTGTCTGCTGACCGAGGTTGTGCCAGGCATCGGTGTCCGGGTACGGAACCTCCTCGTTGTCGACACGCATCGATGTCGTCATTTGCTGCTCGAACTCGGTATCTTTATTATTTGTATCCGGTTCCTTCATGGTTCACCTCACAGGTTGCCCAGTCTTGACTGTAGTTTTCGTGTTGCCTGATGCAGGGTCGCCTTGATCGTGCCGATCGACGATTTCTGGACTTCGGCAATCTCCTTGATTGTCATGCCGCCGGCGTATCTCAACCGTACAGCTTCCTGCATGCGCCGCGGCAGTTCGCGAATACCTGCTTCCAGCAATGTCCGCCATTCGCGTGCCTGCAGCGCCTGCCGCGGATTGTCATTTTCGTTGTTCGCAAACTCATTGGTTTCCCGTGCTTCGTCCAGCGGCACGAGCTGCAGCCGCTGGCGCCGGTGCTTGTCAATGCAGATGTTGGTGACAACCCGGTACAACCAGGTCTGCACCCGGCATGTATAGTCCCATTTCGGCAGGAACTTGAACAGCTTGATGTAAGCTTCCTGCACGATGTCGAAGGCGTTCTCCTGATTCCGTGTCCAGCGATAGGCCAGTGCATAAGCGCCGCGCTTGGTATGCCCGACCAGTTCGTCGAATGCGGCTTCGTCACCATCGAGATAGCGGCGAATCATCGGTTCGACATCAATCGTCTCTTCCACTGCCGATTGAACCATGCCTGCTCCGGTACCGATTTCAGAGCTCGTCCCGATTCCGATCCTCGCCGTCGCGGTCACGCCGTTGGCGTTGGCGTTGGGGCTGCCGCTTGCTTTTCATGAGCTGTTCGACATCGACACCCTTTTCCTCGAGCCGCTTCTTCAGTACCTCGAGGCCGGCCTGCAGCGCCTTCCCGTCCTTGCTGTTGGCCAATAACTGCAACCGCTTTTTCGCGATCGCCTGCCGATCTTCTGCGGTTGGTTCGGGCTTGTTGAGCAGCTCTCTATACTCGGGATTTTCTTCTGCCAGAGTTTCATCGATGACGTGATGCATACCCCTCATCAGATGGACATGGGTTTGATTGCGCCGTACTTCCTGCCCCCTTTCCTCGCGGCCGCGTTGTTTGCGGAATCCCGGGTTGTCCTTGTGGAATCCCTCGTTGGTTTCACGGATATCGTCGAGGATGGTTTGTGCCTGTTCCGAGTCGGAGATCAGTTCACGGCGCAACCGCATCATCTCGCGGAACTCCTCGGGGTTTTTGTTTTCCTGTTCGACCAGTTCGGCGTAGCGCTTACTGCTGGCAACGAGTAATTCGTTGAGTTGATTGTGCTTGGCCCGCACCGCCTCGTGATGGGCGTCGATGTTTTCGCGATCCTCTGCCGATGCCGGTTTATCGCCTCGATTGCGGCCGCCATGCTTGGCCGCGAACGTCTGCATGAACTCCTTGTGATCCTGCTTGATTGC
>JASLZG010000147.1 GCA_030754995.1 Lentisphaeria bacterium
TGGATCCAGAAGAAAACAGGGGGGGGGGGAGAGGAGCAATTTATTCATTTGCAGTATTTTATGAGAATCATGAGACGGACAAGACGACGGTTCAATATGCCTTTTCTTCTTTGCGGGAAATCGCCGAAAATCACGCCTCCCGCAGGTCCTGCCCGTAATACACATCGATCGACTTGCCACGAATCGCACGCGTATCGTCAGCCGCTGGTCGTCGTCGTCGCAGGTCTTCGCGGGACAGTCCGTATACAAAGCGGGCGTCATTGCCGCCGGCATAGGCATTCAGCATCAGGCCGAGTTGCTAGTAATGTGGTACGCGGACAATCACTGGGCATTGCTGGACCGTAGGTACGGCGGAATTCAACCGATGCCGCAGCGCGCACTGGCAGGAAGGTAAGCGTTGACGATTTTACGTTCCGGCCGGAGTGGGTATCTTACCTCGTCATGATCAAGGTCAATGAAAAAGATGTGGCGTGGGTCGACGGCATGACGCTGGCGACGTTGCGGGCACAGCACAAGCCGGATGCCGACATCACGGTGTACAACGGCTTTCCTGTTGTCGACGACCGTCCGGTAACCCGCGGCGACCGGGTGTGCTTCATCCGCCGCGGCGAAATGCCGAGCGCCGCGGAGATGCGGCAGCTCATCGTGTCGCGCCACTCCCCGGCGGTTTACGAGGCGGTCTGCGACCGCACCGTCGGGATTGCCGGGGCCGGCGGCCTGGGGTCGGCCCTGGCGATCGCCCTGGCGCGGTTGTCGGTCGGCCGGCTGATTATCGCCGATTTCGATGTCGTCGAGCCGAGCAATCTCAATCGACAGCAGTACTTCTGCGAACAGATCGGCATGCTCAAGGTCGATGCCATGAAGGCCAACCTCGAGCGCATCAACCCCTACCTCGACGTGACCACGGTCGCCGAACGCATCGACGCCGGCAACATTGCCGCACACTTCGCTGCCGCGGATGTGCTGGCGGAGTGCTTCGACAACCCGGAATCGAAGAGCGTCTTTGTCGAAACCTGCCTGGCCGAGCTGCGCAAACCGGTCGTGGCGGTGTCCGGGATTGCCGGTCATGCGGACGCCGACAAGCTGGTCTGCCGTGAGCCGATGCGGAACTTCCACCTGATCGGCGACGGCGTCAGCGCGGCGCAGCCCGGCTGTGGCCTGATGGCGCCGAAGGTAGGCATTGCGGCCCACATGCAGGCCGGCAAGATTCTCGAATTACTCCTCGACCTTCCACCCGGAGCCCCCCAATGAACCTGACTGTCAACGGCGAATCCCGCACCTTCGAGCAACCGCTTTCGGTGCACCAGTTGCTCACCGAATTGAGCCTCAACGAGAAGCGTGTCGTCATCGAGCTCAACGAGGCGATCGTTGACAAGGACAGCTACGTCGACACGCTGCTGAGCGATGGGGATTCCCTGGAAATCATTCAATTTGTGCCGGGGGGTTGAAACTTTCACAAAGCGCACTATTTCAATGCCCTTTATGCCTATGTGGTGGTAACCTAATTTTCACCCAGACGTCGTCCCATGCCCCATCGCCTTCTCCGCTTCGGGCTCAGCAAAAAATACAACGAGCCCCGGATGTTCCGTTCGCCGGAGCAGCTCAAGAAGTCGTATGACGTGGTCATCATCGGTGCCGGCGGCCATGGTCTGGCGACGGCGTACTACCTGGCGCGCGACCATGGCATTACAAATGTCGCGGTCCTCGAGCGCGCCTACATCGGCGGCGGCGGCACCGGCCGGAACACCGCGATCGTCCGCGCCAACTACCTGACTCCGGAAGGCGTCGCCTTTTACGACGAGAGCGTCCGGCTGTTTCAGGATCTGTCGGCTGATTTCGATCTGAACCTTTTTTATTCGCAGCGCGGCCATTTCACCCTGGCCCACAGCGACGCCTCCCTGCGCACCATGCGCTGGCGTGCCGAGGTCAACAAGCACCTCGGCGTCGACAGCGAGCTGGTCGACACGGCGTTCATCAAGGAGAAGTGCCCGCACATCGACCTGTCCTGCGGCGGTCACGCGCCGGTGATGGGGGCGCTGTTTCATCCGCCCGGCGCGATTGCCCGGCACGACGCCGTCGCCTGGGGCTACGGCCGTGGCGCCGACCAGCGCGGTGTCGAGATCCATCAGCAGACCGAGGTGACCGGCATCTTGGTGGAGGGCGACAAGGTGACCGGTGTCCAGACGAACCGTGGCACCGTCGAGACCAGCAAGGTGGTCTGTGCCGTGGCCGGTTACACGCCGCCGCTCCTGGAGATGGTCGGCATCAAGACGCCGCTGGTGATCCAGCCGCTGCAGGCCTGCGTCAGCGAGCCGCTGAAGCCCTGGCTCGACACGATCATTGTCTCGGCCAGCCTGCACCTGTACGTCAGTCAGTCGTCGCGCGGCGAGCTGGTGACGGGCGCCTCGCTCGATCCGTACCCGATCCACTCGACGCGCTCGACGCTGGATTTCGTCGAGGGGCTCAGCGGTCATCTGCTCGACCTGTTCCCGTTCCTCGGGGACGTCAAGATCATGCGCCAGTGGGCCGGGCTGTCGGACGTGACCCCCGATTTTTCGCCGATCATGGGGCTGAGCCCGGTCGAGGGGTTCTACCTCGACGCCGGCTGGGGCACCTGGGGATTCAAGGCGACACCGGTGTGCGGCAAGACGATGTCGTACACGGTCGCCGAAAACAAGCCGCATCCGCTGATCGAGCCGTTCCGCCTGTCGCGCTTCAAGGAGTTTGAACTGGTCGGCGAGAAAGGTGCCGCCTCCGTCGGACATTAGCAGCGAGGACCGATCGATGAAAATCATGACATGCCCGGTCAACGGCCCGCGACCGTTGCAGGAGTTCGTCTACGGTGGTGACCTCACCGAGATGCCGTGCCCGGACCAGGCGACGGATGAGCAATGGGCCGCCTACGTTTTCGAGCGCGACGGTGCCCCCGGCCTGCACAAGGAGTGGTGGTACCACGCGCCGAGCGGGGTGTGGTTCATTGCCGAACGCGATACCGGGACAGACGAAATCTGCCGCACTTACCTGTACAATGACTGACCCTATTTTCATCGAACGACTGCCGGCCGCGGGCGACGAGTGGATCGACCGCGATCAGCGGTTGTGTTTTTCCTTCGAGGGCCGTTGCCATCGCGCCTACGCCGGCGACACGGTCAGCAGCGCGCTGTGGGGCAATGGCGTGCGACTGCTCGGGCGCAGCTTCAAGTACCACCGGCCGCGGGGTGTCTACAGCATGTGCGGCCACGACGCCAACGTGATGCTCGAAGACGGCGAGACCCCGAATATCCGCGGCGACACCACACTGGTTGAAGACGGCATGGAGTTGACCGCCGTCAACACCGTCGGCAGTTTGCGCCATGACCTGGCCGGCTTGAACGACCGCATGTCGGGGTTTCTGCCGGTCGGCTTCTACTACAAGGCGTTCCACACGCCGAGCTGGATGTTCCCGAACTGGGAGCGCATGATCCGCGGCATCGCCGGCCTCGGCAAAGTGAATCCGGCGGCCGAATGGAAACCCTCCCCGAAGGGTTATGATGCCTGCGACGTGTTGATCGTCGGTGGCGGCCCCTCCGGCATGGCGGCCGCCCTGGCAGCCGGCCGCGCCGGCGGCCGCGTCGTGCTGGTCGAGGATACCCGGTGCCTGGGCGGCAGTCTGTGCTACGCCGGTGCCACGGCGCCCGAGTCAGCAGCGACGGTCAATTCCATGCGCGACGAGCTCGAGAAGCTCGAAAACGTCGAGGTTCGCCTGAACACCTCGGTACGCGGCTGCTACAGCGAAAACTGGCTGGCGTTCATCGGTCCCGGCGGCCTGACCAAGATGCGGGCGACAGCGGTCGTCGTCGCCACCGGTGCCTATGAGCAGCCGGCCGTCTTCCGGCACAATGATCTGCCCGGTGTCATGCTCGGCACCGCCGCCCAGCGGCTGGTCCACCTGTACCGCGTCAAGCCGATGCAGCGGGCGCTGGTCCTGGTGGGCAACGATTATGGCTACGGCGTGGCGCTCGACCTCAAGGCTGCCGGCGTCGAGATCGCGGCAGTGGCCGATTTCCGCGAGACGATCGGCAAAGGCGAGCTGGTGCACGACGTCAAGACGGCGGGCATCGAGATCCTGGCCGGTCAGGGGGTCTACGAAGCCCGCCCCGCCGGCGGTCTCGTCGGCATCAAGGGCGCCCGCGTCTGCCCGGTCAATTCCGCCGGCACCGGCCTTTCCACGAGCGCCACCAATGTGAACTGCGACGGCATCGTCATGGCGACTGGCTGGGCGCCTGCGGGCGACCTCATCGGCCAGGCCGGCGGCCGCCTCGATTATGTGCCGGAGGCCGCGCAATTCCGCCCGGGCGAATTGCCGCCGGGCATGTTTGCCGCCGGTCGTGTCAATGGCGTCTTCGGTGTTGATGCGCGGCTCGAGGATGGCGAGCACGCCGGCGGCCAGGCGGCCGCCTTTGCGGCGGGCAAAGAAGTGCCGGCACGGCGGCGACCGGCCGACGAGATCACGGCGCCGTCATATCCGTACCCGATCATCAAGCACCCGAAGGGCAAGGCGTTTGTCGATTTCGACGAGGATGTGCAGGTCAAGGACATCGTCAACGCCGTCAAGGAGGGTTACGACAGCGTCGAGCTCGTCAAGCGTTACGCCACGGTCGGCATGGGCCCGTCGCAGGGCAAGATTTCGAACCTCAATTCTTCCCGGGTACTGGCCACGGCGACCGGCCAGGCGGTGGGGGCTGTCGGCTATACGACTTTCCGCCCGTTCACCCGGCCCACGACGATCGGTGAACTTGCGGGCCGCCGATTCCATCCGGACAGGCGCACGCCGATCCACAGCCGGCATCAGGCGGCCGGGGCGGTGTTCATGCACGCCGGCGCCTGGCTGCGGCCCGAATATTACGGCCCGCTCGTGCGTCACCAGGCGATTGTCCGCGAAGTGCAGGCGGTGCGCCGCCGCGCCGGCGTCATCGATGTCGGGACGCTCGGCAAGATCGACGTCTGCGGCGCCGACGCGGCGGAATTTCTCGAACGCATGTACACCGGGCGATTCAGTGATCTGAAGCTCGGCAAATGCCGCTACGCGCTCATGTGCGACGAGTCCGGCGTCGTTGCCGACGATGGCATGTCGGCCCGGCTCGGCGACGACCGTTTCTATGTCACCACGACGAGTAGCGGCTCGGCAGCGATCGTGCGCGAAATGAAGCGCTGGGCGATTATCTGGGGGCTCGAGGTCACGATCATCGACCATACCGGACAGTTCGGTGCGCTCAACCTGGCCGGCCCGGAGTCGCGCCGCATCCTCGGGCGCCTGACTGATCTGGATATCGGCGCCGACAGCTTCGAATACCTTGGATTCCGGCAGGCGGTTGTTGCCGGGGTGAACTGCCGGCTGATGCGTGTCGGCTTTGTCGGCGAGCTCGGTTACGAGCTGCACGTACCCGCCCAGCATGCCGCGGTGTTGTGGGACGCCGTTGTCGAGGCCGGACAGCCGGAGGAGATCATGCCGTTCGGCGTCGAGGCCCAGCGCCTGCTGCGCATGGAGAAGGGGCACCAGATCATCGGCCAGGACACCGACGCCCTGACAACGCCGCTGGAAGCCGGCCTGGCCTGGGCCGTGAAGATGGCCAAGCCGTTCTTCATCGGCCAGCGCAGCCTGAAGATTATCGCGCCGCGGCCGAATGTCCGGTCATTGGCCGGCTTCGTCATGCACGACAGCACGGTGATGCCGGCGGAGTGTCACCTGGTCGTCGACGGTGACGAGATCTGCGGGCGGGTTACCAGCATTGCCAGGAGCCCGACGCTCGGGCAGGTCATCGGCATGGCCTACATGCGGCCGGACCAGACGATCCCGGGCACGGTGATCGACATTTGCGTCGAGGGCCGGCTGGTACAGGCGGAGGTGGTGAAGTTGCCGTTTTACGATCCGTCCAACGAGAGGCAGAAATCATGAGCACCGCAACGTTTCGCACCAGTCCCGTACACTGCGAGCTCGAGCAGTTGGCGCCAACCTGGACGACGGTTGCCGGCATGCCGGCCGCGTCCCGTCTGGGCGCCGACGAAATGCCCCTCCTGGAAACGGTGGCTCTGTGCGACCTGTCGTTCCTGCCGCGGCTCGGGCTCAACGGCCCGGGCGTCACCGGTTGGCTGCAGGCCCAGGATATCGAGGTGCCGGCGGCGCTGTACGAACTGGCGACGCTGGGCGACGGCAGCAGCATCGTCCGCATCGGCACCAACGAAACCATCATCGAGGGCGTGCCTGGTGCCGGGACGATCGATAAACTGACTGCCGCCCTGGCGACGGATGCGAAAGACGTTTTCAACGTCACTCGGGACGAAGCGTCGCTGGCATTGGTCGGACCGGCCGCTGCCGAAGTACTGGCGCAGACCTGTTCCGTCCTGGTTCGAGACCTGCTGCAGCAGACGCTGGTGTACACGCGCGTGGCGGGTGTTTCCGCCGCCGTGTTCCAGCAGGAGCTCAACGGCTGCAACTGCGTACGCCTTGTTTTCGATCCGAGTTATGGCGTCTATATGTGGCGCGAGCTGCTGAAGATTATCGCGGAGTACGGCGGCGGCGCGGTCGGCTTTGCTTGCCTTTTTCCCGAATCGCAGTAACGTCCGCGTTGTTCGAAATTTTGATCTGCAGGAGATTTGCGTTCTGATCATCCACCGGACCGGGTCGGGGCCAAACACAGACCAATGGAGCATCCCATGACCATCGAAGAAGCCAAACAACTATTCGCCGACAACGATGTCAGATTTGTCCTGGCCCAGTTCGTTGACATTCATGGCGCCGCCAAGACCAAGGCCGTGCCGGTGGCGCATTTTGAAGACATCCTGACCGACGGTGCCGGCTTCGCCGGCTTTGCCGTCTGGGGCATGGGCCAGGAGCCGCACGACCCCGACTTCATGGCCAAGGGCGATCTCTCGACCCTGTCCCTGGTGCCCTGGCAGCCGGGTTACGCGCGCATCGTCTGCGACGGTCACGTCAACGACGAACCGTATCCGTACGACACGCGCTACATCCTGCAGCAGCAGATCAAGCGCATGGACGAGCGCGGCTGGACGTTCTACACCGGCCTGGAGCCGGAGTTCATGCTGCTGACCAAGGACGAAAACGGCAAGATCAGCCCGTCCGACAGCCTCGATCTGCTGGAGAAGCCGTGTTACGACTACAAGGGCCTGTCCCGCGCCGCCGCTTTTCTCGAGGAGCTTGTCGAGTCACTGATTGAAGTCGGATTCGATGTTTACCAGATCGATCACGAGGATTCGAACGGACAGTTCGAAATCAATTACACCTATACCGACGCGATGACCTCCGCCGACCGAAATATTTTCTTCCGCATGGCCGCCGGACAGATCGCCCATGAATTCGGCGCCGTGTGCTCGTTCATGCCGAAGCCGATGTCGAACCGGACGGGCAGCGGCATGCACATGCACATGTCGATCGGCGATGCTGACGGCGCGATGGTGTTCTCGGACGATTCCGACAGCCACAACCTCGGCCTGTCACCGACCGGCTACCAGTTCCTCGGCGGCCTGCTGGACCATGCTCCGGCACTGGCGGCGTTGTGTGCGCCGTCGGTCAATTCCTACAAGCGTCTCGTGGTCGGCCGCTCACTGTCGGGCGCCACCTGGGCACCGGCCTACATCTCGTACGGCGACAACAACCGCACCTCGATGGTGCGTATCCCGTACGGCCGTCTCGAGTTGCGCCTGTGCGATTCCAGCGCCAATCCCTACCTGGCCACAGCCGCCGTGATTGCCGCCGGTCTCGATGGTATCGAGCAGGGTGCCGATCCCGGGGCGCCGAGCAACTTCAATCATTACAACTACACGATCGACGAGCTGCAGGAGAAGGGCATCGGCGTACTGCCGCAGGATCTCAACAGTGCCCTCGATGCGCTCGAAGCAGATCCGCTCTTCGCCGAAACCCTCGGAGCCGACTTCATCGCCGAGTTCGTCATGCTCAAGCGCATGGAGTGGGTCGAGTACCAGCGGCACGTCTCCGACTGGGAAGTGGAGCGCTACCTCGACTTCTATTAAACTCCCCGGGCGCGCTGGCATCCTTGGCAGTTTCCGGAAGATGCCGGTACCGATGAGCTGCTGCGATAAACGCTGAAAAGTCCGCCGGCGTCGGCTCAGTTGCCGAGGGTGTCTTCGACGAGGCCGACCAGCTCGTCGATGCAGACGCTGGCCTCGAGTTCGACGCTGATCGTGCTGCAGTCGGGCGTCGTGCCGAACACCGTGTTGCTGCGGGTCCAGTTGTCGACGTCCGCCATGGCGGCGCGCAGGTCGTCGGCCGTCCCGGATGCCGGTGCGGCGCTGCAGTCATAGAAGCCGTTGTCCTTATGGGTGAAGGAAACGGCAGTGTCGTTGTCGGCCAGGCCGAGTGGCAGGGCCGATTCGTTCGCACTCAAAGAGGTCCCGGTGTCCCAGCCATTGGGACTGTCATAATCCAGGGCGGCGACGATCGTCCCGGCCAGCGCGTCGTTGCCGTCGATGCTTCCCTGGAAAGCGATAATCTGGTCGCCGGCAGTACTCAGCGAGAAGCCGGCATCCGACTCGGTGACCGAACCGGTGCTGGCAATCCAGCTGTTGCCGCTGTCGTACACCAGGTCGACGACTGTACCGGCCGGGACGAACGCCGTGTCCGGCGTCCAGGTCAAGGTGCCTTCGCCGGAGCGGAAGACATTCGACGACAGCCAGCCCTTGTCAGTGAACTGAATGCTGGTCGCCGGCATGTCATACAGCGTGACGAACTGGATATCGCCGTCGCCGCCATCGGACTGATAACCGATGATCGCAATATCACCCGGCAACAGTGCGCCGCCCAACGGGCCTACAACGAAACTGCAGAATGGCGCCGCCGGCAGGACCGAGGAGCTGCTGCCGATCCAGTTGGCGGCGTTGTTGACTGCCGCGCGGATGTCGCTGGCCGTGCCGGCATAGGTCAAGCAGTCGTAAATCGTGTTGTCGGCCTCGGCCGCGGCGACCGCATCGATCCCGTCGGTGAGGCTGGTTGGCAGGGCCGAGGTGCTGGCGCTGTCCGCAGTGGTGTCCCAGCCGGGATCGTTGTCGTTGAGCGCGGCGACAAAAACCGGCGCGGCATCCGGCCCCTGATAGGCGAGAATCTGATCACCGCTACCGCTCAGTGCAAAGCCGGCGTTCGACTCCATGGCGCTGCCGCTGGATGCCGAGTAGGTATTGCTCCCGGTGTCTTCTATCTCGATCTCAGTACCGACCGGGACCTCGGCGGCGGCGGTCCAGGTGACCGTCCCTTCGCTGTCACGAAACTCATTTTCCGGCAGCTTCCAGCCATTGTCGGTGAAGTGGATCTCCGTGCCGGCTGCAATGTTGACCAGCGCCACGAAACGGAAAACGTCCGGGTTGTCGGTGTTTATACCGGTGATGGCGATATCGCCGGGTTCCAGAGTGCTGACCGCGGGCGCCGGCGGCAGGGTTGGCTCGCACCGCGGGACTGCCTGTCCAGCGGTCACTGAAGCTGCTCCGGACGCGGCGTCGGCCAGCACGCCCTGGACCGATGTCGGCACGGCTAGGTTGTTGCAAAGCATGTTCAGGAACGCCGTTTCGAAACTGCTGCAGTCAGCGCCGTCGGGAGAGCACTGGGCCGCAGCGTCGTGAACGATGAGTATCAGGCCGGTCAGAATAATCAGCTTCTTCATGAATCAGCATCCTATTGTGTGGTTGGGTTCAGCGGCAATTCCGCCCTTATCACCAATAGGTTATACATAGTTTGACCGGATTACTCAAGCTTAAATTTCAAAGAGGGTCCGTGGGGGAGGCAGCGGCGCCATTTTTCTGGGCGGTTGCGTTTGTCGTCAGGGGCCTGCCCTTGGGATTCCGAACTTTTCAGTTCGATCAGCCATCGGGGATTTTCAGGCTGGCGCCGGCGGGCAACACCTGCCCGGACGTGTAGCCGTTGGCTGACATCAGCCGGCTTGGGGTGAGGCCGTACTTGCGGGCGATGACGGTGAAGTTCTCGCCGTTCTTGACGACGTGCGTACGTGTCGCCGCCGTTTCGGGGCGGTCACTGTTTCCGGCCGGTTCCAGGACGAACTCCCTGGTCTGTGCCGGTGCACTCTTGGGCAGTGCCGGATTGGCCGGTGTGATCTGCGTCGTCCGCCGTGCCTGGTAAATTTGGAAGCAGACAATCGCGACGACGACGTGGAAAACGACGACCACGGCCAGGCAGACCAGGAACCTGGGGCGTGTGAGGGGATGTTGTTTACGCATTATTCTTCTGTCATTCGTTCCGCAACAACCTCTGCGAGGTGTTGCGCGTTTCGGCTGGTACCCTGCTGAATCTGGGCGCGGCATGAAACGCCGTCGGCCACGATGATCGCGTCCTGCGGCGCCGCACGCACGGCGGGGAACAAGCGGCTCTCCCCGACCTGCATGGAAAAGTCGAAGTGTTCACGCTCGTACCCGAACGATCCCGCCATGCCGCAGCAACCGCTGTTGATCGCTGCCACTTCGAACCCCGGAACCGCGTTCAGGACGTCCATCGTGGGCCGGGTCCCGACAACGGCTTTCTGGTGGCAGTGCCCGTGGACCAGGACGGTGGCCGTCTCCTCACGCAGTTGCAACGGCAGGCGCCCGGCCGTGATCGATTCGGCCAGCAGCTCGTCGACCGTGACGCATGCCGCGGCAACATCCGCGACCCGTGTGCTGTGCAGGATGCTGCCGTACTCGTCTTTGATCATCAAAATACAGCTTGGTTCCAAGCCGACGATACGATATCCGGCTTCGACCTTGGGGTAGAGCGCATTGACCAGGCGTCCGGCCTTGCTGCGCACGCCGTCGAGCAGCCCTTTCGAATACTGGGGCCGGCCGCAGCAGAATCCGGCGCACAGTTCGATCTCGTACCCGAGCGCTTCGAGAACGCGCACCGCGGCGTGACCGATCTCGGGGTAGTTGTACTCGGTCCAGGTGTCCGCGAACAGGACGATTCTGCAAGCGTCCTCCGCCGGTTGCGGACGCTTGTGCTGATCGAACCATTTCGAAAAACGCTGCCGTGCGAACTGCGGCAACTGCCGTTCCGGCGCGATCCCGAGCGTCCCGAGCAGGGCGCGGTTCCAGCGGGTGTTGAGCACCAGGTTCGACAGTGTCGAGGTTGCCGTACCGAGCCGGCCGAGCCGGTCGACAGCGCCGAAAATCCGCGAACGCAGCGGAATGCCATGCTTCAGCTGGTATTGGTACAGGAACTCCGCCTTCATCTTGGCCATGTCCACCTGCGACGGGCACTCGTGCTTGCAGCCCTTGCACTCGAGGCACAGGTCGAGCAGGTCGTACAGCCCCCTGCCGGTGAGCTCGTCCAGGGACAGGTCGCCGTGCAGGATCGAGGCCAGGCTCCAGGCCCGGGCCCGGGTTGAGTGAATCTCGTCGCGGCTGGCTTCAAAGGACGGACACATCGTGCCGGACGTCGTCTTGCGGCACTCGGCATTGCCGTTGCACATCCCGGCGGCAAACGCCAAACCGCCTTCCGGCTCGAAATCGAGGAAGGTCTGGACCTCGATGGTACGGGTGTTGGGGCTGATCTTGAG
>JASLZG010000148.1 GCA_030754995.1 Lentisphaeria bacterium
GCCCTTGAAATCACCCATGAACATCGCATAAATCTTCCCCCACTGGCTCAGTTGGCTCGTGCAGGAGATGCCGCGCGCCGTCGCCCGGGCTTTTTGCAGTGCCGGCAGAAGCATGCCAGCCAAAATCGCTATAATCGCGATAACGACGAGCAACTCTATCAGGGTGAAGTGTTGCTCTCGCTTTGTTATGGTCAACGATTTCATTTTATGATTCCCCCTCTCAGGATTTCAGAGATTAAGTTTTCGAGTAAATCGTGTCCAAACCACGTTGATAGACGATAGTTTAACACAAGGCCGCAACCATGCAAACCGGACAGGGTCCACGTTCAACGAATTTCGCCGGTACCCATATGACAAAAAAAGATTTGATTCAATTGCTCGTCGATCTCGACCTCCGCCCGAGCCGCAAGCTCGGACAAAATTTCCTGGTCGACAACAACATCCTCGACATCATCGTCGGCCACGCCGCCACCGCTGCCACCGGCAATTTCATTGAAATCGGCGCCGGCACCGGCGTACTCACTGAGCGCCTCGCAGCCCTCGGCCGGGTGACTGCCATCGAATATGACAACCGCCTGGCCGAATACCTGCAAAACCGCTTCAACCACAACGACCAGGTGACCATTGTCCACAAGGACGCTGTTCGTCTGGATTACGATCAGCTGGCGGACGGGCCCTACGACTGTATCGCCAACCTGCCCTATGCCGCCAGTACCGCCATTCTCGGCCGGCTCCTGGCCGCCGCCAATCGCCCGGCCTTCATCCTGGTGCTGCTGCAACGGGAGATGGCCGGACGCCTGACCGCAGAACCCCGATCGAAAGCCTATGGCAGTCTGACCGTGCGGTTGCGCTCATGTTATGATGTCAAGATTGTTAAACAGGTTTCCGCCAATGTCTTTTGGCCGACACCTGAGGTTGATTCCTCGCTCGTTGCCATGCAGCTCCGCGACGATGCCGCCGACGGCGACCTCTGCCGTCGCCTTTCTACACTGACGCGGCTGGCCTTCAGCCAGCGCCGCAAAAAACTCCCGGGCGTCCTCGCCCGTCATTACCATCCCTCGACCGTTGCCGACACCTTCGCCCGGTTCGGAATCGACGCTGATGTCCGCGCCGATGCCCTGCCGATCGCCGGCTACCGCCAGTTGGCCGAGACCCTGCCGGCCCCGGAACAGCATAATGCGGATTCAGACACGCAGGAATAATGCCGAAACCCTGCGTATGCCGCGCAACTCATTCCAACAATCTTTGTGTCAGGCCGTCGATGATTGCCGCAATTGTGCCGGCGCCGGTTGAAAAAATCCACGAATTGCGTGAAAAACACGCTTCCGCACCCAACGCTAAAACCAGGGTAAGTATAGAAAAACGATCGATTTTGCAACTTATTTCGACTTTTGCAGGCGATCCTACACGGCGAAACCGGTAAATCACGATGAAAATCAGAGAATCCGTCGCTGCATGGATACAGGTCACCTGGATCGGGAAAGAAACCGGTACCGAGCCGGCCGTGCCACAGCAATACTCCGCCGCAGCATCATTCGTTCGTATCGAACCACGGCAGCGCCTGCCACACCCGGACGTCGCGACCGGAGCCGGCAAGCGCCAGCTTCAGGTTGTCCGGGGACAGGGCCACCGCGCGAACTGGATTCTTCCCCGGTATGGTGAAAAGCTCATCGCCGCCGGTCACCTCCCATACCCGGGTCAGTTGGTCGGCGCTGCCGGAAAAAAGCCGTCTGCCGTCAGCTGAAAAGGTCATGTCCGTCACTGCCGCATCGTGTCCCATCCGCCGCCAGAGGACGGTGCTGTCGAGTTGCCGGACTTCGCAACCGCCGTCGCGGTACCCTACAGCCAGCACCCCTTGAGCCCCGACCGCGACAGCGGATACCGGGGCGCCGCCGTCGAATCCCCCGGTTGCCGCCCCGGTTGTCAGGTCCCAGAACCGTACGTTGCCGTCGTCACCGGCCGAAACTGCCTGGCGGCCGTCGGGAAGAAAAGCGACGGCCCGTACCGCTCCCTGGTGCTGGTTGAACACCTGCAGCGTTTGTCCGCCAGCCGTTTCCCAGAGGCGCGCCGAGCCGTCGAGGCTTCCTGTCAAAATGGACCGGCCATCGGCGGCGGCGGCGGCGGCGGTCACCAGGTCCGCGTGCCCGTTGCATTCGATCGGCGCCAGGTCGCTGTCCAGGGTCCAGATCCAGGCACTGTTTCCGGCGGCCGCCAGCAGCCGGTTGTCGTCGAGGAAGACGACCGCCGCCACGGCCGTCTCGTAGCGTGGTGTAGATCGCGCTTCAGGGCCTCTCTGGGGCCATAGATAGACCATGCCGTCGTCACTGCCGCTGGCCAATCGCCGGCCGTTCGGGCTGTATGCCAGGCAGCGCACCTCGCCCGTGTGCCGGCGATAGGTGCGGGGCATCGCATCGTTGGTGAGCCGCCACACCTTGATGCGGCCGGCCGCGTCGGCGCTGGTAACTGTGCCGGCGTCGGTGAGCACTATGCGGCTGATTGCCTCGCCCTGTCCGCTGATCGTGTGCCGCAGCGACTGCAGGCCGATATCCCAGATGCGGACAGCACCGTCGCTGCTGCCGGTCGCCAGGACGCCCTTGGTCGCTGCCACGGCCGTGACCGGGCCGGTATCCTCGTTCATTGTCATGACCGTGCGAACGTTCTTCACATCCCAAAACGTCACGCTCCCGTCCGCTGCCACCGTGAACGCATGCGGCGTGTGCCGGACGAAGCCGATATCGACAAACCGGCCGGCCAGGGTTTCGTGCCGGCGGTTTCGCAAATCGTGGACTTTCGCTTCGCCGCCCGCACCCAGGCTGACCAGCCAGCGGCCGTTGATTGCCAGCGCCGTGACGGCGTTGGCGTGTGAATCCGCCAGCACCTGACTGTTGCCGAAATCGTCGCCCGTCCACACGCGCAGGCTGCCGTTGTCGCTGCCGGCAACGATGACCCTGCCGTTCGTTGACACGGCGACGCATGTCACCGCACCGTCTTGGCTGCCAAGCGTCTGGAATTTGCTGCCGTGCCAGATGCGCACCAGGCCGTCGTCGCTGCCGGTGACGATCCGGCCGCTGCTGTCGAGTGCCAGGCATCGGGTGCCGGCGGTGACGCGCCCGAGCTCGGCTGCCGCCGTGCCGGCAGCGGTGTTCCACACGACCACACTGCCGTCCGGCCCTGCCGTGACGATCCGCTCGTCGTCGTCGTCGGCGGCCATGGCGCGCAAGGGCCCGCCGGTATCGATCTGCGCCATGAGGCGGTCCGCCTGGCGCCGCAGCCGGCCCCATTCCCAGTGGCGCGCCGACGCCGGGCACAGGTCCAGTGCCTGCATTACCGCGTCGTAGCGGCGGTCTTCAAGCGCTGCGGTCGCGAACCGGAGCCGATAGGCGTAGACATACCGTGTGCTTGCCTGCTGCAGCTCGGCGATCCTGGCGTCGCGCGCGGTCACCAGTTTTTTCTGTCGCTGTGCGTCGGCGCGGACGATCGCGGCGTGATGTTCCAGCGCTTCGTTGTAGCGCTTGTCCCAGGCCGTCATCTGCTGTCGCCGCTCGAGTGCGAAGAAGAACGCCACGATCAGCAGGCTGATGATCGCAATACTGGCCGCGATCAGGCTGGCCTCCCACCGGTTGCGCTTGAACAGCAGCCACGATCGCTTCCACAGGCCGGCGCCTTCCACCGAGGTGGCGAATCCGGCGAGGTGCGCCTCGATGTCGGCTCTCAGATCTTCGACGTTCTGGTAGCGCTGCGCTGGATTCTGGGCCATCGACTTCATCACCACCGCCTCGAGTTCCGGCGGGATGGCGTGGTCCGTTCGCTGGCCAGGCGGCACGATCGTGCCGCGTCGCGTCTGGCGGATCATCTCCTTCGGCGTCTCGCCGACGATCGGGCACTTGTGCGTCAGGATCATGTACAGAATCGCCCCGAGCGAATAAATGTCCGTACGCTCATCCTGCTGTGCCACGTTGCCTTCAGCTTGCTCGGGAGCCATGAAGCCCGGCGTGCCCCGGATGACCCCGTCCCGCGTCGGGGCGCTGCCGTTGGCGGTCTGGCTGCCGGTTGCCGTTCCTGCCCGCTGTGGTGTTTCACGGCTGAGCTGTTTGGCCAGGCCCCAGTCGAGCAGGATCACCTCGCCGTAGTCTCCGATCATGACGTTGTTGGGCTTGAGGTCCAGGTGAATGATGCCACGCGAATGGGCGAAAGCGGTGGCATCACACAGTTTAACGAAGTCCTCCAGCATCGAGCGCAGCGGTTTCCTGGCGACGATGTCACCGTCGCCGTCCTTCAGACGCATCACCAGGTCATAAAGATTATCGCCCTGCACCCAGGTCATGGTGAAGTACGGGTCGCCGTGGATCGACCAGCCGATATCATGGACCGGCACGATGTTGGGATGTTCCAGGTGGGCGACAATCCGCGCTTCGCGTGTGAATCTGTCGATAAGCTCGAGGTTGCCGCTGGCGCGCAGTACGACTTTCATCGCCACCTCGCGTTGGGCGGCCAGGTCGCGGGCCCGCAGGATGCAGCCCATACCGCCCAGGGCGATGACATCGAGGATTTCGTACTTGCTGTCGGGCTGCCAGGCGTCGCGCGCGATCGACACCGCCTCCTCCATCAATTCGGCGTACGAGCGGCCGTCGTGTTCAGCTTCAGCGTTGACACGGCTGGTGTAGAACTGCGAAAAGTCCGGCAAGTCGCTGCTCGATTCGGGCCCGTATGTACCGCTGTCGCTGGTCATGGGCGTGCTCGTACAATTATTTGGTGTTTTCGCGAGGGTGTCGCATGGTCTTAGGTCGGTGATCTGCGGCTTAGACAGCGGTGCGTTCGGCGAGACCGAGGTCGGCGAGTTTGGCGGTGCCGCCTGCCGCCGGCATGATGTTGTCAGGCTGCGTGGGTGGGTGACAACAGCCTGCCATTTGCAGCAATATACAGCCGCAGACGCAGTCTGACGAATCGCCCCTGATCGAGGCGCCGGCAGTGCTGTGGCGATCGCTGCGAATGCCCTTGCACTGCACGGAGGGTGGGTCTATCTTGCCAGCTTACCATTCCGTTTCCGTGGTGCCGGACAGGCACGGGCGGCACCATTCTCACATCACGCGGTCATTGACCATGCCGTCGCTTCGAGATTATCTGCAACTGACGAAACCGTCCATCATGATGCTGGTGGTGGTTACCGGCGCCACCGGATTGGTGATGGAAAAGGCGTTCCTGTCGCAGCCGCTGGATTTTCTGCTGGTTCTGGTCGGGTTGTTCCTGACCGGTGGTTCGGCGAATGCGCTGAATCAGTATTTCGAGCGTGAGCTCGACGCGAAGATGACACGCACGGCGAAGCGTCGGCCGTTGCCCACCGGCAGGATCAGTGCGGGCAGCGCCCTGGCGTTCGCCATCCTCATCGGCTTAGCAGGTGTGGCACTCTTTGCCTGGCGCTACAACATCCTCAGCGCCGCCCTGGCCCTGGGAACCGTTCTTTTCTACGGCTTTTTCTATACGTTGTGGCTCAAGCCGAACACGACACAAAACATTGTGGTCGGCGGTGTCGCCGGTGCCATGGCGCCGGTCATCGCTTGGGCTGCTGTCGCGGGGACCGTAGCGGGTCCGGTGCCGTGGATTCTCTTCGGTATCATCTTCCTGTGGACGCCGCCGCACTTCTGGGCGCTGGCGCTTTATCTCAAGGACGATTATCGCAAGGTCGATCTGCCGATGCTGCCGGTCATCAAGGGCGATGAAGCCACGCTCACACAAATCTGGTACTACACGCTGGCGGTTGTCGCCATCAGCCTGTCATTGCTGTGGTGGGCTCCCGGGATTCTCTACGCCGTCGCTGCGGTGTATTTCGGTGCGATGTTTATCAACAAATCCTTCATTGCCCGACGGGATCGGACCGAGAGTTCCGAGCGCCAGCTTTTCGGCTACTCGATCCTTTATCTCTTCGCCCTCTTTTTCAGTATCATTATCGAAGGGCTGGCGACCTTCGTCATCTGACGCGCTCGGCTGTATGTATCCCCCTCTGGAGCGCCGTTTCTACGGGCTTCCATGTCAAGGATCGCGATGCGGCCGTGGCCGCCGCCCGGTCATGATTACACGCTGACATCCTCGGCCATGGCCGCCGCACACTCGTGCTCGGCAAGCAACGGATCGACGACTTCCGCGACAAACTCCTTCACCTGCTCCGGAGCGCGGCCGATGAATTGCGACGGGTCGCTGGCAAACGTCTCGAGCCGGTCATGAATCGCTGCGAACAGGGGATCGCCGGCAATGCGCTCGAACAGGTCATTCTCCACGCCTTCGTCCTTGACGCGCTGGGCGCTGGCGACCGAATGCAGGCGGATTGCCTCGTGCAGCTCCTGGCGGTCGCCGCCGGCAGTGACGCAGGCCATGAGGATTGCCTCGGTCGCCATGTACGGCAGTTCCTCATCGATGTGCTTGCGGATCATTTTTGGCCAGACCCGGAAACCGTCCATGACATTGGCCGAGATTTGCAGGATGACGTCGGTACCCAGGAAAGCTTCCGGCAGCGACAGCCGGCGATTTGCGGAGTCGTCCAGGGTGCGCTCGAACCATTGGGTGGCATGGGTGTTCGAGGCGTTGGCTGTCAGTGACATGACGTAGCGCGCCAGCGAGCAGATGCGTTCGCTGCGCATCGGGTTGCGCTTGTACGCCATGGCACTGGAGCCGACCTGGCTCGAACTGAACGGCTCGTCCACTTCCTTGAGATTCATCAGCAGGCGGATGTCGGTCGCCGTTTTGTGGCAGGACTGCGCAATGCCCGAGAGGGTCGAAAGCACGCGATAGTCGATCTTGCGGCTGTACGTCTGGCCGCTGATCGCCAGCGTCCGCTCGAAGCCCATCTGCTCGCTGACCAGCCGGTCGAGCTGTCGCACTTTTCCGCCGTCGCCGTTGAACAGTGCCAGGAAAGTCGCTTGTGTGCCCGTGGTGCCTTTAACGCCACGAAACGGCAACTCCGTGTGCAGCCGCTGCACTTCCTCGAAGTCGAAGACAATATCCTGCAGCCACATCGCCAGGCGCTTGCCGACGGTCGTCAGCTGTGCCGGTTGGTAATGGGTGAAAGCCAGCGTCGGCAGGTCGTGCCGGGCCATGGCGTGATCGCGAGTCAGGCGGATCAGCCGAATCAGCCGCTGCTTGACGATCTGCAGGCTGTCACGAATCTGGCACAGTTCGGTGTTGTCGGTGACGTAGCAACTGGTGGCGCCCAGGTGGATGATCGGCCGGGCCTCAGGGCACTGCTCGCCGAAGGCGTGGACGTGGCTCATGACGTCGTGCCGCGTCTCCTGCTCGATCTTTGCGGCCCGCTCGAAGTCGATGTCGTCGACGCAGGCTTCCATTTGCGCAATCTGCGCCTCGGTAATCGTGTCGACACCGAGCTCGCGCTCGGCGCGGGCCAGCGCCACCCACAACCGGCGCCACGTCGAGAACTTCTCCTGCGGCGACCAGATGTAGCTCATTTCCGCGCTCGCATAGCGGTCGACCAGTGGGTTCTCATAGCGATTCTTTGTTTCGCTCATTCCGTCATGAAGCCCCGTGGTTGCATTTCACGTGTACCCGTGCATTTTTAGACAATGCGGCTACAATATGAGTCTCGACCGCGACGTTGCAAACTGCTCCGAGACTACCCCTTGCGTCGGAACTGTTCAGTAGCTGGAGCAGAATTCCTTCGTACCGTGGCCATGTTGCCGGCGGTTGTCTCGAACCGTCGTTGCGAACGCCGCAACTCTTGCGCATATATGCTGTCTCAAAAGCAACAGAACGCCACTCGTCATTACGGTGTGGTTATCCAGGTGCACGACCTGGCCCAGGTCAAGGAGTTTTACCGGGACACCTTGAAGCTGACGGGGCCGACCGTCGACAGCACGTTCTGGGTGGAATTTTCCTTGCCGGGCAATGGCATTGTCGCTCTCGAGAAGTGCGAGAATGTCGTGCCGACAGCGCGAAAGCGGGAAATCTCATGGCTGTTGCACGTCGACGATTTCGAAGCAAAAGTGAATGATCTGCGTGATCGCAATGTACCGGAAGTCCGACCGCCACTCGATCTTCCCGGCAAACGCTGTCACACCTTCGCCGACCCGGAGGGCAATCCCTTCACGGTCTACGCCGATGTACCGGACGCCGAATAGGAGTGCGCGGTTTTCCCGGCGGCCGGCCGCCTTCACCACCTCCAGGTTTGTCTGATGACTGATGGCCAGTTGCTTGCCGCTTACCGCACCATGTGCCGCATCCGCGCCTTCGAGCTGCGGCTCAATGAGCTTTTCCTGCAGGGCATCGTCCCCGGCACCACCCACCTGTGTGTCGGCCAGGAAGCCTGCGCGGTCGGCGTCAATATGGCCCTTACCGCCGACGACATGGTATTCAGCAACCATCGCGGCCACGGGCACCTGCTGGGCCGCGGCGGCGATCCGGCGCGGATGCTGGCGGAGATTTTCGGACATCCGCACGGTTACTCCGGCGGGCGCGGCGGCAGCCAGCACATGGCGGTCAAGGAGCTCAACTTCATGGGCACCCACGGCATCACTGCCGGGACGATACCGTTGGCTGTCGGTGCCGCGTTGAACCGTAAAATCCATCGGCAACCAGGCGTTGCCGTGGTCTTTTTCGGGGAAGGCGCCATTGGCGAAGGGATCTTTCACGAGAGCCTCAACATGGCGGCGATCTGGAAACTGCCGGTGCTCTTTGTCTGCGAGAACAACCAGTATGCCATGTCGACCAGGCACGGCGATATTTCGCCGGTCGGCAACGCTGCCGACCGCGCTGCCGCCTATGCCATGACCTGCCGCATTGTCGATGGCAACGATGTCGTTGCGGTGCATGAAACTGCCGCGGCGGCGCGCGCCGCCGCCGCCGCCGCGGAGGGTCCCGTCTTTATCGAGCTGCAGACCTATCGCATCAGCGGTCATTCGCGCGGTGACGAGTGCCCGTACCGCAGCCGCGAAGAGGAAGCACAGTGGGCCGAACGCGATCCCATCGTCCGGCTGCGCCAGCGCCTCGCGGCTGCCGGGCTGTGGACCGATGCCGCCGACACGGCGCTCGAAACACAACTCGCTGCGGAGCTTGCGGAAGCCGAGGAGAGCGCCCGGCAATCATGAGTACGACCCGACAAATCTCCATGTCCGCCGCTATCCGCGAGGCGCTGACGACGCTGCTGCGTGAGCACGAAGAAGTGTTTCTCATCGGCGAGGACATCGGTGTCTATGGCGGGGCGTTCAAAATCACCCGTGGCATCGTCGACGAGTTCGGGCCCGAACGCATCATCGACACACCGATAAGTGAAGCCGGCATCGTCAGTGTCGCTGCCGGCGCCGCGCTCATGGGCAGTCGGCCGATCATCGAGATCATGTTTATGGACTTCATGGCGCTCGCTTTCGACGGCATCATCAATGTCGCGGCAAAATGGCAGGCAACCTACGGTGACGAGTTCGCCACGCCCTTGATCATTCGCGCCCCCGCCGGCGGCGGCCGCAACTACGGGCCGACCCATTCCCAGAGTTTCGAGGGCTTGTTGCTCAACGTTCCGAACCTGGCCATCTGTTGCCCGTCCAACCCCGCCGATGCCGCCGGCTTGCTGCTCGGGGCCTACGATGCTGCGACGACCGTGATCATGGTCGAGCACAAGGTCCTGTATGCCCGCCAGGGACCTGTGGCGGAGCACCTGCAGCCGGTGCCGCTGGGGCAGGGCGCCAGGCTGCGCCGCGGCAGTGATATTTCGCTGATCGCCTACGGGCGGCACGTCTCGGCGGCACTGCAGGCGGCCGAGATTCTCGCCGCTGAAGAGGTGCAGGCCGATGTCATCGACCTGCGCACCGTCAAGCCGCTGGATACCAGCCTCATTCTCGACAGCCTGTCGAATACCGGTCGCGGCATCAGCATCGAGGAATCACCGGTTGTTGGTGGTGTCGGTGCCGAGATCAGCGCGGTGATCATGGCGTCGGCTTTCGAGTATCTCGAAGCGCCCTTCGCCAGGCTCGGTGCCGCCGAGCAGGTCATCCCGTGCAGCCCCGCCCTCGAGTCCGCCTGTTTCCCGTCGGTCGACGGCATCGCGGCCAAGGCCCGCGAGCTGATGAGCTACTGAGTTGGCGCGACGGTCTGCGAACAAGCGGCGCCCGCAACGGTGGCTGCACACGTGTCTTTTGACCGGTTCAAGGCCAAACATGTGACCCCGGCGTCGAATAGCGTTCCGGGCGGCGACGGATCGAACAGACAAGGGCACGGACGCGGGGAACGTGGAGTACGGAAAAAGCGCCGCGCCGGCTCAGTTGATCGAGATGGAGTAGCTGGCGTAGTCGTTTTCCTCGGCGTTCTGCAGGGTGTAGAAGAAGAATTCGTAGCCCAGTACCAGCCCCATATCGCCATCGCCGGTGAGCTTGCCAATCAATTTGCCGCGCATCTTCCGACTGCGCAGCCGCACCACCCGCGAACCCCACGGTCCGCGGATCCTGGCATGCTTGATGGGGCCGGAGAATTTGACGTCCTGATCCGTGTACTGATAATATTTCTTGCGGGTCCGGCCGTCCACCAGCTCGCTGGTTTCCAGCACGAAACGCTTGAGCATGTTGTCTGGTACGTCGAGCGTGTATAAACCGTCCTCGTTCGGTTCGTTCTCGCTGTCGCTGGCCAGCGACGGGATTGCCGTGTTGATGATGAATTGAACCGGATTGCTGATTCCGGCAACCTGCTGGTGGCGCCCGGTGGCACGTATGGTCGATTGAACGAATTCGTACTTGATCGTGAAATCGAGATTGCCTTCGAGTCGCCCGGTCAACTCGACGCTTTCAGGATTGCGCACCGGTTCTGCCGCGTCGTAGTATGCCGCCACGTTGCGACGCTGGATCTCGCGCTTGGTGCGATGATAGTAATTGCCCGCGGGCTGCCCGAAGACGATCGGCTTGCCGACAATCTCCCCGTTCTGCTTGAGATAGATGCGCATGACGCCGTCGGTGTGCAACCGGGCGATGAAGTTCTCCCGTTCATACAGGGCGTACGTCGTTGCATCGGCACCACTCTCTTCGAGTGCCGGCAGCAGCAATTTCGCCGGGCCACTGCGCGGCTCGCTGCCGAAGGCGCTGGCGGCGAGCACGAGTGTGATGATCAGGTGCCTGGTCATCTCAACCTATAGCAGTTATTGACTTGAGCCGGCGGAACGAAGGAATCGGCCGGTACACAACCGCGTTCCGCCTTAATGTGTCCAGTTTGGTTTCTGATCTCTTGCCCTGCAAATTCGCGGCTTATTGTCAGTTTTGGAAGTACAACGTGCATGGCAACACAAACTGCCACTCACTCCTTGATCTCTTTCCTGGCTTCCCCAACCGTCAGCCGCCTTATTCAGACACCATGGGTGTTGTGCAGTTCCCCGGCGAATCGCTCGGCCAAATCGGCATATACCGCGGTTGTCTCGGCCGGGTTGACCGCGACATCCGCAGCGGGCGCCGCGAAGTTCGCGAAGAGTTCGGGCCAGTCGAGGTCGGTGCAGGCGTGGGCCGCTCGCAGCGCCGCACCGAGGCCCGCC
>JASLZG010000149.1:0-11260 GCA_030754995.1 Lentisphaeria bacterium
CCCCGGCCATGCAGGCAGGAGATCGGGTAGATATCGGTGAACCCGGTCTCGGCAAACTCCCCGGCGCCGACGGCTATCTTGTCGTTGTCGGCTTTGTTGGCGGCGACCACCACCGGCTTGCCGAGCTGGCGCAGCCATCCGGCAACCTCACGGTCGAGTGGCACGAGGCCCGAAGTGAGATCAACGACGAAGATGATAAAGTCGGCATCGACCACGGCTTCCTCGAGCTGCTCGCGAATCATCTCGTCAAAGATACCGTCAGCCTTATGCCCGCGAAAAACATTGAGCCCGCCCGTATCGACGAGGCGAAAGTGTTTGCCGCACCAATCACCCACTGCAGTGACGCGATCGCGGGTGACTCCCGGCTGCTCGTGAACGATGGCGATGCGCCGGTGCATGACGCGATTGAACAGGGCGGACTTACCGACGTTCGGGCGGCCGACAATGACCAGGGTGGGGATGGTGGCAACGGATGCGTTCATGGCCAATCAGGGCGACGACTGCCTGTGAGGGTTGCGGTGATTGCAATGGATGCAGGAAGTTCTGTTGGAGCAAGGACGCGTTGGCACTGTGGTTTCATCGGTAGAGTTCGCCCGCGTGTCCAAGAATATCGTGCGCACTACGCCTGAAACTGCAGCCTGTTTTATCCGGATCGGGGGAGATACATGTCCTGGAGCAGAAGGATAAGATGGACTGTCACGCCGCGAAAATCAAGCACCGGCCGCCAGCTTGCGGACTGGTCACACCGGTGCCGCGAAACCGGCAACATCCGCGGCTGGCGCCACTGCGGGGTCATTGCGGAGCAGCTGGCGACTCCAGCGGCAGCTCGTCGGGGATTGACCTGGCATCGACCGCCTTGCGGGTGTCGACCAGCTGGCCTCGCTCACCCGCATGACGCGATCTTCACGATTTCGGCAACTGAATGGAATTGCGCAGGTCGCGCAGGTTGTCGGCAATGCTGAGCATCTCGTTCTGCGCGTTCTTGTACAGGTCCTGCCAGAACGCGTGATCCGCCAGGGCATCGATATCTATCCCCTCCTCCTTGAGCTTGCCCGGCAGTAAATCGAAAAAGAGCTTGATCGGCACCAGCGAGTTGTTGATTTGATGATTCATGGTCATCGTGATCGACTGCAGCGCCCGGTGCATGCTGGCAATCAACAAGTCGTGATAGAACTGCGCCGAGCGCCTGGCGACGTCATCGCTTTCGGCAATGTCAACGAAGTGCTGGCGCGCCTGTGTCAGCGTGCCCTTTAGTTGCGGCAGGTTCCAGGGCTTGGCAACGCAGTGACAGACCCGCCTGGCATTGACCGACTCGACAATGATCTCGATGTCGGAGTGGGCAGTCGCAAGGATGCGGACGGCATTGGGGCGCCGCAGGCGACATTGTTCAAGCAGCTCGATGCCACCTTTTTCCGGCAGCTGCTGATCGGCAATGACAACGCCGATATCCCCGTTGTCCTGCAGCAGCTGCAAACCGTCACGTCCCGAGGCCGCCGCCAGCACCCGGAACTCGTCGCCGAGCATCTCCTTGAACTCTTTCAGCGCCTTCTCTTCGGCGGCCACGTAGAGGACGGCGACCTGTGAACAGTCGCTGGCGGCCGGCTCCATGGCCCCCGGCTTGCCGGCGGGTGTTGCCGGGAACTGAACCGTGAACGTCGTGCCCTTTCCGGCCACACTGCGCACCTTGATATCGCCCTCGTGATGGTCAATCACCCGCTTGGCGATACTCAGCCCGAGCCCGGCCGACCGGGCCTTGGAGGTGTACTGCGACTGAAAAATCCTGGCGAGCCGCTCCGGCGGCATCCCGGGGCCGTCATCGGCAATCGTCACTTCGATGAGCTCGCCCTTGGCGGCGCAGCCGATTTCGAGGTTGCCACCAGTTTCGTGCATGGCCTCGAGCGCATTGACCACGATATTGTTCAAGGCCCTGAAAAGCTGGATGCGGTCGCCCTCGATGGTGCACTGCTGGAGATGCGACGTCAACTCGATGGACACCCGGCTTTCCGTGACCTTGAGGCGGCTGACCTCGAGGATGTCATTGAGGAGTTCGTCGAGCACCACGCAAGTGCGCCGTGATTCGCCGATAACGCTGGTTTTTTCGTCGAACTTCTCGATGATCTCGAGGCAGCAATCGAGCTGTTTGAGGCCGGAATTGAGCAGGCGCCGCAACCCGTCGACACCTTCCCCCCCGCCCTGCTTCTCCATGAACTCGGCGATCAGTTGCATGGGGACCTTGACCGTCGTGAGGTTGTTCGCCAGGTCGTGGCACAACTCACGGCCAAGCTCGGGCAGCAGTGCCACGTCGCCGGCGCCGGCAACCGGCCGCGGCGCCTGGTGCAGATCAGCCGGCGGCTCGCTGGCCGCGTGACGCCGGCGCAGGCGCTGGGTCTGCTCGACATTGGCCTCGATCGTCTCGCGAAATTCAGTGAGGTCGAACGGCTTGCCAATGTAGCCGGTGGCACCGCAGCGCATCGCTTCCTGGATCATCTCGCCGCTGCCGTATCCGGAGACAATCACCACGGAGACATCCGCATCGAATTGCCGGATCTGCCGCAACCCATCGATGCCACTGGTCCCAAGCATGCACAGGTCAAGGAGGATGACATCCGGCATGAAATCGCTCATCGCATCCAATGCACCGCGCACCGAACAGGCGGCGTGGACCTGATACTCCGCGGCCGTGAGCATTTCGAGGCTGTCGCGAATTGCCGGCTCGTCGTCAACGATCAGGACATTATACCGAGAAGTGGGCTCGCGGTCAGTGGTCGGCATGATTCCCTCTCCAATTGGTTGAAAAGCGGACATGTATCACGATCCACCTGCCAGGTTGCGATGAGCCGGCGGCCATGCACCATTCTTGTCGCTGGTGCGGCTACCTTCGCCCGTGATCAATAAATTTACAACCTGCCGCCACCCGGGTTCCGGGCTCCGGCGGCAATTGCAGAGACTTGCAACTATCGTGTTTCCAACTGCTGGCAGCCCGGCATTCCGTCACTTTGTTGCGCGTTTCACGTTTCCTGTTGTATAGTTTTACCCGCCCGTCTTGTGACATGCAATTACGGGCTGCTGGAGAGGTGACCGAGTGGTTGAAGGTGCAGCACTGGAAATGCTGTGTGCGTCTCGCGCGTACCGAGGGTTCGAATCCCTCCCTCTCCGCCAACCTTCACGACGGTTCGAATAGCGGCTGTGGCAACCCGACAAGAACGGGCCGATTTATCGCCGCCTTCCCTGCCACGATATTGAGAAAAGACGGCGACCAACGCCGTTCACCAGCAGCAGCCCCGACCGAATCACTGTTCCACATTCGGCCACATAATTCCTCAACTCGGGGCGACGAAAAAAAGTGTTGCAATTGAAAAGATAATTTCTTATACTGTGGGGTAATCAGTTTGTGACGGTGAACTCGGGGCCTTTTTGCCCGGATTCAATCGTTGATTCGTGATAACGTCTCACAGGCAGACAAAAACAACCTAATAAGAAGGAAAAATCATGATTGCAAAGCGAAATTACCTGGTGGCGTGTGCGGTGTTGGTGGTAACAGGATGGGCGCTGACGACCCACGCGGAATTGGTCAGTTTCGAGGCGAGCAACGGCTTCATCGAGGGCGAATACATAGGCGGCCAGGGACTGCCGGTCGGCGTGATCAAGAACTGGGAAGCCACCGGGGCCAATCCTTCTATCAAGATTTGCGATTCGGACGGCTGTACCAATGACGTGAAACCCGACAACGTCGACGGCGACCAGATGGCGAGAGTCCAAACCGACAGCGGCGTGACCACGATCACGATCGAGCTCGAACCCACGAAGCGACGCAGCCTGACCTCGTTCTACTGGGCCTATCGCGGCACTGGTGTAAGCGCCTGCACCGATTACTTTGCAGCCCCGTACAACACACAGAACGCGACCCTCGAGGTGACCTACTACGACCTCGACGACAATGGACTGGGCACCGACACATTCTGCGGCGGACTCGCCCAGGACTGGGGCCCCCTGATGACGCTCGCGGAGTGTTCTTTCTCGGACGTGCCGCTGTCGCGCGTGAGAATGGCCATGACGCCGCCGTCCGGTGGCTCGACGTTCTACCTGGAAAGTCTGCTGTTCGACGAACTCCCGCTGCCCACCGGCAGTACGAGCACGATCAGCTTCGAGGAGAGCGAGGGCTTTCCGGTCCCCGGCACTGCCTTCACCGGCCAAGGAGTGCCAGCCTCGCTGATCAGCGCCTGGAACGTCACCGGCAACAATCCTTCTATGAAGGTGTGCGATTCGGACGGCTGTACCAATGACGTGCAACCGGACAACGTCGACGGTGTCCAGATGGGAAAGGTCGACACCGACAGCGGCGCGACCACGCTCGAGCTCGTCCTTACAACCACGAAACAGCACTACCTGAAATCGTTCTACTGGGCCTATCGCGGCAGTGGTAACAGCGCCTGCCCCGAGGACGGGCTTGGCACCACGAGCGCGACCCTCGCGGTGACCTACTATGACCTGCTGGGCGACGCCATCTGGACCGACACATTCTGCGGCGGACTCAACCCGAGCTGGAAACCCCTGCTGACGCTCGCGCAGTCCTCCGTCTCGGGCATTCCGATGTCGAAAGTGCTGATGGTCATGACGCCGCCGTCCGGCGGCTCGACTTTCTACCTGGAAAGTCTCGAACTGGTTGAGATCACCGAGGCGATATCTCAGGAAATCCAGGATGCGCTCGACGCTCTGACGACCCTGATCACCAACATATCTCTCCTTCCCGGCCCACAAGGCCCGCAAGGCAAGGCCGGTTCGGATGGCGCCGCTGGCGCCGCTGGCGCCGCGGGCGCCGCTGGCAACGCGGGCAACGATGGAGCCCAGGGGCCGCAGGGCAAGCAGGGACCGGCTGGTGCCGCTGCCGATTGCGTGTCCTGCGCCGACGTGGCCAGTGCCGCAGTTGACTTGGCGTGCCTGGTTCTGGGCGAGTCTCAACCGACCAGTTTTGGAGAGACTCAGGCTGCCGCCACGGTCATTGTCAATTCGCTGGAGATCAGCGCCAACATCTGCGAGAGCACCTGCGATATCAGCACCGAAATCGACGCCCTCATCAACGCCGCGATGAATCCGTAGACGCAACGACAGCCCCTATCTGTCCCTTCAGACGCTGAGGCCCGCGAGACCCCCTTGCGGGCCTCAGCATTACCGGACGCCGGACCACGCCAGCCAGCCACGTCGTCCCCAGGCACACCATCGCCCGAAGAGTACGCGAAACCGAGCTGGTGCTGCCCTTTGCCATGCCCCTGTTCAGCGCCCTTGCGCCACCACTCAGCCGCCTCGGCATGTGTGCCGCTGTCACCGGTGGGCATCAACCCCGGCCCGGGCCCCCTGCCGGGACAAAGAACACACGCGGAACAACTCGATTGGCAGCGGGGCTATCGTGTGTTTCGCGGCACTTCCGCAGCGTCTCGCACATTCGGCGGGAATCACCATGTGTAAACTCATCATTTGGTGGTAGACTACAAGCTCGTCGTTGCCATAACCAGATGAAAGCCCAGGCCCCATGCCAACCACAAGACAATCTCCCCGGACCCTGCAGTTGCGTGCGTACACGCAATTCAAGAAGACTGAATTAACGGTCGTTATAGCGCGGATCGGCGATGCCTTCCTTCTGAACGGGACGACTGTTGAGCTGTCCGTTCGCCATCGGAAGAGCGCCCAGACCTTTCACCGGAAAACGATCGCCAATATGGCGACCGCCATCGGGCGTCCATACAAGTTCGACATGAGCAAAGTACCGGTTGGCTGTGCCGTGCTCGAGGCCCGGGCAAAAGACGCTGCGGGGCAGCAGATGGCCGTGGAATTGATTCAGGACACGATGCCGGCCGAAGTGCCGGACTGGTTTGCATCCCGCACCGGCATGACGCGAAAAGTACCAAAACCATGGACGCCGCTGACGATCGACAAATCAGACAAGCGGCAGCTGTCGATCGGCTGCGCCCGGCGCGACTACGGATTCGCCGCCGGCACGATTCTCGACTCCGTATGCGCCGCGGATGCGGACATCCTTGCGGCGCCGGTGCGGTTCTTCGGTGCTGTCAACGGCAAGTCACTGCGACTGCGCGGTGACAGGATTCGGGTCCTGTCGGCTGATCGCGACGCGATCGAGCTCGAGCAGCAACTGACCGGGCCGGGCCTGGAGATTTCGCTGCGGGCACGCATCGAGTTCGACGGGGTGATTCGTTACGACTGGTCGGTTACCGGTACTCGTGCGACCCGGGTTGACTCGCTCGGCGTCGAGATCGCGATGCATCGCCGGCATGCCGAATACCTGTATCATTTTCCCGGACTCTGGGGAACGGCAAAGAATTCCGGCGATCGTCCGGACGAACCCGTGCTGATGGGATTTCGGCCGTATGTGTGGTTGGGCGACGACCGCCGGGGGTTGGCCTGGTTCTGTGAGTCCGACCGCAACTGGTACCCGCCGGCGAACGGATTGGTGACGGAGATCACGACCAAAGGCAATCGCGTGCTGTTGCGGTTGCATGTCATTTCACAGCCGGTTCGGCTGCGCCCGGCATCGGAGAAACCCGCCGAGTGGGTCTCGACTCCGGAGCTGGAGGCCGCGGCCACCCGCGATGCGGCAGTCGACGATCGGGCGATCGATCTGTTTGGGGCGCAGCACTACACTTTTGGCCTGCAAGCGACTCCGGTAAAGCCGCTGCAGCAGGATGCCTGGGATTATCGCATCACCCATGTCGGAACATCCATCACGGGACATGAGAAGCCGCTTAAACTGGCGCCGGCGAAGCTGGATCGCTTCGTGGCGGCCGGCGTCCGGACGGTAATCATCCATGAACAATGGACCGACATCGAGGGGCACTGGATTCCGACCAACGAAAAGCAGGTGCGAAAGATCGTCGAGGATTGTCATTCCCGCGGCTTGAAGATTCTGTTGTATTACAGTTTCCTGATATCCGACCTGGCCCCGGAGTGGCGGGATTTTGCAATGTCGAACCTGGTGCTGCCCAAGCGCGGTTACCCGTTGTACCACGAACCGCCGCAGCCGGACCAGTCAGCCTGGTGCGTCTGCCTCAACGACGCCTGGCAGGACTTCACAGTCGATGCGATTGCCCGTACCATGGACCAGTTTGGCGTCGACGGTGTTTATCTCGACGGCACGGAATATCCGTTTGGCTGTTGCAACACGCTGCACGGCTGCGGCAATGCTAAAACCGGCGGCACAATTAGCCAGAGCTTCCCGATCTTTGGAGTCCGCAGCACCATGCGCCGTCTCTACAATGCGGTACGGGATCGCTGCCCGGATGCGCAGGTCAACGTTCACAACTCGACCTGCATGGTGATGCCGACACTGGCCTGGGCCACGAGCTATTGGGACGGCGAGCAATTCCAGGCAGTGGAAAGCATGGATACCGCAGCGGACCTGTTGCCGCTGGATACGTTCCGCGCTGAGTTCATGGGACATCAATGGGGTGTGCCTGGTGAATTTTTATGCTATGGCGCAGGTTTTTCCTTTGAGCAGGCCTGGTCGATCTGCCTGCTTCACGACATCCCGACGCGCCCGAACGACGGCGGCAAACAGGTGGACCTCAGCGGTCACATCTGGAAGGCGATGACGGCGTTCGACCGCAAGGGCGCTGAATGGCTGCCGTACTGGCGCAATCAGAAGCATGTCGCGTCGATCACCGGCGGCGGCTATGTCAGCTTGTATCGGCATCCGAAGAATGGGGTGCTCGCGGTCGTCTCGAACTTGAATCGGAAACGGACGCGGATTGAATTGAAGTTAAAACTGCGGGCATTAGGATTGCCAGGGGAAAAAATACAGATCACCGATGCGATCACCGGGCGCAAAGCAAAACTGGACAACACACTGCCCGCCTTCGGTTGGCGGTTGTTGCGGTTACGCTAAGAGTTTTTAACCAAATTATTTCAGGAGATAAGGACGATGGCATTCAAGGGCGTTGGCAATCGAAAAATCCGCCTCGCGCTGTTGCGTTGCGATACCCATGGTTACTGGTACGGGCCGTTCATGGCAAAGTGTGATCCGATGATTTTCCTCCGCAACAATCCGGTGTGCCATTACTATTTTGCCGACATGAGAGATCCCAACCAACTGCACAGTCCGTATGTCCCAGGGTTCGAGATTGTGCGCTGTTGGGATGCGGACTATCGACAGGCCCAGGATTTTTCGGAGACGTTTCTGGGCAAACCGAAACCATGCCGGACGATTCGGGAAGCAACCGAAGGGGTCGATGCGGCGTTTGTTGCGGACTGCAGTGGCGACGGCCATGATCACGTCAAGCTGGCAACGCCATTCCTAAAGAAGGGTATTCCGGTGTTCGTGGACAAGCCGTTCGCGCCAACCTATCGGGAGTGCTGCAAGCTGATTGACCTGGCGAAGGCGAACAAGACGATCGTCATGTCGGCGTCGTTGCTGGAACATAATCCAACCCTCAAGCTGTTTCGAAAACGGTTTGCTGAAATCGATCCGGTCACGCTGGTTGTGGCAAAGGGTGTTGGCGGGGCGGGGCTTGCCGGTGTGATCCACGGCATTGCGCTGATTCGAAACCTGCTCGGCGACGGTGTGGAGTGGGTACAGGCGATGGGGACGACCCCGCTTCTGCCCGACCTGCCGCCGGAACTGAACAGCACCAAGTCAACGGTCGTCGAAGACGGTGCGATGGCGGCGCCGATGACGTACCTGAATCTTCACTACAAGAACGGGCAGGAGGCCCTGGTGCTCAACACCGACCTCAACACGTTTCCCGAGCGTTGCGACTTCTTTGCATCGGCATACAGCAGGGGCGGCGCGATCCACTCACCGGCAATCGGGGATCCGGAGTTCCTGGCCGGGGGAGAGATCATCGTCAAGCTGTTTCGGCAAATGATGCGAACCGGCAAGCCAACGGTGTCGACCGATTCGTTGAAGGAGAAGATCGCGATCGTGGAGGCCGGGCGCAAGTCGGTGAAGTTGGGGCGACCGGTGTATTTGAAGGAGATTATGAAGTGAGCGGGCGCTTCAGCGCGACCAGCGCACATCTGGAATAAGCGACAAGACGAGGGCCCGGCTCAAACGGGTCAGTACATCGCGTAGCCGGGTGGGACACCGCAGTCGCCATTCGAGTTGTAGTCGCTGCCCCACATGCCGTCCTCATTGTTCTCCCAGTCGATAATCTTCACGTATTTGGCGTGGCCGTCGCTGAAAACAAAATTGCCGCCGCCGTAATGCAACGGCCCCCACGACTGATAAGGACCCGTTTCGGTCACATGCGGCCCGTACGAGTCGTTCCCACCGACACCATCGTAATTGATGTTCATGCACCATCCGCCAGGGTTGAAGATGATGGCACTCGTATTTTTGTCGCCCATGCCCCAGTCCCGGTTGGTCGAGTCACCCACCATCAGCACATTGACCGGGACGTTTTTGAGCTTGGCGTGGATATTAACGTCCGACGACTCCCATACATAGTAGCGAAAGACGCTGGGATAATTGGCGCCGTAGGTGCGGTAGCAGTCGTCGGGTTGGCTGGGGCAGCGCATGTAGTCTTCACCGAATGCCTGGGACGTATCGCCGCCAGGCCCCATATATTCGCTGATCTCGTAGTACCAACGCAGGAAGTACGGGTTCGTCGTCGGAAAAAGCGCCGGCAGAAATCCATCGTAGTCGCCGGCGTACATGTTCATCGTAAACCCGAGCTCCTTGAGGTTGTTGAGGCAGAAAATCATGCGCGCCCGGCCACGGGCGGACTGGAGCGCCGGCAACAGCATCGACGCCAGGATGGCGATGATGGCGATGACTACCAGCAATTCGATCAGGGTAAATCTTGATCGCCGCCACCGTCGGCCCGCTCTCGGCACCGGCGGGCATGGCACCGGGAGCGCATCGGGCTCAAGGCGCCGGCAACTACAGGCCGGCCCGGCACCACGGGCGGGCTGGGGTACGACAGAAACGTTCCGATTCATTAAAAGTGTCCCCTGAAACACTGGGAGGAGCTATTTTTACACACACGAACCACAAGAAAAATTTAGGTCGCAGAGCACCTAAATACAAATGACGAACGGCGTCCAGGCAGGGGCCTTTTGTCGTGATAAAAGGCATATCTTACCGCCGCACGCCGGGGGCGACATGCTCCATGCCACCGGCACGAATACCGTCCCGGCCGGTCGCTCCTCCCGGTGGCAACCGGGAAAAGAAACCGCCTGTGCACACAGTCGCGTTTGGCGCCACTTGCACAACTACTTCCCGTGTGAAACATTCATTGGCTGCAACTATTGCCTGGCCGAAAATCGGCGTTTCCGAAAGTCGCGGCGGCGGATCCCCGCCACAAGAATTTTCGGCCGGACAGCAGCTGCCCAACTTGTAGTCACCGAGCATAGACTGCGAACACGGAGTCATCGATGAACACGGTTCGTATTGGCATGATTCGCTGCGACCTGCACGCCTACTGGTACGCGGCGTTGTTTGCGGCGCACGATCCCATTCGCTTCCGGGACACCCAGCCGGGTCTGCATTGGCTGTTCTACGGCGGGTACTGGGACCGCCCCGAGGAGCTCACGGCGCCAACTGTATCCGGGCTCGAGTTGTCGAAACTGTGGGACGCGGATCGAAAAGCAGCGGAAGAAATGGCGACGATCTTCAACGGCGGGCCGGTGGTCTGTGATTCGATCGAGGAGCTGTGCACGGATGTCGACCTGGTATTTGTTGCCGACTGTTACACGGCAGGCGATGATCATTTGCAATTGGCGGCGCCGTCCCTGGAACGCGGCATCCCGACGTTTGTGGACAAACCATTGTCCAGTTCCCTGCAGGATGCCCGGATGATGGTCGAACTTGCCGGCAAGCACAAGGCACCGTTGATGAGTACGTCGCTGCTGCGCATGTCGCCGCACGCGGATCGTTTTCGCAGTCGGTTTGCCGAGATCGCGCCGGTCGTGCAGGGGGTGGTGCGCGGGGCGGTTGGCAAGGAGGGCAACCTGGCGGGGATTTTCCACACGCTGTCGTTGGCCCAGGGGCTCTTCGGCGACGGGGTCGAGTATGTGCAGTGCATGGGGACACGGCCGTTCGAGTATCTCCAGCTGCATTATCCAAACGCCGGCGGGGAACCGTTCGATGTGCTGGCGATGAATAATTATGTCGTGGCACGCCATATTTATTGCGGCTTCCGCTGCGATGTGTATGGACAGACGGGGGTGATTCATTCACCGTTTATCGACGACTCCCTGTTCCCGCAGGCGGGCGTGCGGACACTTGAGGGTCTCAAGAGCATGGCGGCCA
>JASLZG010000149.1:11270-11505 GCA_030754995.1 Lentisphaeria bacterium
GCGATCGTCGAAGCGGGCCGGCGGGCGCAGGCGGAAGGGCGGCAAGTCTATCTATCGTCTGTTCAATAATTCGGAATATTTCGATTGAATGAACACGGCGTTCAGGTATCACCGCTCCGGGACCTGATCGGTAACAATCGAAAGGAGATCGCGAAGTGACTTGTGATTTACAACGACTCCGCTGGGCCTTGGCGTTGGCACTGACACTTGGGGCTGTTTCCCCGATTTGCGGTCA
>JASLZG010000014.1 GCA_030754995.1 Lentisphaeria bacterium
TGGATTTATTGATTTTCGAACTCTCCGCTCCATCTCTAAATTGGCCCGGTCAAGGGCAGCGGCCAGGTGGAGCAATGAAGCGTTTATGTCCTGGCACCTCGCACCTCACCGCGGTTCATAGGAGACGTCCAGGCGCCAGTGGCCGGGGGACCAGGTGGGTGCATAGAAATTTACTGCGCCTTCCGACTCGAGGGTGAGAATCCAGCCGTTGTTGGGCACTGCCTGTGAGTACCATAGCTCTACGTCCTCGGTAACATTGACACTGAATTCGCCCATCCCCTTCAACTGTACGACCGCAGTTGCACGCCGCGCCCGGTCCGCGCCGATCGCCGCCGCACCCGGCTTGGTCCATGGCACTTTTTCCGGCAGCGTCCGCCGGTACAGGTGGGAGACGCCATCGCCCCAGTCGCCGATGATCCGACGCACCTGCAGCCGGTGCTTGTTCTCGTAATTGAGGATGCAATTCATGCTCAAGGTGGCGCTTGTAATGCGCATCCCCTTGGGAATACGTTCGATAGGAAACGCGATCAGGAACGCGCTCTTTCTCGTATCCGAATTGCCAAACATCAGCGCGCCCGTCCCGTACCCGGATACCCCCGGGTAACCAGCCCAGCTCAACCGCGGTGCATCCGAGGCGATCATCGCGACACGTTCGCAGTCGCTGTCATCGAGTTCGAATGTCCGGCCGGAGACGATCGGGGAGACCAGAACGGTCAGCGCCACCCATTTAACCACAGAGCCATTTATCCATTTACCCATCACTTACTTTCCCTTCTCCACTGCCACGTAGAATTTATCGAATTTCTCAGAGTAGGACAACGCGGAAACATCGTCGCTTGATACGACAGCCCGTCGAAACTCCGGCAGGAAATATCCCCGGTCATCAATGCTGATGAACTGTATCTGGTTCTTGGCGCCAAAGGCAACCATCTTGCGGTTCCCGAGTACGACGGGCCGGCTGGTCGGTCCCGTAATTGTTGTGGCCTGAAAGTTCGAGGTGATGTAGCCTTCGGCATGTTTAAGCTGCAGGACATAGCCGGTACCAAGGAGGCTCATATAGATGACCGAAAGCGTGGGATGGGCGGCGATCCGCCGATAGGGCCGCGCCGGCGGCCAGACACCGACGTAAGAGAACCGTTGCCGCGCTTCAACCTGGTCCCAGGAAATCGGCCCGGCTGCACCCGCAAAGATAATCACCTCGTCGCTGACCGGCACGAAACCACCGGCATTGTCATGCGGAATATAGAGCGAAAATGCAACTTCGCTCTGTGCCATAAAACCAGCCTCGGCCGTGCCGTCCTCCGGAAGAACCAGGCCGTTTTTTCCGATACGGAAGTAGCCTATTCCATTGACCGGTTTGCCCTTCTCCATGCGGGTCAGATTGGGGAAGTACAAACGGGTTGCCCGGTCATCGAAAGCGATGTAGCCGACCTTGCGGCCCGCTGCGTAGTCACTGCCCTTGCCGCAAGCCTGAACGAGCTCGGCTTTGCCGTGGGCGACCCGGAAAATAAGCAAGTGCTCGAAGGTCTCGGCCTGGTCCTGTGGAGCGTTGACATCCTGCCAGACATACAACAGGGGAAGCGTCGGGTGAAAGGTCACGCCCAGTGCATAGGTGGTGTGGGCGGCCAGCGGGCCGCGCCTGGGCAGCTCCAGGGCCATCGGTTCGGTGGCGGCCGGTGCGCCGGTCTCGTCGAGCGTATAGATCGATACCCGCGCCGCTTGCTCTCCCTTGTGGGTCACTGCGACCAGGCGCATCGACTCGCTCAGCGCCATTTCAGAGGCGCCCGGCGCCACGAGCTCGGCAATAAACGGAAACGACTCTTCGTGTATATACTGAAGCGCCACAATTTTCTGTGCTTTTGCCGGTGCGGCCAGCCACAACACGACAATGGCGGTGCCCAATAGTTTGCCCGGATAGTTCATGAAAACTGTCGGAGTCGCCAGGTTTTCAGTATTCAGGTTTCGGGGAAACCCGGTCGGATTGGTCGGTTTCCGTCACTCGCCACTCGTCGCAGGCCCTGAGCCTGCCGGGGCTCCCGGCGGCTTGCCGCTTTACCATTCAATGCCGCCCTTCGGTAGTCAGCAACTCGTAGTATTCCTTTACCGCCTCTTCGTAGCCGGGCAGCGGCGGTCGCGCCGGCTCGTCCAGCACCCGGCCGCGAACGACCTGCCAGCGTGGCAGGCTCGGTTCATACCCCGACTCCGGTCGGCGTAAGACCCGGAGCGTGATCCGCAACTCATCGAGCAACTGCATCTGCCGCTTGAGCGTTTCCGGATCCGGGCTTTCCTTGAGGGCGTCGAGGTTGGCAGTGAGCTCCGCCAGGAGCCCGTCGAGATGTTGGGTCGGCAGGTAGACATTACGCAGCTCCTTGCGCAAAGTTTTCAGCCGCTCGATAGTCTGTTCCTGGTTGCTGTTGAGATCCTGCATCAGCTTTGCAATCTCGGCATCGATCTTGCCGTCGAGGCGTTCGACAATCTTGTGTTTGGCCTGCGGCTTGCCCATGCGCTTCATTGCCTCGTCATCAAACCCGCCGGCATCTCTCAGGCTGAAGGATGTGTCATCGGAGTCGACGACCTTGCCGCCGATGCCGGTCGAGACGTCCTTCTGCGGGTCGGCGCCGAGCGTCTCCCGGAGTTTTCCCGGTTGCATCGGCGCCCGCTCCTGGCCTTCCATCGATTCGTCGCGGCCGCGACGATTGACCGACTCGTTGCCAACGACCATGCCGTGTGCCCGGGCACCCTTGCGTCCGCTGCGCGAGGCGCCGCCGTAATTCTGCGTCGGCGGTTTCATGTTGCCGGTGGGGGCGGTGGCGGACACTGAATTGACGTCGCCGCCCTGCTTGCCGATGTTCCCGTCCTCGATGCCCTGTCCCTGCATGCTCAGGTTGTAGGTTTCGAATTTCTTGCGCACATCGTCGTCTTCCTCAAGGAGATCCCCCACCAGGTCATGGAACTCGCCGTCGAGCAGGTTCAACTCCATCCTGTTGCCGATCAGGTCGGACGATTTTGGAAAACTCATCTGCCCGGACGGTTCGTTTGCCAATGTGAGGACGTCGAAATTCGGTTTGGGCGGATTCGCAATGACCACGGAATCTCTCAGTGCATCGGCACCCACGTAGTCGGGGAACGTCGTGTCATTCATATCCAGTTCATGTTTTTTCCTGTTTGCCTCGGCCATCTCGTGCATGCGAACAATCTCCTCCATGCTGATGTCTTCAGCACCCTTGTCGAGGAGCGACTGGAGGCTGCCGGCCAGCAGGTCATCGAGGGCGGCCTGGGTTTCTGCCATGCTCTGCAGGGCGGCGAGCTCGTCGAGAGCCTTTTTCGCCGCCTCCTTTTGAGCATTGCGTAATCGTGTATAAATTTCTTTCAGCGTCGAGGCCACCTGGTTCTGTGTCGCTGTGGCCGCCGCCCAGTTCCCGGCACCGGCATCGCGGCTCGCCTGCTGCATGGACGCCCGCAGCGGCGCGGCCTGCAGCTCAGTCGCCGTTGCGGCAAAGGCATCGGCAATGATCGCCTCGCTCTCGCGCGTGTGCCGTGCGAGCCCCGTGAAGGCGATGCTGGCCAGGTCGATCAGCTCCAGCACTTTTGCCTGGCGCCGCGCCCCCGATGCCTGCCGCATCTTCATCTCTGCTGCGTCACCAGCGCCCGCAGCAGCAATCGTGGCTTGACGCTCCGAGTCCACCGCGAGCCTGGTCTCGCGGTCGGCGAGCATTTTCAGAAACTGGACCATGTGCGCCAGCTCCCAGCCCTGGCGGAAGCGGCGATACTGGTCGAGGACCTCGTCGAGGCTCTCGACGATACGTTCCTGGGTCAGCCGCGCATCGCCCAGCACTGACTGCATGGCCTGCGGCGTCTCGCGCTCCGCCACCGTTTCGAGAATACGAATAGCCCGCACAAACTCGGTGTCGGCGAGCATACTCACGGAGAGCCGCAAGGTGCCTGCTGCCTCCGGCATGCTGCGGGCAAGACGGCCGGCAGCCAGGCGCGATTCGTCCTCTGCCCCCGCCTGTTCAGTCATCGCGGCCGCCAGCGCCTCCAGGGTCGCGGCGTCGCTCCAGTTGACGCCTGAGTTCTGCTTGAATTTGTTCATCCACTCCGTGGCGTTACCGACCCCGTCCTGTTGCCGGCGAATCAGTGCAGCGATACCCGCCTCGGTACGCAGGATCTGCTCGTACAGCAACTGCAGTGCGACCCCTTCGCCGCCAACCATGACGTTGTAGATGTTGCCGTCGGTCCACTGCCCGGCCTTGCCGGGATCGTGGTCGACGGCTCGCAGGGCGACCTGGAAATGATCACCCTCGGCGGCGCCGAGCCGCAGCATCGAAAGTGTGACATCCTCGTGCAGCGACCGCGCCTGTTGCGGCTCCCAGGTCTGCAACGCCTTCCACTCGCCTTCGCCGGCGAGCGCATCCGTTGACGGCGTTGCGCGGCGCCTGAACAACCCAACCGCCTTGAGGCCGTAATCGTCGGTCGCCAGCAGGCTGAGTGGCAGGGCCACGTCCACCTCCGCCTCCGTCTGGCGTTCGAGCCCGGTCAACTCCAGCTTCGGCGCTTTATCCGGCAGCGCCCGCCACACGAGCGTTGCGCCGGTCGTGGGCGGATGCCCCTTTCTCTCCGTATCGACGTGGCAGGTCATGGTCGAGTCAAAGGTGATCTCGCCGGTGAACACCGTCGAGGATTTGCGGGTCAGCGCGAGGCGTTTTTCCGGGTCGTTGCCGGCCGTGACGTATAGGGAAGCGGCCGGTGTTTTCTGATCAAACGTGAAAGTCAGGTCGGCGCGGGTGCCGCGCAGGGCGCTGAGGCTGCCGCTTTTGCTGTCGACCGCCTTGTCCGGCAGTCCTGTGTAGTGTGGGAAATGGTAAACGGCCTGGAGCCCCTTGAGCTTGCCCGGTTGCGGGACGGTTGCACGAAAAAACCGGCTGGTGTAGTCGCCGCCCTGTACTGCATAGTCGAAGCTGCGGTGGATGCTGGGGAAAGTAAATTCCGCCGTCGCCTGGCCGGCCTCGAGCGGCAGCTTCTCGGCGATGCGTTTACCGGCAACGTTGCGCAGGATGGTGAGATGCTCGGGTTGCTTGCCGTGAATGCCGACAGTGATGGTAAGTTGCTCCGCCGCCTCGGTGTCACCGGGCTTGACGACGAGTACCGTCTCGTAGCGTGGATCGATGACGGCGAACGGCATCAGGATGCGCTTTGCCGCGGTCGCAAAGCCGCCCGGGCGCATCGACCAGAAGGCGATTCCGGCCAGGAGAATAACCGCCGCTGCGGAGATCCGGATGATTGCCGGGCGCATGGCGCGGGCGTGGGCCAGTTTGATCGCCTGCAGCTCTTGCCAATTGTCCCGCACCACGAGCTCGCCGAATGAGTTGTCCGTGCAGTCGGTGTCGCGGCCGATCTGCAGGGCATTGATCAGCCGGTTCTGGATCCCGTCCGGACTGCCCTGTTCAATAGCCAGGGCGATCTCGTCCTCGCCCAGATGCAGGCGGCGCCAGCGCCGGACCAGGCCGATGCCGAGCACGACGATGCAGAAGAGCAATCCGCCAGCGGCGACCAGCCGGCCGCCAACCGGCAGGATCAGCAGATTGTCGAGCAGTATGACGAGCAGAAAATAACCGAGCATCGCAGCCATCGCCAGGCTGAGGCCCTCGACCACTATGAGCCGTTTCCACAACATGCGATTGCGCTGCACCAGGTCGGTGATCTGATCGAGCGAATGAGCTGTATGAGTTCGATTGTCCGTGTCACGTTTCATAAGACCATCGCTTAACGTATCGCTTGCCCGAACAGGCTGCAATAGGGACGCGGCTTCGCGCCTTCAGGGGAGTTCGCCGGCTGGTCCCTTTGGCATCTGTGCGCCTCGTCGCAACCGGCAGGGGCGTTGACCGCAGAAATATTTGCAACGCCGCCGCTGCCGGTCTCCGGATGACGGCCCCGTCGGCGCTCATGATTGGCCGTGACCGCCTCAGTGCTGGATGTCGGACTCGCACGGATCGTACGGCGGATGCGGGACGCTTGGCACGCGCATGCCGCCGGTCAGGTACATCTCCGGCGCTGCGGCGCAGTCGAAACGCAGCACCGGGCAGTTCGGATCGGGCGGTGTGTCCGGCAGCCCGGTGACGGTGACGACGCCGTCGGTTTGCGTGTAGGCGCAGTCGGTGCCATGGCCGAGCAGGGTGACGCGTTCGACCTCCGTATTCAACCCGGCAACGACGAGCTCGCGACCGGGCCAGTACCGCACGAGCTGGTAAAACGCCCGACCCTTGCGGGTGAACAGACCGTTGTAACTCCAGTCGCCGATGTGCTCGCCGCGTTCCATCAAGGCGTAGGTGAACGGCTCGGTGTCGTAAATGCACTCGCCATGATCGCGCAACCAGTTGCCGACCGCTTCCACGACGGCGACGGATTGTTCCGGGACCGACCCGTCGCCACGCGGCCCGATATTGAGGATCAGGTTGCCCCGGTCCTGGGCCGCCATCGCGAGGAGATCGATGACTGCCCCCGGCGTTTTCCAGTTGTCATCGCCGCGATGATAGCTCCAGTGGTCGTTGAGCGTCATGCAGCCTTCCCAGGGGCGCCACGGTTGCGGGGCCGACATGTGGCCTTCCGGGGTGGCGAAGTCGCCATCGAGGCCGTTGCGGCAGTTGAACAGGATGTGCGGCTGAATCTCGCGCACCATGGCGTTCATCTCCTCGGCGCGCCAGCCCCTGGCATTGAACGGCCACCAGCCGTCGTACCACATGACATCGATCGGGTTGAACCGGGTGACGAATTCGCGAACCCTGGCAAAGGTGTTGCCGATGAACTCGTCGTATGCCGTTTTACTCTCCAGCGCCGCCACCGCATCCGGCTCGCTACTCCAGTTGTTGAGGCTGTGATATAGCGAGAGCCGCAGGTTTCGCGCGCGTGCCGCGTCGACCAGTTCGGTGACCAGGTCGCGCCCGCAGGCGTTGACACTGTTGAAGTCGGTGAGCTCGGTATCGTACAGGCAGAAGCCGTCGTGGTGCATGGTTGTCAGGTTGACGTAGCGCATGCCGCCGGCGACCGCCAGGTCGCAGATCCGTTCCGCGTCGAACTTTTCCGCGGTGAATTGTGAGGCCAGTTCGCGCATGCGCCCGGGCGACAGGCGTTCACGATTCATCACCCACTCGCCGCGCTCGAGCAGGCTGTAGAGGCCGTAATGGACGAACATCCCGTACCGGGCATCAACGAACCAGCTGGTGTCGGTCTTCATGTTGTTCCGTGTGGTGTGAAACAGTTCTCTCTGTTCGTTCGAATCTGTATCAAGGGGCGCGCCGGCCCATTGTCCTCAATGCCGATGCTGCGCAGGAGGGCAGGCGTTGGCGTACTATTCCGCCACCGGCCACAACCGTGGCACGCCACAGCCGCCAACCGGCGGCTCGCCCGCTGCGAGCGGGTCGGCATCTTCCCAATGACGATGGATTGCCGTTGTCCCGTGCCTCTTCGGGCATCAGCAAACAGGCCATGGCCCGTCGCGGCCGAGGCGTCATGTTGTCGCCGGCACTATAGCCTCTTGTGCAACAAACGCTTCATCGCTCTTCTTAACCGGTTGTGATGGGATTGCAAGCGTGAGCCTCTTCCTGCCCGGGCCGGCACGCCAGTCGATTCCTGAAACCTGAAACCTTCTGTTTGGCGGATTTGCCCCGGCGGCATAGACGGCTAATTTGAGGTGGCTGATCAACGCATGGAGATTCCTGTGAAGCTCACTACCGAACAAATCGACCAGTTCCAGGCGCACGGTGTCGTCATCGTGCCGGGCATCCTCACCGATGCCGACCTGGCGCCGGTGATCGCTGCGATCGAAAGCTGGATCGACGATCGGGCCAACGCCTGGCTGGCCGAGGGACGAATCACGGATACACATGCCGGCGACGGGTTCGACACCCGGATCGCCAGTCTCTATGCCCAGGACAAAGAGTTTCCGCGCGGCATAGATCTTATGGAGATGCGCGATCCGGACATCTTCAGCTTCATGGGCAACGACAACCTGCTCGATGCCGTCGAATGTCTCGTTGGCCCCGAGATCACCTGTAATCCTATCCAGCATTTGCGCGCCAAGATGCCGGTGTGCCTGACCGGCGAGGTGATAAGCTATGAGCAGAATGTGCCCTGGCATCAGGACGTATCCTTCACCTGGGAAGAAGCCGACCACAGCAATATCGTGACCTGCTGGCTGCCGCTGGTCGATGTGACCGCCGAGAACGGCTGTATGCATGTTCTGCCCGACATGTTTCGCGGCGGCTACCTCGACCACATTTCTGAGGGTGGCACCCGTATTCGTCCCGACCTGATGCCGGACATCGAGCCGCTGGTTGCAGCCTGCCCGAAGGGCAGCATTGTGTTCATGGACAAGTGCACGCCGCACGCCGGCATCACCAATCGCACCGAGAGTGTGCGCTGGAGCATGGACCTGCGATATCAGCCTACGGGTGTGCCAACCGGCCGGCCGTTTCATCCGGACTTCATCGTCCGCAGCGCTGCTGATCCGCGCAGTGTACATTGTGATTTCGATGAGTGGAACCGGCGGTGGGTCGAAGCCCTGGCAGCATCCGCCGGCTACCAGTCCCACCGACCGATTCCGATCGAGGAACGTTTGCCGAACTCCTGATACCAGACAGTACCACCACCAGGGAACCCCAAGATGGCTACAGCAGGAACATCCCCGAAACCAGTCAAACACGACCCTACGGCGCTCGGCCGTGCATTCAAGCGTCGCCTCAAGCGTGGTGACCTGCTTATCGGCGGCATTGCCACCGAGTACCTGAGGCCGTCCCTGGTGAAACTCTATCGCCATGCCGGATTCGACTTCATTTACATCGAGAAAGAGCATTGCTATCTCGAGGATCAGCTGGGCGACTTCGTCCTGTCGGCGCGTGACAACGGGATGCCGGCGATCTCGAAGATCGCCGAGCTCGGCCGGGCCGAAACCGGTCGGCTGCTCGATGCCGGTGTTGTCGGCATTCAATTGCCCAGAACGGAATCACGCGAGCAACTGCTGACGCTGATCGACTACGTCAAATTCGCGCCGCAGGGCACGCGTGCCGCCGCCCCGTGCTACGGCAATGTCGACTATGTCTGGCCCGGGAACACCACGGCATGGCTGAAGAAAGCCAACGACAGCACGGTCGTTGTTGCGCACATCGAAACCGGCGCGGGCTACGACAACGCCGAGGCGATCGTCAGTACGCCGCATCTCGACATGGTCTATGTCGGCCCCTGCGACTTCGCCATTTCGATGGGGCATCCCGGCGACTACGATCATCCGGTCGTCAAGAAAGCGATGGGCCGGATTCTCGGCCTGTGCCGAAAGCACAAGGTCGCGTTCGGAACAACCGCCTCCGGTCCGGCGGCGGCCCGCAAGTGGATCGGCCGTGGCTGCCAGTTCTTTGAAGCCGCCGACGAGCTGGGGCTGATCGGGGAGGCGGCGGGCAACCTGGTGAACTCCTACCGGTAGCCTGGCGCGCTGATTGCGAGCCGTCCGTTTCCCTACTCCAGCAGTTCAGCAACCCGCCTCTGCCACCCTCGCGGGACGAACCGGAACGCCTCGGCATAGCCGACGGCGGCCTCGATGCCGCGGTAGCGGGCACGGATCATTTCCATGGCGACCATGTCGTCGTCGCCGCGTTCCGGCAACTGCGATTGATGGTACTCGAGCGCCTGCTTCTTGAGTTCGAGTCGATCGCCGACGGGCACGTACACATCCGGTTTGAACGGGATAAACCAGGCATCGGAATAGTAGAGGCGCGGGACTGTGGAGCACGGTTCACCACCGCAGTCGTAGGTACCGACCCAGCAGCGCTGGGTGGCCAGCAGGACGCAGCGGCTGACCGCCATGTGATCGACATGGTAATCTGCCGGCGGATGGGTAATCACCATGTCGGGGTTGTACTCGCGCATCGTCCGCACCATCGCCTGGCACGCCGGTTCGTCGTCGTTGAAGCCGTCGTCGGGATAACGCAGGAACACGGTTTCCATCTGCAGCAACTTCGCGGCGGCCAGTGATTCAGCTTCGCGCACCGGGCTGTTGTCGCGGTTCTCTGAACCGGTGGCAACCACGGAAACCACCCGCCACCCGGCCGCCACATGTCGGGCAATAGTCCCCGCCATCAGCTCATTGTCGTCGTGGTGTGCCCCGACCATCATCAAAGTCTTATTCACGTTCGAACGGCCCCGTTGCTTGTGAGGTTGGGTTCATGCCGACCGGCAGGGGTTAATATAGGGTGCGGTCACGGTTGGGACAATCGCCGTGGCAAGCGGCCCGTAGTCCCTTCCAGGCCCGAAATCGTCTTTGGCCGCGGCCGGCACCGGGTGGTCTCGGGCCCGGTCCGGGTTTGTTCCGAGTGGAACGGATCTCCGCGTCCGGTTCGGGCACTCATGGTCGCTTACGGGATTTGCAGCAACCGCTCCGCATTGCCGCGCAGGATCAGCTCTTTCTGTTTGACCGGAATGTCCATGGCATCGATACGGGCCCGTTGCGCCGGTGCGAAATACAGTGGCGTATCAGTACCGTACAGCACATGATCGGCACCGGCCTCGGCGACCGCCCACTCGATCAGGCCGGAGTTAATGCTGTTGGAGCTCGAGGTGTCGGCGTAGATGTTGCCGTGACGTGATGCCTGCACCGCCCGAATCTGCAGGTCGACCGAGAATTTGTCCGTGCGGCAGCCGATGTGCCCCAGGATGAGCTGGACGTTGGGATGGTCGTCGGCGAACGCCACGAAGTCGGAGGGGACGCTGTTTTCGTGGCCGCTGTGCGTGAGGATTACCGCGTCCAGCTCTGCAGCCAGTTCAAAAAGCACCCGGCCATGATCGCGGATCGGATAACAGTGTTCCTCGGGATGAATCTTTATACCGACACACTTCGGATGCTGCAGCCGTTCACGAGCTTGATCGAAGGTCACCGCCTGCAATGGATGCACGATCACCCACTGCAACAGGCCCGGGGTCTGTTCGACAACGTCGTTTGCTTCTTCATTGCCGGCTGCGACGTCGGCCTGGCCGCGCGGCATCAGTCCCGACAACGGGGACACGACGGTCCATTCGGTATTGGCAGCTTGAGCGTGTGCGATGACCGTCGCGGCGTCGCCGGACATCATCTCCTGAACAAGTGCGGCCTGCGGCCCCCGGTCCAGGATTCCATAATGGGCGTGTGCGTCGATGGCTGGAAAATCGCGGATGTCCATGGCGGGGCCTGTGGGTGAATGAGTTGGTCTGTCAGTGGTCGTTTTTATACGGCGTTGCCGTGCGTGAACGCCTGGAACATCTGCCCGTCGAGCACGTACTGCCCGATGCTGAGCGATTCCGGGTCGAGGTAAAGCCGCCGGATTGCCCGGGGCATGGTGTTCTTTTCAAAAGTGCTCGTGCCGCCGCCGTGAAAGTCCGCCGGGCCCACTGCCCGCTGGTCGTTAAGATTGATGTCGTATTGCGGCATGGCCTTGTTCCGTTTTCACTACATCCGCGGGAGTGTGCAATATGGTGCAGGGGTGGTGCCTGAGTCAAGCCTGCTGCGCCTATATCGTGCTCGCCTGACGGAACATTACCCGGATGGATTGCCAGCAGGCTGATCGACGATAGAGTACCCCAACAGTCCGGTGCGCACAGCCGGGAACCTGCTGCACCGCGGTTTCTGGCATGTTGCCGGCAAAACATTCACCCCCCAGAAAAGACAATCCGGGATAGTCATGTCCGCCACTCTGAAACTTGCCTACATCGGATGCGGCGCGATCGCCAGCTTCCATCTTCACGGAATCAAGCGCGGCGCCCCGCGGACGACGATTACGGCGGCGGTCGATACGGATCCGCAGTGTGCAACGGCGATCGCCGACGAAACCGGGGCCGAGGTCTTTTTGTCGCTCGACGAAGCGCTGGAGAACGGCGACTTCGATGCGGTCGACATCATGACGCCGCACCATCTGCACGAGCCGATGGCGATAACCTGCCTCGAAGCGGGCAAGCATGTCCTGCTCGAGAAACCGATGGCCCCTACGTTGGATGCGTGCGACCGGATTCTCGCGGTGGCGGCGGCTTCAGACAAGGTGTTCATGGTTGGGGAGAATTCCCAGTACTGGCCCGAGGTGCTTGCCGCGGACCAGCTTCTCAAGGACGGCGCGATCGGGGAAATCATCTCCGTAATAGCCAACTTTTATACGTTTCCCGGCCATGAATGGTTCACCGGTGAGAATCCCTGGCGCTTCGACAACGCGTTGGCGGGCGGCGGTACCGTGATCGACGGCGGCGCGCACTTTATACGCCCGCTGCGCATGTGGCTGGGAGAAATCGAAGCGGTCATCGGCGCCATCGACCATCCGTGGAAAAAGATGGAAGACGAATCCCTGGGGCACGCCCTGCTGCAGTTCGAGTCCGGAAAAATCGGCTCCTTCAGCTGCCTGATGTTCGACACCGTCCTCGGCCCCGGCCCGTTCTGGCGCATAACCGGGACCACCGGGGAAATTCACGTTGCCGGCTCGGGCCAGGACGGCGTCCTGCTGTTCGATGCACAACACCCCGAGGGCAGAATGCTCGACGGCGAATGGGGCGACTACGCAGCGTCCTTCATCGGCGAGATGACCGACTTCGAGCAGGCGGTGCTGGACGGCAAACCCCTGGCGGCCGGGCCAGAGGCATCGCTCGGCGAGCTGCGGACAGCGCTGGCCATCTATCGATCTGCAAAAACACGGCAATGGGAGAAGGTTTGGGAGTGAGTGGAACCGGCGACTGATGACCGGGCGAATCTGAAGAACCCGCATAAGTTTCATCGGTTCCCGCCTGAAATGGCATTCCGCCACCCGGCCGGCAAAATTCGACGCGGTTCTTGCAACTTCGTTGTTTTTGACTATAGTCCGCCCTCAACTTTTCAGTTGCGGGGTAGAGCAGTCCGGTAGCTTGTCAGGCTCATAACCTGAAGGTCGTTGGTTCAAATCCAACCCCCGCTACCATTCAAGGGCTTGGAACGAAAGTTCCAAGCCCTTTTGTTATGGCTTGTCCGCCCGGCCGGCCGATTCCCTCTTGCGCCGCGCCAAAACCGAACCGCCGCCAATTTTCGACGCCCCGATGAAAATTCCACGGATCGATGAAATTCCTCAATATTCAACCGCGGCCTTGGAAGAAGCGGACATCCGCTGATTTGGGCCGCCCCGGCGGCTCCCTGCAAACCTTCTTCAACTTTTCTGGTTGCGTGCTTGGGGCGACTGCGGAAAGGCCCGGCTAGGTCGATTGAAGGGCCGCTTCCGAGTATGGCACCATCTCATCCTGCTGGTACCTGACGGGCCCGTCTTCGCCGAGCTCCTTGAGATATCGCGTCACCGTCAGGGAGACGCCATGATCCTTCATGCAAATGAGCTTGTACCCGGGCTCGTCATCCATCCCGTTATAGCATGAGGAGGAGATCAGGTGAGGAATGTCATCGTACAACCAGGCCCGTGCCTTGTGCATGTGGCCGGAAAGGATCAGCCGTACACACCCGGCCGCGCGGATCGATTCGAGCAGTTCAGGGTCGTGCGTAGTGAAGGCATCCAGGCGGTTGCCGACTTTCAGGAACGGCCGGTGTATCACGAGGATGGTCGGAGCATGTGACGAGGTCAACTGCGAGATCAGCCAGCGCCTCTGGACCGGCTCCAGGGTCTTGGTGATCGCATCCGGACAATCGACGAAAAGCAGTCTCCACGGCCCCTCCCGGGCCGCGTAATACAGCCCGACATCGGTCAGCGCCTGCCGCGGTGTGCGGCACATTTTCAGCAAAGGCAGTCCGTGACGGATCGCTTCCCTGCTGTGGTGCCATCGGTCCTCGTCTTCGTAGTGGTCGTGATTCCCGAGCGACAGGTGGTAGGGGATTCTGGAGGTTTCCGCAATTTCGAAGAATTTCTGCCACTCGCCGCGGCGTCCCCGCACAGTCATGTCGCCGCCGAAGACCAGAAAGTGCGGGCGAGGCACGGTAGCGTCGAGTTCCGCGAGGATCATCCGCAGGCGCCCGGAGACGACGTCAGGATCGGGGTTTGCCGCATAGTCCTGGTGATCCGGGTCGGCCGGGTCGATCGGTTCGTCCTGATGCAGGTGAGTGTCGGAGACGTAGGCGATCAATAACGCACCGTCGCGACACGCCGTTTCGATCTCCTCGAACACCTGATTTTGTTTCGGGGCCATGTTGGTCAACCTTCCCGTTTTTTTCGGCAGTTCCAGCCACGGTTTACCGCTGGATGCATTTTAGACTGAAAATTGTCAAAAAACCAACCGCCGTTGCGCCGGCGGAGGCCTCCATGCCGGTGATAAAGTCTTCCTCTTGTACTTACCTGCATGGTGATTAATGTAGCCCGGTATCTGCAGCGCATCGCCAGATTATTCCTTACCCGCAACCAGACATGATACGGTATTCCATTCATCTATCCGAATGGCCTGTATCGGAAAGGAGACGAGTGTGGAAGGGACCGGCAGCGACAGCCATGAATCCCAATGCCTTACTGAATCCCTGACCCGGGTCGCCCCGGAGCCGCTGGGACGGAAGTTCGAGCCGGGCGACGGCTTCGCCGCGCGGCAGGGCGCCGACTGGATTCCATGGGAACAGGCATCGGTCACGGGGAACGGCCGGGATGGGTGGGAGTTTGTACAAAATTCTGCGGGCGGTTTAAGGGCGGTCTCTTCGCTTCGACTGGACCCGGACCTGCAGGTGGCTGTCTACCAGACGACGCTTACGAACAGGTTGGACGCACCGTGCCGGCCGCTGACCGAGTTGTGTCCCCTGTACCTGGAGCTCGGGGGAATCGAGAACCCCCGTATCCTCAGCTGCGGCGGCGCGGGCAGCTCCGGCGGGCTGATTCCCGTTGCCAAGGAATACCCGCCCGGGTCTTTCCGGACCCGGTGGATCAGGCCGTACGCCCCCATCCCGGTGGAGTTCTCCAGTGGCGGCTGTTCCGAACGTGCGACCGGGTCTTCCACCAGGAACCTGCCCCTTGTCATGCTCTGCGAGGGAGCGGACTTGAACAGTCCCGGCATGTTTTTTGGCCTGGAGTGGTCCACCTCGTGGGCCGGGCGCGTCTCCTTGCCGACCCCGGCGAATATGTCGTCCGGAGAGTCGGGCGACAGGCTGCACGTCGTGATGGGGCTCGGGATCACCGATCTCGTGCTGGAGCCCGGCGAGAGCCTTGAGCTGCCGGCTGTGCATGTCGGCTTCTTCGAGCACGGCTTCGAGTCGGGGACCAACGCCTGCCGCCGCTACATTCATCGGCGCCTGACGCCGCTCTACCTGGGCAAGCCCATGGTGCCGCCGGTGAACTATTCGATGTGGGGCGGTATCGAGGCGCCTTACACCGAGGAGGATCTGTACCCGCAGGTGGACGCCGCGGCCGAAATCGGCGTGGAGATGTTCATGGTGGACTGCGACTGGTACCCCGGCGACTACCGCACCGGCCTGGGGAACTGGGAAATTGATCGTGGGAAGTTCCCCAGCGGCATGGAGGCCTTCTCCGAATATGTGCGTTCCAGGGGAATGGGGCTGGGCCTCTATTTCGAGGCCGTCGCCCGTCCCGGTACGCGTCTTGCCCGGGAGCATCCGGAGCTCTTCTACCAGCTGCCCCCTGAGTTCGGCCTGTTCAAGCTCAACCTGGGTCTCCCGGAGGCCTGTGACTACCTGATCGAGATGATCGGCGGCTTCATCGAGCGCTACGACCTGCGCTACGTCCGTGCGGACTTCGGCCAGGATCCGACGACGTTCCCCGGGCAGCTCTGGGCCGTGAAGGCCTTCAAGGACCTGAAGGAGACCTTCTCGTGGGACCTGGTGGACCCCACGGGCAAGGCGCAGTTCGCCCACGTCAGGGGGCTGTACCGGGTGTGGGAGACACTGACCCGGAAACATCCGACACTGATGCTCGAACTGAACGACGGCGGCGGGAATATGATGGACCTGGGAAGCCTGCGCCGGCATCACTGTGCATGGAGTAATGATTCCCTGGGCAATCCGCACATCGCCCGCATGGTCCAGCTGGGGGGCAATACCTTTATGCCGGCCAACTACATGGGGGCGGGCGTCGGCCCGAACCAGGCCGGGCGCGGACGTGGCGCGGACGCGGGCTTCGGGGACCTTTCGTTTCTCAGCCGGATGACCGGGGAACTGTTCCTGCAAAGCGTTATTGCGGCCTGGCCACCCGAGGTGAAGAAGCGCGCAAAACAGTGGATCGGCGTCTTCAAGAGAATCCGCCACCTCCTGGTCAGGGACTACTATCGGCTCCTGCCCCAACCGCAGTCCGAGGAGGAGTGGGACGCTGCGCAGTTCTGCGACGGGTCAGGGGAGGGGGTGATCTTCGTTTTTCGCATGACCGGCTCGAGGTCCTGGCAGATCGTTTTCCCGCGCGCCCTCGACCGGGACATGACCTACCGCTTTACCAATGAGGCAGACGGTGCGGAGGAGGTCATCGCCGCCGGCCGCCTGCTGAACGAGGGCTTGCGCGTCGAGCTCGAACCCGACTCGGCGAAGCTTTACTCCTACCGTCCGGACCCGGGGCTGGTCGCTTCAGGATGAATCGGGTGACGCCGAAGGTCTGCAGCCGGGGTCCGGCGCCGATTTCCGGCAGTTCCGCCGCACCCTCCGAAATCGGATGATTCGTTCCGTTCCAGTTGAACACGGTCCCACCGGAAAGGATGAAAATCACTTAACAACAAACATTGCAAAGGTTTGCGTGATTCAGCAGTTGTCTGGCAGCATTCGTGCAAGTGATTTGGCTGTGACTCGGATGGGACATGACTGTCTCACGGGAGAAGAATGGTTGTCACTCGAGGTGCCGATGGTTTGACATGGGGTAACCACATACAGGGCCGGAGCCACGGTTGCGCACACCGCGCCGAAGTGGCTGGCCTACAACCTGCCGCGAGCACTCATATGAGGCAATCTCAAGGATGGTGGGCGCCACTGGCCGGCCGGCTTGATCGGTGTCCTTGGAACGGCTTTGGTTGTGCCGGCGGGGCCGGTCGCGCCAAATCCTCGGGTTCACGCCATCTGGGCACTGTCGCGACGAAAAGTTTATGGGTAACCGAGGCGATGCAGGCAATCATCCGGCAGAGGGTGGTACATTGACGAACCATGTCTGAGAATTCCTCCCAACCTGATTTCTCTGAAGTCACCGTGCTCATCGTCGATGACGACGAAGCGGTACGCGACAGTCTTTGCGGTTTTCTGACCGACGGTGGGTGGCAGATTCAAACTGCAGACAGTGCTGAAACAGCATTGGAGATTGTCCGGTCCGGGGTGGGCGATATCGTCGTCACCGATGTGCGCATGCCGGGAATGGACGGCATCGAGCTGCTGGATCATCTGCGGGATGCCGACTCTGACATCGAGGTCCTGGTGACGACGGGGCACAGCACGGAGGACACCGTGATCCGGGCGTTGCGGGCGGGGGCCTTCGATTACTTTCGCAAGCCGCTGAACGGCAGCGAAATTGCCGCGGCGCTGGAGCGTACGCAGCGCGTCCGTGAAGTCAAGCTCGAGAACAAACGGCTGAAAGCGTTGCTGGCCCGGCTGACTCCCCTCGACGACAAACACAGTTTCATCGTTGAGGCGCCGTGCTCGAGGCAGTTGCTTGCAAAGATCGAAAAAGTTTCAGCCTCGCCGAATGCGACCGTCTTGTTGACCGGTGAAAGCGGCGTGGGCAAGGAAGTGGTGGCACGGATGATTCACCGCATGTCACGGCCGGTATCGGCGCCGTTTGTCCCGGTCAATTGCGGCGGCCTGGCCGAGACGCTGCTGGAGTCAGAGCTGTTCGGGCACGAGAAGGGCGCCTTTACCGGGGCGGACCGCCAGATTCCGGGCGTCTTCGAGATGGCGAAAGGCGGCACCGTGTTTCTCGACGAGATCAGCGAGATGAGTGCGGCGGCGCAAAGCCGGTTCCTGCGCGTGATCGAGGACCGCACGGTTCGTCGCGTCCGCGGCACGAAAGAGATCGGCATCGAAAACACGCGAATCATCACGGCGACCAACCAGGATTTACAGAATCTGGTGGCGACCGGCAAGTTTCGCAAAGACCTGTATTACCGGACCATGGTCGCGCCGATTGACATACCCCCGTTGCGTGAACGTCCCGAAGACATCCTGCCCCTTGCCTATTACTTCCTCGACCGCTTCTCACGGGACACCAATAGAACCTTTCGCCTCAGCGGCCGGACGGATCGGGCATTGCTGGCGAGTGATTTTCCAGGGAACATTCGGGACTTGCGCAACATGATCGAACGCGGCACCATCTTTGCCTCCCGGGACATTATCGAGCCGGAGGACATGGGCTTGTCCTGTGATTCGGTTTCCGGCGACGTGATCATTCCGGAGGCGCTCGACGAACCGCTCGCCGAGCCGGTCAGTTTTTCCCTCGCCGACAACGAGAAACACCTCATCGAACGGGCCATCGAAATGCATGGGGACAATCACTCGGCCACGGCCCGGTCGCTGGGGATCACGCCGCAGGCACTGTACCGCAAGATCGACAAGCACGGCTTGCGTGATTCGTGACTCGTGAACATGTGGAACGGTGCGAGCCGCAAGGTGGCAAAGGGTTCCGCTGCACCGGGAAGGACGTTGCCGTCCGGAATTGGCGCATCAGGGAATCGGGAATGCGATAATGAATGTCGTGCCGTCCGGTCCGGTGTCACCCAGGCGGATCGTCGCACTGTAGTCCCTGAGGATGCCATGACAGACCGAAAGGCCGAGCCCGGTGCCGCGGTCCGGGCCTTTGGACGTTACGAACGGTTCGAAGATTCGCTCGCGCAGTTCTACCGGGACACCGGTGCCCGTGTCACTTATGTTTAGGACGATTTGACTGTCCGTTTCCTCGCACGCCATCGAGATCCGGCGAACCGGTCTCGATTCCGACGTGGCGCTGTCGATGCCGTCCCTGGCATTGGTAATCAGATTGATGAATACCTGCTCGAGTCGAACCGCATCAGTCCGGACTTGCACGCCGACCGGGATGCCGTTGACGAATTCGATGCCGTGATTCCGCAACTGGGTGCCGACCAGGTCGAGGGAGCGCTCGACAATTTCCGAGACATCCACGAGCTCATCACTTATCCGCCTCTTTTCCGCGGCGAACTCGCGCATGTGCTCGATCACCTGCGAGGCCCGGTCCACCTGTGAAATGATCTTGCTCAGCGTTCCGGCAGACCACTCGTGATCGATCGACCTGCGTTCGATCATGTTGCGCACGGTCTCGGCATAGACCCGGATGCCGCTCAGCGGCTGGTTCAACTCGTGCGCGATACCGCCGGCCATGCTGGCGAGGGCGGTCAACTGCTGGGTGAACAGCGTTTGCACCGTCAGTTGTTCCTGGGTCTGGCGCAGTTGTGCCTCCGCTTCCTTGCGCTCCGAAATATCCCGTACCAGTCCGGTAAAGATGTGCCGGTCGTTGAGTTTCACCTCGCTCACCGCGATGTAGAGTGGAAAGATCGTGCCGTCTTTGCGACATCCTTCCACTTCACGGCCGACGCCGATGATCTCGCGCTTGCCGGTTACCAGGTAATTTGTCAGGTGTGAATCATATTCCTCGCGGTATGGCGACGGCATCAGCATCGACACGCTCTGCCCGATCATCTCCTTCGCTTCATATCCGAAGATACTCTCGCTGGCACGATTGAATGATTCGATGATGCCGCTCTCGTCGATCGTAATGATGCCCTCCACGGCAGTGTCGACGATTGCCTGCAAACGGTCTTCACTCTCCTGCAGCGCCAGCATGTCCTGTTTGCGATCAGTTATGTTGACACCGATCGCGATAAGACCTGTTGCCTGCCCGTCGTTGTCGGCCATCCGCGTGGAATTCAACAGTACGACCCGGGTATCGCCGTTGCGGGCCTGAACGGGATGCTCGTAATTGACCGCGTCCTTGCCGGCGAGAACGGCCCGGATTTCGTTGGCCACCGAGTCACGCAACTCAGCGGGCAGGCACGTTTCGACATAGTTGCGGCCTATGATCTCGTGACGGCGCCAGCCATAAATCTCTTCGGCAGTGCGATTCCATTCCTCGACCGTAAAGTCCGGGGCCAGGCACAGAATCGCGACGCCGGCGGTGTCGAGCAGGTGATGGTATCGGTCTTCACTTGCCTGCAGGGATGCCGCCGTTTTGCAATGTTCCGTGATGTCGCTGCCGCAACTGAACGTACCCGAAATGCCACCGGTGTCATCGTAGATGACCGTGTTGTGCCACGTATTCAGGCGCTCCTCGCCGGCCCGCGTCAGCACGGCGTTTTCATAAGCCTCCACGGGCGGGACGTCGTCGCCGCTCAACAATCGTTCGAATACGCCTCTTACCTGTTCCCGGATGTCCGCCGGCAGGCAGGTGTCGAACCAGTTACGCCCGAGCAGCTCCTCCCGTGCGTATCCCAGGATCTCGCAACCGCCCTGGTTGATGAACGTAATGCACCCGTCCCGGTCAACCGCCACGAGAATATCGCCGGCTACGGCATCGAGGCATGCCGTCAAGAACCGGTCCCGTCCACTTGTTCCGGTTACATCGTTGTGCTCAGTGTTTTCGCTGGACATCGTCACCAGCCCCTTGGTTGGTTGGCAAAGCATAGCATGTAATAGGTCACAGGCAATCCCAATCCAGGTTACATGTCGGGGCTCCCCGATATCGGTTGCCCATGGGGCAGGGCGGATTCCTTCCGGCGCCACAACCCGTTGGGTTGCGGTTGCAAGCGTGAGCCGATGTGATCCTGGCGGCTTGCCCACTTTTCCGGTGTCCTGGCAGCGGCCTTTGCGCGGGGATCCCAATCCACAGCAGTGTTGATGCGGCACGGCAGTGGGAGTTGTTAACCTGCGTCGGGGCTTGCTGTTGACCTGCGTCGGGGCTTGCAATGGTGCCCGAGGATCATCTTTTCAGCAGCGGTCTGCCGATTGTTATCCTGCCGCTCGCCTGGTGGAGGCGTTTCGACCCAAAGCACCACGGGCATCTTCACCGGCGCCGCAAATGATGTGCGGGTCGATGCAATGCTGCATATCGTACGCTTCAGAGATTTTCCGGCCGCGGTTCGTCGAGTTCATCGACCAGGCCGTTGTGATCGTTCGCATCGAGGTCGAGATGGTTCAGCAGGAACCGGATGAGATCCGTGCTCGTGACAATGCCCGCCAGGCTTTTGTCTTCACCGACTACTGGCACCGCGTGGATGTCGCCACGAGCCAGCAGTTCTGCCGCCTCCAGCAATGTGCCTCCGACGGGCACGGTGATCAACTCCTCCTGCATGACCCGCCGGACCGGGGTTTTTTCGAACTCGTTGTTGGCGGCCCGCCCGCCGAGGCGCCGCCGCGAGTCGCTCCCGGTTGGCACCAGGTCCGTGGTCGACAGCAGCCCGACCAGTCTCGCGTCCGCAACCACGGGCACATGATGGACAGCGTATTCCACGACGATATCCAAGACGTCTGCCAGCGTCTGGTCCGGTCCCACGGTCTGGACGTCGTCGGTCATCACAGAGACGATGGGTTCGTTAAGCATTGTCCATCTCCTTTGTTGACGTTGACGGGCATTGCGCATGCCATTCGCACGGCACGGGCGCTATTATCGCATCTCCAAGGCAATATGGCAATCCAATGATTGCAGAAAACGTTGGCCGATTGATTTCGGCGGCAGAATTTCCGCCTGATGAAGCTGTTCGCCAGCCGCGCCGACTGGATCAACATGGATCGTTGCACCCGGGAGAAACGGCATCTGTGCCTGGCGCACGGCCGGCTCCAGTCACCGATGCCGCCGATGTGCGTGATCGGCCGCGGGTGGAACAACCGGGTGCCGGGTTCACGTTTCGTTTCGGCCCGTTTTTTCGACGTCAAATGCCAGGGCGGACCGCTAAGGCGGCGCTGCCATCGACCGGGTCGGTCACTGGCCGCGCCTCACGCCCCGCCGAACAGTTCCTGTTTGATGTCGAGGTAGCGCAGGTAGTTGTCCCATGACACCGTTGGCGGGCAGCGGTGGTCGCAGAACGGGATGAAGCCGCCTTTCTCGACGAACGGCACGAGACTCTCGAGGTAGTTGCGGATGGCCGGTTCGCCCAGGGTAATCTGCATCTTGTCGACGCCGCCGAGAATCAGCAGCTCGCCTTGATATTCATTCAGCAATTCACCGGGATGCCCGCAACAGCTCACCTCGAACGGGAACATGCAGTTGAGGCCGGCGTCGAGAAAGCCGGGAAGGAGCGGCCGAATGTCGCCGTCACAGTCGGTGTACCAGACGTCGATACCGTGTCGGCGCAGCCGCTCGCTGATGCGTTTGTAGCGTGGTACAATGACGCGTTCGAAGAACGACACGGAAACTAGCGGCCCGTTGTTGAAGCAGATATCCTCCCAGCCGCCCGCGAAGTCGAACTTCACATGGGGCAGCACCTGGTCGAGGTCCTGTTCGACCAGGATACAGCAGGTCTCGATCATGTCTTCGACCATCAGCGGGTGGTCATAAATCGCGTAGGCCAGCCCTTCCGCGGTCAGCATGTTGCGCACCCGGCCGATCATCGAACCGCAATGCAAGCCCAGGGGAACGACACGATCGTCCGGGAACCGTTGCTGCAGTGCCGTGATGTCGTGACGGCGTTCCGGACTTTCCGGGTTGAAATGCTGGCGTTTGACCTCTTCCCAATCCTCCGGTGAATTGATTGATGAGCCGATGCACCGGGCAATGGTGCTGTGCCCGTCCTTCGGCATTTCACAGATGATCCCTTCACTGTTGCGAACGATCTTTGTGGTTTCCCGCTCCTCGATGACGATTTCTTCCATCGGCGGTACCATCCACTCCGGCACGAACCATTCGACCGAGTCGAAATTGAAAAAGACATCCGCCTCTTCGTTGCTGGTGATACCGTTGTCCACGAACCCCGACCACTGGTGAAAGTTCTCCTCCCAGTATCCGAATTCCATGTTGAAGCAACGGTCCACCGGCTGACCGTGAATTTGCTTGACAAAGCGCTCACGGTCGGTTTCCGTACCCGGCCATCTCGGCCTGCATGGTGCCACTGACATTGTCTGCCCCCCCTTTTTTTATGAACTTAGTCGTGCAATGGCATTTTTCCCGCCCTTGCACGGTCACCGTGTCGCAACGCGCCGGCGACCTTCCTTCCCGCGCTGCATGCCGGTGCCTGGCGGCACCATGCCACCGTTCCCGGACGGTGCCGTTACAGGTGCAGTACCAAGTGGCTGTTTCAGTCGATCCGTCAGCGTTGTCGAGCGCATGACACGGTCATTCGACGGAGCTTGAGTGCTTGGGAATCAAGGATTTATGCTGAATTCCCGGCATCCGGAGAATGCTGACCGCCGGTTCTGTGGCCGGGTTCCGAGCGGGCCCGGAACATTGCCCCCGAGCCGTCCGTTCACCCACCTTTCCGGGGGGATGCCGGTGAAAGCATGAACAAGAAGATGCCGCTGCCCAGCGGCATCAAAGAGCCTCGGGAAACATCATCTGGTCGACAAATTTGTCCTGGAACTCCGGGTCGTTGCTTAGCGCCACGTGTTCGATCCGGCTGCGGATCTCGCGGTATTCGGGATCGCTGGAACCATCATGGAACAGTGACCGCTTCGCACCCAACAGCGCCGTGTTGCCGACCGGCGTGATGATTTCTTCGGGAAACGGCAGCAGGCCGATTCGCCGGCCGCTGGCATAACGCACGTAGTTGCCGAAGGCGCCGGCGACCATGACGCACGCCACGTCTTCAGGATCGGCGCCGAGTTGACGTACCAGCATCGTCATCCCTGCTGCGACCGCGCCCTTGGCCAGTTGCAGCTCGCGCACGTCGCGCTGCGTCAGCATCACGTTTCCCGCCAGTGCGACCTCCTCCTGCGAACCGTTGATCCGACCAGTGTGATTGATGCGTTCGAGGTCCAGCAGTGCGGCGACGGCATCGACCAGGCCGCTGCCGCAGATGCCCACGGGCGTGCCGCCGCCGATCGTGTGGCACTGCAGTGTACCGTTGTCGGCGGGCAGCACCTCGCTGATGGCGCCGGTCGTCGCCTGCATGCCCATCGAGATGCGCGCGGCTTCGAAGGCCGGGCCGGCGGCGGTCGAGGCGCACAGCATGCGGTCGCAATTGCCGACGACGATTTCACCATTGGTGCCAAGGTCGACAAAGACGGCCAGTTCGTCGCGCCAGGGCATCCGGGTCGCCAGCAGCCCGGCAAGAATGTCACTGCCGACGAAGCCGCCGAGGCACGGCAGGAAGGACACCGGCGGGTTTTCGTCGTGGCGCCAGCCGAGGGTGTCGGCGGTAAAGGACACGGTGTCGAGCTGTTGCGGCTCGAAGGGGAAATAGGCCAGCGGCTCCAGGTCGACGTCGCAAAACATGTTGTACATCGGGGTGTTGCCGACAATCGCGACGCGCTTGAGCGGCTGCGCCTCGCCGTGGGCGTCACGGCAAAGGTTGCGAATCAGGTTGCCGAGCTGCTTGCGAATGCCGCGGCACAGCTGCCCCAGGCCGTCGGGCGACACGCCGTGGCAGATGCGGCTCATCACGTCACTGCCGTAGCGCGCCTGGGCGTTCAACGCGGTGCGCACGGCGAGCACTTCTGCAGTGCGCAGATCGAGCAGCTGCGCCGCCAATGTCGTTGTACCCAGGTCGATGGCAATGCCCCAGCCGTCTTCGGGGGTAAACTCGAAAGTCGACTCGTCGATCAGAATCGGGGAGTTCCATTGCTGGATTTCGAGTACAACGTCATCGGCCACACAGTGGCGGCAGGCGAGGCGGTAACCGGCCTCGAACTCGGTGTCGCTCAGCCCCGGGGTGTCCGCAACAGACAGTTCGCCGTCGACCACCCGAACCTTGCAGCGGTTACACTGGCCGCGGCCGCCGCACGGAAACTCGACGCCGTAGAGAAACAGCAGGTCCTGCAGTGGTGTGCCCGGTTCGGCCTCGAGTTCCAGCCCTTGCGGGACCAGCTTGATGTTCGTTTTTTTCATTGCAGACGCTTTTGCAGTTATGGATCGACGCGCTGGATCAGCGGGCGCGTGCATACGAGAGTGGGGGTTTGAAGCAGTATGGATGCCACTGTCGGGTCGGGCTTGCTATCCCAATGGGCTGCCGCAGGATACAGCTTGACCGGGCGCCCCTGACGGCCTGTCCCGCCGATGCCTCCGACTGCGGCGGCCGATTCGTTCCGAATTCGGAGGTGTCTTTCGGGTCATTTGCGCCGCCGCCAGTCAGGCTCCGTGAACCCGAAGTCGACGCGCGTATCAAAGTAAACCTCGAGGTTCTCGAGCGGCATGTTACCGACCAGGCTGCCCGAACAGCACAGCGCCAGCCCTTTTTCGTCGACGGTCCTGCGGCAGACCCCGGTGACGTGGCGCCGGACGTCGTCGGGGGTGCCCATGGTCAGGAGTATGGCGTCGATGCCGCCGATATAGACCCGGTCACCAAAGACGTCGACCACGGCATCGAGGTCGGTTGTCGGCGATTCGAACATGACCCCGTCACAGCCGGTGTTGCGCAACGACTCGAGGGCCCAGTCCAATTTGCCGTCGGCGACGAAGCACACCTTCTTGCCGCGCTCGTGGGGGATTTTCCAGAGCTCCTCATAGCGCGGATAAATATAGGTGTCGTACCAGTCCGGCCGGAAGACGGGGCCCGTCGCGGTGGCGATGTCGTCGTGACAGAACACCACCGGCGAGTCGAGCTCGGACAGCATCGTCACGATCTTCTTCGTCTTCTCGAAAGCCGGTGCCAGGAAGTGTCGGTCGAAGCGCTCGGCGTCGAGGGCTGCACCGAGCAGGAAGATTTCCCAGCCCAGTGCCTCGACGCCCCACATGAACAGCGTTGTGTACAGCTGGTAGTAATACAGTCCGACGTCGCCGGCGCGGGCCATCTTGCGCTCGATCACCTCGCGCCGGCACGCCATCATGTACTGGGCCCCGGGCAGGTCGAGTGCGGCATAGTCGAGCGCCGCCATGTCCGCCTCCCAGAACGCCTCGACCGTAGCATACGGAAATCTGATTCGAGAAGTGGTATTGAAGACGCCGAGGTATGACTCCTGAACCCGGCCGCCGTGCTGCATGACGACCTCACCCGGGCTGATCGGCGTGGGCGCGTTCTGCTCCGGCACGACATTGATGATGTCGATGCCCAGCGCCTCGTAAGCTTCCTGATAAGCCGCCGGTGTCTCGGCATAGACGTCGCGGCCGGTGACCAACTCGATGATGCCCGGATGGTTCAGCGTCTCCTTGGACGGCCGCTTCACTGTCGGCCTGCCGTCCAGCCAATTGAGGACGTCCGTTTTCATCGGTATGCAGCTCGGTTATGCATCAGAATTTGTCTTCCCCTGGTGTCCACGGCGGTTCTCCGGCAGTTGATGGTCGTCTTTATGAATGTCCCCGGGTTGGGTCAGTGATTCAGTTCGTCAGCGATCCGGTCCGCTGTTTCATGGGCGCAACGAACGCAGTCGGAAATGCCGTTGCCGCGGTATGGCCAGCCGGTGACATACAGGCGGCCGAGCTGCTGTGCCGCAGCCTCGATGCGTTCGACCCGGTCGAGATGCCCCACCTCATATTGCGGATGCGCTGCTTTCCAGCGATACACGCTGGCGAATGACGGTGCCGTGTCCAGCTTCATGATATCGCGAAGTTCATCCCTGGCGATCTGTACCAATGCTTCGTCCGTACACGAGGTCACCAGGTCGCCGTGGGCATCGCCACCGATGAATACACGGATCAGGACGCCGTGTTCCGGGGCGCGCCCGGCGAACTTGTTGGACACCCAGGTACACGCCAGGATGCGCCTGCCTTCCTGTTCCGGGACGATGAAACCCGTCCCATCGGGAATCTGTGACGGATGTATTGTTCCGTTGCTGTACGCCAGCGAGACGGTTGCGGTCGAGACGTGCCTGATCGTCTGCAGCTCACTGAAGAACGCGGGTGCGAGATCAGCGCACAACGCCGCTGCGGACTGCACCGGGCAGGCCAGTACAACCGCCTTGGCATGCCATTCCCGTTCACCGGCACGAACGATCCATGACGCATCGTGACGGCCGATCTCCGTCACGTCCGTGTCGACGTGAATCATCTCATCGAGCCTGGCGGCGAGCGCCTCGACCAGGCAGCCCATGCCGTCTTTCAAGGTTGTAAACATGCTGCCTCTCGCCGCGCCGGCACGTTTCTGTACCGCCTTGATAAGGCTCCCGTGCTTGCGTTCGGCATCGAGAAAGCGTGGAAAAGCGCAACGCATACTGAGGTTTTCGGGCCTGGCCATGTAGATGCCGCCGAGCAACGGCCCGGCCAGGGAGTCGAGACATTCGCGGCCGAAACGCCGCGTGACAAAGCTCGCCACACTCTCATCGGTGTCGTTCGGCCGAGGCCGGACAAACCGCTCGGCAAGCATCCGTATTTTACCGGCGGGCGAGATCAGCCGGTTGCGAAGAAAGGCCGGCAGTTGGCTTGGGATCATCAGCAGCATGCCTTCCGGCATCGACGCCAGCTGCCCGTCGCGCAAGATGAAGAAGCCGGCCCGCTCGTGGCGCATCGGGAGAAGCTGATCCGCCAACCCAAGTTCCCGGCACAGGTCGATGGCCCATGGTTTTTCGGTCAGGACAGAATCGGGGCCGCCCTCGATCAGGAATCCATCCCGCCGCTCACTGACGATCTTGCCGCCGCACCGGTTGGCGGCTTCCAGCACGACGCATGAGATGCCGCGTTGCTTGAGATACCATGCGGCAGCCAGGCCGGAGATGCCGCCACCGATGATGGCGACGCCAGGGCTGTTGTTGTCAGCCGTATTGTGTCTCATCGAATGTGTCTCATCGAATGTGTCTCGTCGAATGTGTCTCGTCGAACGAACGAATGGCTGGAAAGCAGTCCGGCTGCCATCGACCGGCGTCGGTCGACAATTTCCTGCAACGGCATGTCATACGGATCGGCACCAGTGAAGATGCCTTTGCCGCCGTGACATTCAAATCCTGTTTCGGATGCGCAGTTTCACCGGGGGCGGATATAATACGGCGACCGGCCTGCCCGCCGGCATGATCAATCATGTTCCGCGAAGGTGATCGTCAGGCTGCCGGGCAAGGTGAGGGCGTGATGATGCGTTTCGGCATGGCACCGACTCGCCAATCTCTTGTTCAACCGCGCCATCGTGTCGGTAATCGGTACCGAGGCGCTCGAACACCGCGTTGGTTGCGCCAGCCCGCCCGGTGCCCGGGCAATCGGCTTTCCGGTCAATCGTCTACGGCAGGGGGGGCTCCTCCAGCTCCAGCGGGTACTTGCCGTACTTTTGTCCGGCCAGCACCATTGTGGCGAAGTTTTCCGGTTTGACGCTGGAGTGGATGCTGTTGCTTGAGCTCAGGATGAAGCCGCCGCCTTGGCCGGCGTCGCGGATGCAGCAGCGCACCGCCTGCTCGACCTCTTCGGTCGTCCCGTGGCTGAGCAGTTCACCGCAGTCGATGTTGCCGACCAGGCACACCTGGTGGCCATGTTTGCGCTTCACCTCGGCGATGTCCATGCCGGCGACGGGCTCGATCGGGTTGATGGCGTGCGGTCCCGCCTCGATGATCATGTCGAGGATCGGCCACAGGTTGCCGTCGCTGTGTTTGATGCAGTACGCACCCTCTTCCCGGATCACATCGATCATGCGTTTCAGGCGCGGAAAAATAAACGTCCGGAAATGCGCCGGCGACATCATCGGGCCGAAGTTGTGGGCGTAGTCGTCGCCGAGGGTGACGATCTCGACACCGGCGCGGATGGCGCGGCGCACCATGGCGATGTTGGCCTCGAGCACCTTGTCCATCAAGGCGTGGGCCAACTCGGGGTCGATGGCAAAACTGAGCAGCAGATGGTCGAGGTTGGCGACGTAGGCGGCCCACATGAAGGCCGCCCGGTGATGCAGGACGATGGCCTTCTCGCCCTTGTACCGCTCGATCAGCTCCGGCAGCGCGCCGAGGCGCCACGGCGCCTCCGGGTCGGGCGGCGACCAGGACTGCAGGTCCGCCATCGTCTCGACCGGTCCCTTCACCGGATGAAACATCTCTTCCGGCGAGATGCGGTAGAACACTCCCCATTCATCGTAGTGGGAGTCGGGCGTTTCGTCGTGTCGCCGAAATTCGAGGCCCGAGGAGACGGTATCCAGGCCGATACGCACGGAGAAGGCGCCCGATTCGACCGTGTCCGGGTAAATGGCCTGGCGAATCCGCTTGTCGACAACGGATTCCATGATTGGCACCTGGTCGGGTTCCTTCAATTCAAGTGCTGCAAAAACTCGTTCTGGACTGTTCATGCCGTCTTGTCATTTGGGGTTTTTTAACGTAACTTTGAGAGATTTACTCCAAGTGCTACTTTAGCAGGATAAACGCCAAATTCTCATGCTTTAAACATGATCTTTGCTCTCTCCCGGGCAGGTGCGCCACAACCGGCGCCCGCCCGCGGGCGGCGGCCATAGGTGGCGATCGGTGGATTTTTGCGAAAACGCGAGGCGGATGTCGCGTTCCGAAATCGGATAAAGTATACGATTATGGATTGTCGGGATGACCAAACAAGAGCGACTGCTTAAAGCCTTCTCCTTCGAGCAACCGGACCGGGTGCCGGTTGTCGACTGGGTGCAGCATGGCCCCCTCGCCGCGACAACTTCCGGCCGAACGAGCCGGCACGATTTCTGGACACTGGAAGAATCCGGCCGGATTGCCGAAAAGTACCTTGACATGTCGCAGGGGTTGAACGCCTCGTTCCCCCAGACCCGGGAGGAAGTAGAGGATGCCGAATACAGCGAGGATGACGGCGAAAAATGGTATGTGTTGGAATTGCCGGGCGGCGCCAAATACCGGCGCAATTACTGGATGGGCACCATTGTGGAACGGCCGTTTGCCGACCAGTCTTCGGCCGCCGCCTTCGTCAGGCAGGAAATTGCCAACCTCGAGAAGCAGCTGGGCGAAAGGAACTGGCAGGAGGAAAAAAGCTGCCACCATCAATTTGTCGCGGAGCAGAAAGCGTTGATGGGGGACACCTTGCTGCTGCTGCTGACGCCAAACGGCGGCCTGGGCGTTGACTGCCTCTATTCGATGGTTGGCTGGAACCACTTTTCGACGTTGATCTACGACGATCCGGACCTGATCAGTGCGTTCATCGCGATGCAGGCGCAGAGCGATTACGAGTGGGTAAAGAATGTGATTGACAGTGCCGAGTCGCAGCCGATAGCACTGATCTACTGTGATATCGCTTCGACAACGGGCCTGATGCTTTCGCCGCAATGGATTCGCAAGAACATGTATGCGAACATCGAAAGGCTGGCCAGCCTGTACAGGGAGCTTGGCATCCGTGTCATCTACCATTCGGAAGGGAACATCACCCGGATCATCGACGATCTGATTTCCCTGGGGATAGAGGGGATCAATCCCCTGGAAAAAACGGTCACCGGCATGAGTGTTCCCGAGATCAGAAAACGTTGGCCCGGCCTTGTCCTGTGGGGGGGCGTGGACAACAAGGAGCTGCTGACGCGCGGCACCGTTGACGAGGTCAGAAAAGAGGTCGAGTTTCTCGTGAAAAACTATGGGAGAAACGGCGGCTTGTTACTTGGCTCCAGTGGCCAGGTCCATCCCGGCTGCAAGCTGGAAAATGTGCTGGCGATGTATGAAACTGCCCTGGACCTCGACCTTGATTGATTCCCCGGCACCAGCCGCGCGGCGGCCGGAACCGCAACAATTATTTTGGCATTGTTCCTGCTCCCTGCCGGTGCAAATCTATTGTTTTCAGCTGAACTGACATAGTTTCACCACTTAACCCCGGGCTTATCATGACTTCTCGCGAACGTGTCCTGGCGACGATCAACCATGAGGTGCCCGACCGGTTGCCGATAGACCTCGGCGGCACCATCATGTCCGGCATCATGGCGCAGACGCTGGCCCGGCTGCGTCAACACCTGGGCTTCGACGATTCTCCGACCAAGGTCTACGAAGTATAC
>JASLZG010000150.1 GCA_030754995.1 Lentisphaeria bacterium
AGTTGACTGGCAGTACCGGATAGTCAACAATGTATTGGCATTGTTCCTGCTCCCCCACCGTGCGCCGTTTCTCTTCCGGCGCATCTCAACTGGCAAAAGATTCATGGGATCGCCGCGCGCCGGTCACGAAGTGGCGGGGCAGCGCGTACCCGATCGCGTTCTGCTGTCCGAATTCGGACAAGGGCATATGATTGCGGATGCTGAAAACCACGTTGATAATCTCACCAGTGCCCGATGCCATCCTTTCCGTCCCGGCAAACAATTTTTGGCATTCTTCCCGCCCCCTCCTGCCGTTCCAAAAACCATGAAATGGATTCCGTTCTGGATACAACAACCTGGAAGGCCCCGCCGTTCAGCACGCCTGATGAGGTGTACAACAAGGTTGCCGGGCACATCCGGATCTTCGGTGCCGGCGGCGGTTTCGTCTTCCGCACCGGCCACAACATCCAGGCCGACACACCGCCAGAGAATATCCTCGCCATGTACCAGGCAGCCCAGGACCACGGTGTACACGCCGCCTGGCCCGTCAACAATCTTTCAGGAATTCAGGAGAACGATCCCATGAGTATCACGCCAATCAGGTCGAAATGGATAGGCACGATGACCGACCGGGAACGGTTCAACAACCAGATGAACCATCAACCAGTCGACCGCTGTTTCAACATGGAGTTCGGTTACTGGCAGGAGAATTTCGGTCTTTGGCAGGGCTTCGTCGAGAACGGGATCCGCAACAACGAGGACGCCGATTTGTTCTTCAGCTTCGACCGCATGGGCCACGCCGCTGCGGATTGGCTCCTGCCGCCGTTCGAAGAGGAGATCCTCGAGGAGCGACAACGAACGGTGATCATGCGCGACCCGGATGGGATCATCTGCGAAGTCGCCAGGGACGGTCACAGTACCATACCGCGCTTCATGCGCTCGAGCATCGAGACGCCGGACGACTGGGCGCGCGTCAAGAAGGCGCGGTTCGACCCCGGCCACCCGGATCGAAAGCCGGACATCGCCGCACTGAAACAACGTTTTCCGGACGACCGGGATTTTCCCGCGGCGGTCAGTGCAGGCTCCATGATCGGCAGGATCCGCGACGTGCTGACACTGGAAGGCCTGGCTTACGCAATCCACGATTGCCCGCTGATGATCGAGGACATGGTGGAAACCTCCTGCATCCTGGTGGAACACTACCTCGACGCCGTACTGCCGCACGTCAACTTTGACTATGCCTCGGGCTGGGAAGATATCTGCTACAAGACCGGGCCGCTGGTTTCGCTGCCCTTTTTCACCGATGTCGTTGTGCCGCGCTACAAGCGCATCGGTGAAAAGTTGCGCCGCCACGGGATCGACCTGTGGTACACGGACTGCGACGGCGACGTGCGCCTCCTGCTGCCGGGCTTCCTCGACGCCGGCATCAACTGCATGTTCCCGCACGAGGTCAACGCCTGCTGCCACCCGGGCCAGCTGCTCGATGAATACGGCCCTGACCTGCGCATCATGGGCGGCATCGACAAGGTCGAAATCGCCAAGGGCGGCGATGCCATCAAAGGATACCTCGAGTCGGTGGCTCCATACGTGGAACGCGGCGGCTACATCCCCTTCTGCGACCATCGCTGCCCGCCCGACGTGAGTTGGGAAAACTACCTCTACTACCTCGACCTGAAAGAGGATATGTTTGGACAGCTTGCAGAAGTATAGTCCGGCTGTTGAACAGGCCTTTCTCCCGTATTCCTGTTCATCATACATTTACGCCGGCCGACGGATCCTGCTCCTGATCGGCGGCCTGGAAATAAATCTCACCCGGGTCATCCGACAGACGGTGAATCTCCTGCGGACAATCCAACAGACAGCCATCCCGACAGCCCATCACCGGGGAAAAAACAATGACATCCAAGGAGCGAGTAGTTGCCGCGTTTCGCAATGAGGAACCGGACCGGGTTCCAATCAACTATTCGGCTAATGCCGGCATTGACCAGCGGCTAAAAGAACAGTTCGGCATCAAGCTCGATGACGACGAGGGGCTCCGACAGGCACTCGGCGTGGACTTTCGCAGAATTTGCCCAACCTATCGGGGTGAGAGGCTGCACGAGGACATTGCCGATGGCGCGGTGAAAGTGGATGACTGGGGAATCCATCGCCGCTGGGTCGAGCACAAAACCGGGGGCTACTGGGACTTCTGCGACTTCCCACTGGAGAAGGCGGATGAGGATACCGTCGCCAACTGGCCCATGCCCGATCCCGACGATTTCGACTATTCCGATATCTTCGCCCAGTGCACACGGTTTGAGGAATACGCCATCAACGGGGCCGCCGGGTATGGCGACATCATTAACGGGAACGGAATGCTTCGGGGCATGGAGCAGGCACTTGTGGACCTCATTACGGATGACCCCGCCGGATTACTGCTGGCCGATCGGCGGATGGGGATTCAGATTGAGATGACCCGGCGCATCCTTGAGGCCGCAAGGGGCAGGATCGCCTTCATTTGGCTCGGGGAGGACCTGGGCTCCCAGATTGCTCCCATGATCAGCATGAAAACCTTCAAGAAACACATCCGTTCCCGCTATCAGGAGTTTTGCGACCTGGCCCACAGCTACGGTGCCTTTGTCATGATGCATTCCTGCGGATCAAGCAGCTGGGCCTACGAGGATTTCATCGAGATGGGGATTCATGCGGTAGACACGCTGCAGCCGGAAGCAAAAGACATGGCCCCGAAATATCTGAAGGCGCAGTTCGGTGGGCGCCTCGCCTTCCACGGCTGCATCAGCACGGCGGGGCCGGTGGCAAGCGGGACCGTGGCGGAGACCGTTCAGTATTGTCGAGAGACACTCGAGATCATGATGCCTGGCGGCGGCTACTGCTTTGCGCCGACACATCAGCTCCAGGACAACTCGCCGACAGAGAACGTCGTGGCCATGTACGAAACGGTACGGCAATACGGAACTTACTGAGCCGTGAACAAAAACCTGCCGGCCCCGGGACTGTTTCAGTGGCGTGACGCTCGAAACGTGGCGCGGTAAATACAACCGGGCAGGAAAGCAGGTTCAACGCACAAGACTGTTGCGCAATGTGTGGGCGCAGTCCCGCAATGGTCGATCGAGAGACGGCGCCGGCTCGTCGCCGGTCTCGATTCGCAGGTTTATGAACAAGGGTCCGGGTTCGGCAAGAATATCGGGCAGCGTCCGCGCCATCGCATCGGCACAGTGGAATTCATGGACCCGCGCGAAACCGGCGCCGCGGGCCAGTTGCGTCATGTCGATCATGCCCGAGCCGGGGATCGGCTGATTCCCAGTCACCTCGTAGGTGTCGTTCTGCACAACAAACAGCACTAGATTGGGCGGCGGCGTCTGGCAAATCGTCACGACTGTGCCCAGCGACATCAGCATGCTGCCGTCACCGTTCAAGACCCACACCGGCCGGTGCGGCTGCGCCAGCGCCAGCCCCATTGCGAAATCAGCCGCATGCGCCATCGCGCTGCTGACCGACGCGAAGTCCAGCTCCGAATCGGACAGTTGCGACCAGGGCGCCGCCGACCCCATGGTCGTGACAACCACAACATCGTCGCCGCGAATCCGGCTGAGCACTGTCAGGCATTGATGGCGATTCATCATCTCATCAGTGCGGCCACCGGCCGGCCCTGGGCCTGCGCCGCCGTTTGCGCTTTCCGCAGCACCTCGGTTTCCTTTCCTGGTTCGAGAAACTCGTATGACAACTCCCAGGCGCGCAATGTCGGCTCGAAGAGACGTGCAACGGTGTCCGGCGAGGTGCCGGACAAAGAGCGGTAGCCGCGATAGCCAATGATCGCCAGCAGCGGCACGCCCATGTCCACCGCCGTCCCCCGAAGCGCGTCACCCGATTCCAGGAAACCGGTGTTCTGAATGATGACGACCGGCCGTTGGCCGCCGACCCACAATCCGCTGGCAACGGCCCACGCCTCGCCTTCGCGACACACCGGCACGACCTGCACGGCCGGTGTTTCGAGCAGCTGCTCGTAGATGAAGCGCGACATATTGTCCGCAACACCGACCGCATGGGTGATCTCCAACTCGAGCAGGCCCGCAACAATGCGGCCAGATGTCTGGCGCAGGGCCGCAGCATCGGTGGCGGGTTCGCGTGCAATGATCTTTGGCGGCATCACGCTCCCGGGTTGATCACGACCTTGACAGTCTCCTCGCGGCCGGTCAACCGGAGGCCCTCCTCCAGCTCGGCCAGCGGCAGGGGCGTGCTCAGCAACTCATCTATTGGCGCAGCCGTGCGCTGCAGCAACGACAGGGCAGTTTCGAACTGGATCGGCGGATAGGCCCATACCCCCAGTATGTCGACCTCCTTCTGGCAAACGGTGTGCGGCTTGAGCTGGATCGCACCGCTGTCAAAGTAATGCCCCACCTCGACGAGGCGGCCGCCGCGTCGAACCATCGCCAGCGCTTCCTCGAACGCCGCCGGCACACCGGCCGCCTCGATCACGACGTCCGGCCCGACCCCATCGGTTGCGTCCCGGGCCGCCGCCAACCTGGCATCATCGTCCATCTCGGAGAGGTTCAGTGTAACGTCGGCGCCCATGCGCCGTGCCAGGGCCAATCTCGGGGCGCTGGCATCGGTGACGATGATCATGCCGGCGCCGGCATGGCGCAACGCCACTACCGCCAACAGCCCGATCGGGCCCGCACCGAGGACTGCCACGCGCTTGCCGATACCGAGCCCCTCCCCGACGTGCGGGACGCCTGTACCCATGGCGCGCTCGACCGCGCGGGTCGCCACGGCCGCCGGCTCGGTCAGCACCGCGCGGGGGGTCGACAAATCGTCCGGGATGCGGAAGATGTTCGATTTCGGGCCAACGAACATCAGCTGTGCGAAGCCCCCGAAAAGGTGGGGCTCACGACTTGCAGGCGTGAAACCATAGACCATTCGGTTCGGGCATAATGCCGGTTTGTGAGGTACGTGCTGGCAGTGCCAGCACCGCCCGCACCCGAGTGTGCTTGGCGTTATCGCGACCCGATCATCGATGGCGACCGGACCGCCGACAACGCTTGATGCGGTGGCAACATCGTCACCCATGGCGACTACACGGCCGACCAGCTCATGCCCCGCCACCACCGGGAATTCCAGGTTCGCGTGTCCCAGATACATGTGCTTGTCACTGCCGCAAATTCCCACGGAAATGATTTCCAGCAGCATGTCGCCAGGTCCTGCCGATGGCCGGTCGAACTCAGTCAGCTCAACCCGGTCCGGCGCCAGCAAGGCAGCGGTAACGGCACCCATTCTATACTCCTTGATTTTGATTTCGCAGAACCCGCGGCTTCAGCCCCGACACGCTGTTTTCCCGTACCCCGGGGCTCGCCCACATTCGCCGGCCACCATCGGCTCCGTCATTAACTGCCCTCGACGCGCCGACCGGCTTCCCGGGTTGTCACAACCGGCAGGCTGGCCGCCTCCGATGCATTGATCGCGATGTACTCCTGCCACTGCTCCGGCACCTCCTCCTCCATGAAAATTCCGTTTTCCGGGCACGCGGCCACGCAAACGCCGCAATCAATGCATTCGAGCGGATCTATCAGGAGCATGTCCCGGCTTTCCGACAGGTGAAAGCAGTCTACCGGACACACCTCAACACAATCGGCGTGGCGGCGGCTAATGCAGGGGGCTGTAACGATGTGAGCCATGGCTCCTCCTGATTTCAAGGCCCGCCGCAGTCACAGGAAACCGGCGGCGGCGTTAAAGGATCGGACAATGTGATGCCTACTGTCGCACCGTCAAGCATGGGACGGCAAGTTTCAAGACAGCCCGGTGCTTGGCATGGCACTGAGCCGGCTTGGAGACGGTGCCACGCTTCCTATTTCCGATGCGCTGCCTGCCACCGGTCCCAGATCGCCCTGCCCTCGTCCACCGAATCAACCTGGAAGTACAGGACCAGGCCCGATTCGTTCTTGAAGCGCGGGACAAATTCGTCGGCCCAGGCGGTGAATGAGCCGTAGGTTTCAACCACATAGCTGTAACCAGGAGCATACAGCGATTCGATGGCCAGATGGCCCCGCAACTCCTCGAGATGCTTGGCGTAGTACTCGAAGGCGAGTTGGGAGCTGATCACCTGGATGTCGGGGCAGTCACGGAAAACGGGATAGATCTGCTCGTAGCGGGCATGGTCCAGCGAGCAGAAGTGGATGTACCCGGAACCGCCAGCCAATCGAAGGACTTCGAGCACTCCCGGCAACGCAAACTGGGCGATCATCTCCGGGGACAGGCAACAGATCGAATCCTCGCCGATGCGCAATCCCGGGCCGGCGATGCCGAATTGGCTGTGGAACTGATCGACCGGACAGGCGAGCAGACGGCGCAGGTGATGCTCGGCCTCGACCTTGGTTGCGGCGATCAGGTTGACCAGTTTCAAGCAACGCTGCGGGTCGTCGATCAGGTCCATCAGGATGCCTGAGCCGCGCAGTTCCATGGCGGTTGAGAACGGCCCGTTATTTATCGGCCCGTCAATCCCGACCCAACCAGGGAGATGCTCCCGGTAATGCCGGCAGATTTGTTCGACCTGCGGCATCAGGCCGCTGTCGATTGGTGGCGGGTTCATCTGGTCTACCTGCTCAATCGACTCAAGCAGCTGCAGGGGCGTCGGCCCGTTGTCCTGCAACGTGGCAATGGCCGTTTTCGGCACAAACAACTCAGCCCCGAACATGGTGTTGAGCAACGCGGTGCCAAGGTGGTTGATACCGATAACCGGGAGCAGGTCGGAACCCACCGTGAGTGAATCCGTCAAGACCTTGATCTGATAGTCGAGGAAGCCGTCTGGTTCGAGCCATTGGCCGTAGTCGAGATCAACGGCATATTCCGGGTTGACAACCCAGATTCCCAGGGGAATATAGTCTTGCCGGCGCCAGGCGAAGGCATTCTGGTGCCGGTCTTCAATCTGCTCGAAACGCTGTGGGTTGTAGAGATCGTTCATCGGAGCCTCGGAGTTCTGGCAAAGGATTACCGGCATTGTCAATTTAGCAGAACTATGTTAAATCAAAAGAACAAACGGCAAACGGAGGAAGCGTGAGCAACGACGCCGAATTAGAGATCGAGGTGGGCCCCCACTGGACAATCAGCAGCATGGCCAATGGCGGCGTACCGGGCAAGCCGGTGGAACTCACCGGGGAGCGTTCCGCCTGGTTCGCGCCGGGACTGACCCAGTACCGGGACGGCTTGCTGCAGATCGGCTTTTCCGTTGATGCGGACAATTACAGCCGCTCGGCAATCTGTCGCGGGATGGTGCTCTATTCCGAAAACAAGGGAGATACGTGGTGGTTCGACACCTACAAGGGCGGCAGCCCCTTCGAGGCCCGGGACGGGATGCGCTATCTCTACGGCGGCACCAGCAGCGAGGACGGCCATTTTTCGGTGCGCCAACGCGACTACTTCGCCATTCCCCGATACCTGTCCTACGACCGTGGCCGCACCTGGGAAGGACCGGAAACGGTCCAGCTCCACTTACCCGAGGCCGACCACGCGTCATTCAACGCGCGCCCTATTGTCGAGCTCGCCGACGGGCGCCTGATCACGCCAATCTACCTGTCTTTCCGCGACGACAAGACGAGCCGCGTGGTGATCGTCGTGTCGGAGAACAATGGTAAACGCTGGGAGTATCTGTCGACGGTGGCCTGCGACCCGCCCCCGAATGAACCTGAGTTCACCGAGCCGGTAATCCTGCAGCTGGCGTCCGGCGAACTTCTGTGCATGATGCGCCGGGAGGGGTACTGCCCGATGGCACAGTCCTTTTCCACCGACCAGGGCCGGACCTGGACGGAACCGGTCGAGGTCCCTGCTGACGGCGTGTGGCCGGACCTCTGCCGGATGGAAAGCGGCATCGTCGCCTGCGCCTACGGACGCCCGAACTGCAATATCATGTTCAGCCTCGACGACGGTCGCGAGTGGATCCAGCAAACGCCGATTATCAAGACGCTGGTCACGCCCCGCATCATTCGCAACTACTGGGGCTTCACCGACGATGCCGTTGCCAGCGACGCGACCGGGAACAAGCTGTTCGAATCCGTCTTTCGCCGCTACTGCGGCGACCCGGGTGACAGTGCGGCGATCGTTGAACAGGACCGCGTCGAGGAAGGTGCCTGGAGCAAGGGCTATGCGTCGGTCCGGGAGATCCGTCCCGGTGAACTGCTCTACGTCTACGGCGTCTGCAATTGCCCGCAGGACTGGCGCGGCGGCTCGCTGCCAACGCGCCAGGAAATGCTGGCCGAGAACGTCCCCACGCTCAACCGCATCATGGCCACGACCATCAAGGTGCAGCGTCGCAGGTAAATGACATCCGCGCCGGGCGCCACTCACCCGGGCTTCGTCATCCCCAGTCAATGCTCTCTTCCAGCAAGGTGCGCGCTTCCGCCTCGCTCTCGCAACCCGTCGTCACCAGCGTGCCTTTCTGGCCGAACTCCTTGACGAACGGCTCGATCGAGTCGGCCGGCACCGCCCAGCAGTGGGCCGATTTTCCAGCCGCGTAAAGCGGCCGCCAGACGGTTTCCCACCAGGCGCGATCAGCCGCGTATGGGTTACCGGTGCCGGGCGTCCACTCGATCGCCGTCAGGCCCGGGACCTTGACGAGATGCTCGAGGTGCCGGACCGCGTCGGGCCCGTCCAGGTGATACAGGCTGTAATCCAGCCGGGCGCACTGCCGTTCCAGGTGCGGCACAACGAACTCGGCAAACATGTCCTCCGAAATCATGCACGAAAAATCGCACTGGATCACCGCCGCACGGCCCGGCGCCCAGACACTGAAATGCGACAGGGAATGACCCGTCTCATCGTGAACCATCTCGTACAGTTGGTCGTACGCCTGGAAATAAATCTCATCCAGCTCGTCCAACAGACGATGAACTTCCTGCGGACAGTCCAGCAGCCAGGTCAGCAGTTTCTGCGTCCCGAACAGCTCGGCCAGGATGTCCAGCCCCTCGACGAGTGCCGGGATGGCGAGCGAGAACCGGCCCTTCGCCGCTTGGCGGTACTGGCGAAGCGCGGTGACCATCCATTGCCAGTACGGGTTCTGTGAATCGAATCGTAACTCGACCTTTGCCGGATCCACGGACCTCGGCTCGTACCAAACCGTGTCCGCTCCGAAGATTGGCGTGCCCCCCAGAAACACGACCAACGGACACGGCCCGAGGTCGGCGGTCAGATACGGGTGCCAGGCACCGCCGTAGAATTGCTGCGCGAAAGACGCCTCCCGCCTGGCCAGGTTGCCCTGGATGTCCAACCAGTCGCGCTCGTCCCGCGGCGGCGCCGGCGGTGCCGCTGCGGGACAGGGAGATTCGCTCGGCGACAGGACCCCCAGCGCCCAGCGGTCCGCTATCTCGCCGTGCCACCAGGCGGTGAACATCCGCCGGCACGCCGGCCAATCGTCTTTGAAGAAAAGTGAGTCGGAAGACATGACACAGCTCCTTTTCCGATACGGCCAGGTATCCGAACGCGGATGGGCTGGCTGACCGGGAACGTCCGGCTTCGCAAAGTTGCCCCGCAACACCAGCATCGCACAGCATTGCGGGCATGAACGGTGCCAGTCACTGCCTATTGCCCGAACGCGCTGGTCTTTAACGAGTTAATAGTCGATCAAATTCCCGCCGGTATTCCGTGGCGCGCTGTGCATCGCCTCCCGGCGTGATTCCCGGCCCCAATATGATGCTCGGGGCATTTGCGTCAATTCACTTGGCATTGTTCCTGCTCACCCGTTAGGATACTGAATCGTCGTTTATTTCACCGAACTCACAGCGGTACCCTGGGCTGCGAAACATGCCATCCGACACCCGGACCATGACCTCCCGCGAACGCGTCCTCGCGACAATCGAGCACCAAGAACCCGACCGGCTGCCGGTAGACCTCGGCGGCAGCATCATGACCGGGATCATGGCCCAGGCGCTGGCGCGGCTGCGGCAGCACCTGGGTGGGGACCATGTCCCGACCAAGGTCTATGAAATGTACCAGATGCTGGGGCAGGTCGACGACGACATCATCGACCGTTTCGGGATCGACGTCCTGCCGGTTGAACCGCATACCGGCATGTTCGAGATCCGCCGCGAGGGGTATAAGCCGTGGCAGCTCTTCGATGGTACAGAGGTGCTGGTGCCCGGTCAGTTCGAGGTTGAAACTGATGAGCAGGGCCGCTGGCTGCTGCACGAGGGCGGCGACATGTCACGGCCGGTCGCGGGCGTCATGCCAAAAGACGGGTACTACTTCGACGGCGTCGCAGAGCAGCCCCTCGACCTCGATTACACGCCACCGCCGATCGATGAGCTGCGCCCCGAGTACACCCGCGGCGTCCCCACCGAGGAGCTCGAATTCATGGCCGCCCGCGCCGAGGCGCTGCGACCGACCGACAAGGCGTTGATGCTCGCCGCCTACAACTATTGCAGCCCCGCCGGCTCGGGCAGTATCCCCAACTGGCTGTGCGTCATGATGACAGAACCGGATTACGTCTCGGAACTCTCGGCAATACGTACCGAGGCGGTGCTGCGCAATCTGCAAGACCTGTACCGTGCTGTCGGTGACAATATCGACATCGTCATCATCGACAGCAGCGACTACGGCACGCAACGGGCCGAGATATTCAGTCCCGACCTGTTCGAGCAATTCTACTTTCCCTATTACAACGCCGTCATCGGCTGGGTACACGAACACACCCCGTGGAAGACGTGGAAACATTGTTGCGGCTCAATCCCGAGGCTGCTGCCCTACTTCGTGGAAAGCGGCCTGGACTGCATCAATCCGGTCCAGTGCAGCGCCTGCGGCATGGAACCCGAGGTGTTGAAGGAGAAGTTCGGCGACCACCTCACCTTCTGGGGCGGTGGCGTCGATACCCAGAAGACCCTGCCGTTCGGCACGCCTGATGAGGTGTACGACGAGGTTGCCGAGCGCATCCGGGTCCTCGGTGCCGGCGGCGGTTTCGTCTTCAACACCGTCCACAACGTACAGGCCCGGGTGCCCGTGGAAAACGTGTTAGCGATGTACGAGACGGTCCGGGACTACGGTGGCTACCCACTTCGCGCCTGAAGGGTCCAGCGAGTGACCGGTCCAGGTGGAGAGCAAAGGAGGACTCATATGGTTGGGCAGAAACGGAGCGCATATCAGGGCCCGGTGAGGCTGGTAATCCTCGACTGGGCGGGAACCACGATGGATTATGGCTGTTTCGCTCCGGCAGTTGTTTTTATCGAGGTGTTCTCCAGAAGAGGTGTGTCAATCACCATGGAGCAGGCAC
>JASLZG010000151.1 GCA_030754995.1 Lentisphaeria bacterium
CGCCCGCCACATGGAGGATGGACGTCGAGCGACAATGAGGGCCGTCTCGGACAACTTCCTGGATTGGACGCCGACGATCCCGATGACCTACAGCGACACCGGAAGCACGACGCCGTCGGCCAATCTCTACACGAATCAGACGCAACCCTACTTCCGGGCACCGCATATCTATATTTCCATGCCCGGTCGCATCTTCTTTGCCGACACCGATCACATCGTGCGCGAAGACGATATTGCCGCCGCGCGTCAGAAATACGTTTCGCCTGAACTTCGTCAGTTTGTTCAGGGCAACATGCCGCGGCTTCGTCGGCTCTCGACGCATAGTGCGGGGGATCACGCCGATGCCGTTCTGCTTTCCACCCGGGCCGGTTCTGGTCAATTCGATTTCACGTTCATGGAAAGCTTCGTTCGCCCGGGAATTGGGCTGGGGAATTGGACGACCCGCGCCAATTACCCCGTGTGTGGAATCATTCAGACCTCGCCAACGGAAATCTCACTGTACGTGCAGCGCAATTTCGGACAGACGACGGCCCACATCCAGCGCATGACGTTGCGGCTGGATGGCTTCGCGTCGGTGCATGCGCCCTACGCCAGTGGGCAGATGCTGAGCAAGCCGTTGACGTTTAGTGGTCGGGAGCTGGAAATCAACTACTCCACCAGCGCGGCCGGGTACCTTCGCGTCGAACTTCAGCGCCTCGATGGATCACCGGTCGCGGGCCGTACGCTGGATGAGTGTGTGGGTACGACGGGTGACAGCATCGAGCATGTCGTGCAATGGCGAGGCGGGCACGATCTAAGCGACATCAGCGGCGAACCGATCAGGATGAAGCTCGCGATGAAGGACGCGGATCTGTATTCGCTTCGGTTCCGGGAGTGAGGCGTGGAGGTGGAGGCGGGCCGGATTTGATCTTCCCGGCAGCATGTGAATCGGCAACCTCTGCGGCCGTGAACAGTGGCGTCGGCGCTGCGGCGCCTTCATGAATTGTCTGCCATGTTGTGTATACTATGACAATCGTCAACACCAAGGAGACCGATAATGTATGTCGCCGTACGTGACGGGTGCCTGCGCGGTGCCGCCTTCCCAACGCTTCGGGCCGGCATGGACGCGGTCGGCCTCGACGCCGTCGAGCTGGCGATTGATCGCCAGATGCAGGTGGTGTCGGTCGACGATGGCTGGGACACGCATGTCGCCTTGACCTCCGACGCGGCACTCGCGGCGTATCGCCGGGAGCTGGACGCCGCGGGGTTGCGGGCCTCGGAACTGCTGCTGTTCAATGATTTCTCAAGCCCCGACCTGGCGGACGAGGTCGCCTGGGTCGTGCGTTGCGCCGGTGCCGCCGCGGCGCTGGGGGCCCGGGCCATGCGGATCGAGGCAGCCATGAACGCCCATCAGGAGAGCTGGGACGAGACGAGATGCCGCGCCGTATTCACTGATTGCATGAAGCGCGTCCTCGACGCAACCGATGATTTGCCGGTGGTCTACGGGATCGAGAATCATGGTGTCCAGGGCAACCGGTATGAATTTCTCTCGACGATCATCGACGGCGTCGGTTCGCCGCGGTTTGGAGTGACCCTGGACACGGCCAATTTGTATTGGTCCGGAATGTCGTTGTCGGAAGTTCATCAGGTCATCGGGCAACTGGCGCCGGTAACACGGCACACCCATGTAAAGAACATCAATTACCCGGCGGATCAGCGCGAGGTTCGTCGCCAGATTGGCTGGTGCTATGGAGAGTACTGCTGCGCCCTGCCCGACGGTGACATTGACATTCCGCTGGTCATCGAACAGTTGCGCAGTGCCGGGTATGACGGCAGCCTGTGTATCGAGAACGAGTCGCTCGGGCGTTATCCGGAGACCGAACGCCAGGCCATGCTGCATCGTGAGGCAGCGTATCTCAAGGGTTGTCTGCAGGGATGAGCATCGGGACAAAGCCAGTCAATATTGGTGTCATCGGCTGCGGCCCTCACGGGTGTTTCCTTGCGGACAGGCTGAAGACGCTCGACGGCGCCCGGATCACTGTCGGGTATGACCCGGACGCCGCTGCCGCAGCAGCGTTCGCAAAGACCTGTTCCTGCCCCGCCACCGACGATTTCGATGCGCTCCTCAACGCCGACGTAGATGCCGTTGTGATCGCCAGCCCGCCGTTGACGCACAAGGACATCACCCTGCGTGCGGTCGCTGCCGGGAAGCATGTGTTCTGTGAAAAACCGATGGCATTGTCGGTTGCCGATTGCGACGAGATGCTGGCCGCCGCCGCTGCCGCTGCTGTCAAGCTGTGTGTTGGCCAGGTGCTGCGGCTGGTGGGGCCGTATCGCAAGGCCCTGGAGTTGATCGGGTCGGAGAACCTGGGGGCGCCGTCGGGCATCGCGGTGGCCCGGTGCAGCGGCTATTCTGCCCAGGGCAGTTTCGGGGTTGCGTGGCGGCAAAGCGGTGAAACGTCCGGCGGGCTGCTGCTCGAGATCAATGCTCACGAATTCGATTTCTTGCGGGCCGTCTGCGGTGAGCCGGAATCCGTCCATGCCCAGGGCGCCCGAGTGATGGAGGACGGGTTCAACTACAACGATTTGTGGTACATCAATGTCCGTTTCAGGAGCGGTGCCATCGGTGTTTTGCATTCGAGCAGGAGTTGTTTTGTCAGGATGGAATACTTCACCATCCAGTGCCCGGGCGGCACCATCAGTACGTACGACCAGGTTGCGGCGCTGACCCTGGCGACAACTGCCGGCGAGTCGCGGGCCTGGTCCCCGGAGGATTTGGAGAATTACGAGGATCCCTTCCGCTACGAGCTGCGTTCCTGGCTCGAAGCGATCACTGACGACACCCCGATGATAGTCGATGGGACTGACGGCCGCATGGCAGTGGCGATGGCCGCGGCGGCACATCAGTCGGCGCGGTCGGGTGAGGTTGTGGCGGTGTAGGGACGAGCGGTGTTTCGTAATGCCGTCAAGCGCCGGCGCGGGGAGTCGTGGAACTATCGTCGAGCCGCGTCGGAGAGGCCGCTGCGCCCTCGTCATTTACGGCGGCTGCGTCCCGCCTTTTCCGTCGTTGTTCTGCGAGTCTCAGGCAGTACATTCCCTGACTGCAACGTTTCAACCCCGGTTGTTCGGAGAGTGGTGGGTTCGATTCCTTTACGCTCTGCCAACTTTTACAAGAACATGATGATGGAAAGTCGTTTCTGGGAGGGCATGAGTGGCTGCCGGCGCAACGCGGCCCGGAGGATCGTAGCCCCATGAACTCATACGAGCGGGTACACGCAGTGTTCGAGAACCGGACACCCGACCGGGTGCCGGTGGCGGAGATGTTCATTGACCCCGCGGTGATCGAATCCATCTGCCCGGGCATGTCGGGCGAGGATTTTGTCGAGTACGCCGACCTCGACATCGTCACCTGCCTGACCATGATCGCCGATCCCGAAACCACCGAGTGGGTGGACGAGGAAAAACAGATCTGGCGCGACAAGTGGGGCGCCCTGCAGGAGCTCGAGGGCAACGTCATTCCCGTGTGCCTGCCGCCCGCCCGGATCGAGACCGAAGAGGACCTCGACGCCTACACCCCGCCCGACCCGCTTGCCGCACCCGTGATCCGGCAGGCGCGGAAGCTGGTCGACCGCTTTAAGGGCAGAAAAGCCATTGCGGTGGTGGGCGAGTCCGCTTTCGCCCCCTCCCAGTACCTGCGGGCCGGGCTCGCCAACCTGATGATGGACTATGCGCTGCGTCCCGAGTTCGTGAAAAAACTCGCCAGGATCGGCACCGAGTACCATGTGGAACTGTTCCGGAAACTGATCGCCGAGGGGGTGGAGATCATCTTCCTGGGGGACGATTTCGCCGGGAAGTCGGGGACCATGATGTCGCCCGCCCATTTCGAGCAGTACATCCTCCCCGCAGAGAAGACGGTCATCGCTGCCATTCACGAGGCGGGGGGCTATGCGGTCCAGCACACCGACGGCAACATCCTCGGGATCCTCGACCTGCTTCTCGAATCGGGGACCGATGCCTTCGGCCCCATCGAGCATCATTACATGGACATGCGCGAGGTCCGCCGGCGCTCGAACGGCCGCGCGGTCGTCATGGGCAGCCTCCCCATCGACCTCCTCTCGCGCGGCACCGTGGACGAGGTCAAGGCCGAGACCCGGCGGCAACTTGAACAGATGGCCCCCCATGGCGGGCACATCATCTCCTCCGCCAACACCATTCCCACCTCCGTCCGCGGGGAGAATTTCCTTGCCATGATCGAGACGGCAACCAGCTTCCGGATAGGCGCCGCCTGATCAGACGTCCGTGCCCGTTGGATCGCTTTTCCTGCCACTTTTCAGGCGTCGCCGGCAGGACCCGTGGAGACCGCCTGGGAAGGCGTTTCCATGACGGCGCCGGCAAGGCCAGAAGCGTACTGAATGTGCAGGACTCATGGACGGGGCACGGCTTGTGACTGGGGCGCCCCACGCGTTCGACAGTTACGGCGTCTGCATCCCGCCTTCTGTCGTTGTTCTGCGATTCACAGGCGGTACATTCTTGCCTGCAACGTTTCAACCCTGTTTGTTCGGAGAGTGGCGGGTGGCTGGTGCTCCCCGCGGTCTTCAAAACCGTTGGCCGGCGCTGATGCGTCGGCGGTAGGTTCGATTCCTTCCCTCTCCGCCAATCGTTTAACCCATTCGGTGAGTTCATGGCAAAGATCACAATAGCCACGTGTCAGTTTCCGATCGACAAGGATCCGGCGAAGAACTTGCGGCCGGTGCAGCGACAACTGGCGCAGGCGAAAGCCGCTGGCGCCCAGCTGGTGCATTTTTCGGAGGCCTGTTTATCCGGCTACTTGGGTGTTGAACTGCGGTCGGCCGGCGACATGGACTGGGACTGCCAGCGGGCGTGCATGGAGCAGGTGCAGGCACTGGCGCGCCGCCATCGGCTATGGGTCGTCATCGGTGCCAATCACCGGCTCACCGGCCGGCACAAGCCGCACAATTCGCTCTATGTCATCGACAACAAGGGCCGGCTCGTCGACCGCTACGACAAGATGTTTTGCACCGGCACGAACACGAAGAACGGCGACCTGGCGCATTACAGTCCCGGCGAGAAATTCGTCACGTTCGATGTCCGCGGCGTCCGCTGCGGTCTGCTGATCTGTCACGACTTCCGGTATCCCGAACTGTTTCGGGAGTATAAGCGCCGCGGAGTCGAGTTGATGCTGGTCTCCTTTCACAACGCGCGGGGGACGAAACAAATGTACGACAAATACCTGATCTACGTACCGCCGACCGTGCAGAGCGCCGCCGCCAGCAACTATTTCTGGATCAGTGCGAACAACAGCACCGCCAGGTACGCCTGGCCGAGTTTTGCCGTGAACGCCGAAGGCGTGATCATCGACCGTGCCCGGTCGCACCGGCCGGCGGTACTGATCAACACCATCGATACCAAGGCGAAACTGTTCGATGCCTCGGTCGCCTGGCGCGACCGCTGCATGACGGGCGTCTTGCACAGTGGTACATTGGTAAAGGACCCGCGGTCAAAGGACCGGACGGCGCTTTGAAGCACCGTGGCACTTTCGTTGCCGGAGGGTATCTTGCCGGTCGCAGGTCGCCGCCGACGGCTTCTTGATTCGAAAAGGATGATTTCATGAAACAACTTCGATTTCGCCAGGTCCACCTGGACTTCCATACCTCGCCCGACATCCCGGCAATCGGTGCGGCATTCGACAAGGGGCAATTCCAGGATGCCTTGAAACGCGGCCACGTGGATTCGATCACCTGCTTCGGCATCTGCCACCACGGCTGGAATTACAACGACACGTCCGTTGGCAAACGCCATCCGCACCTGGACTTTGATCTGCTGCGCGCACAGTTCGAGGCGGCCAAGGAAATCGATGTCAATGGTCCCATTTACATCACCGCCGGCATCAGTTCACGGATCGGTGCCGAGCATCCGGAGTGGCGCGAAATCACCAGCGACGGGGGGTTGGGAGGCTGGAGCTGCGCGCCGCTGGAGGCGGGCTTCAAGAAGCTCTGCTTCAATTCGTCGTACACCGATCACCTGTGCGAACTGATCGTCGAAATCGTCCGGCAGTTTCCCGATTGCGACGGGGTGTTCCTCGACATCATCAAACAGGACGAATGCTGCTGCGAAGTGTGCATGGACCTGATGGAACGCGGCGATCTCGACCCGACCAACAGCGCCGACCGCCAGAAGATGGCACAGCAGGCGCTGCTCCGCTATTACGGGATGTCGACCGCCGCGGCGCGTTGCGACAATCCGGATATGCCGGTATTCCACAACAGCGGCCACATCACTCGCGGCCGGCGGGAGTTGCTGCCGTTCTTCAGTCACCTCGAGCTCGAGTCACTGCCGACCGGGCACTGGGGTTACGATCACTTCCCGATGTCGGCGAAGTATTGCGGCAATCTCCAGCATGACTGCCTCGGGATGACCGGCAAGTTCCACACGACCTGGGGTGAGTTCGGTGGCTACAAGCATCCCAACGCCCTGCGCTACGAATGCGCCGCCATGCTGGCGTACGGCACCAAGTGCGGCGTCGGCGACCAGTTACATCCGTCCGGCCGCATGGATCCGTCGACCTACGCCAACCTCGGCGTTGCCTACGCTGAGGTCGAGGCGAAGGAGCCATGGTGCGTTGACACGACCAACATCGCCGACATTGCGGTGCTGTCATGCGAAGCGGTCAACGGCCGCAGCGATGACAGCGCCGCCGCCGACGAAGGCGCCACGCGCATCCTGCTGGAAGGGCATTTTCTCTTTGACGTGATCGATGCCGACATGCCGCTGGACGGATACCGCATCATCATCCTGCCCGACAGCGTTGTCGTCGACAAGGCGCTGGTCGGCAAACTCAACGCGTTCACTGCCGGCGGCGGCCGGTTGCTGCTGACATCCATGGCCGGGCAACTGGCGGACGGTCAAGGCCAGGCCTTTGATATCGGGGCGCGAGGGGAGGGCGGGAGCCCGCACCAGCCGGACTATATCGTGCCGATCCCGGAGCTGGCGCCCGACTTCGTTTCCGAGCCGATCGTGATGTACCTGCCGTCGCAGCGCATTACCGCCAGCGCCGGTGCCACGTCGCTCGGGAAAGTATGGGACCCGTATTTTACGCGCTCGTACCGGCAGTATTGCAGCCATCAGCACGCGCCGCCGCAGACCGCGGCCAGCGGCTACGATTGCGGCACGTTGAACCTGCCGTACATGTACCTGGCACATCCGGTTTTCTCCTTGTACCGGGCCAGCGGCGCGGTGGCGCTCAAGCACTACGTGACTGCGGCCATCCGCAAACTGCTCGGTGACGCCTGCTCACTGACGACCAGCCTGCCCTCTACCGCACGTGTCTCGCTGATGGCACAGCCGCAGCAGAATCGCTACGTGCTGCATCTGCTCTTTGCCAACACCGTCAATCGCGGCGGCCCGCTGTCGGCGCCGGTGATACCGATACCGTTGAAGCCGGTCGAGGTCATCGAGGATCTGCTGCCGTTGCGGCAGACGCAGCTTTCCGTGCGGTTGCCGGAAGCTGTCAAGCGGGTTAGCCTCGAACCACAGGGCGAGGATTTGGCTTTTGACGCAACGGCCGGCACGTTGCAGTTCGAGATCGACGAGTTCACGTGTCACCAGATGGTGGTGCTGCACTATTGAACCCTGGGAGCGCAGGTGTCCCGCCGGCCCTTCAAGCGTCTCCGGAAGGGGGGGGGAATTCATCCTGCGCACGCAACGCGTGGCCGAGCTCCTGCCATAATTCACCCGGAACCTCAACCGCCATCAACTCCAGGTTTTCTTCCAGCTCGGCGATTGTCTTCGGGCCGGACATGACCGCGTTTACTGCCTGGTGGCGCAGCGGGAACTGAATCGCGGCGGCCTTGATCGAGACACCATGGCGCTCGCAGACCTTGGCAGCGGTCTGGGCCCGGAGGCGGTCGTCGGGCGTTGGCGGGTAGTAGTTGTAGTGGGCCTCTTTGGCATAAGGATTGGCGAGGAGCCCACCGGCGAACGGGCCGGCAACGACGACCGGAATGCTTTTTTCCTGACACCGGGGCAGCAGTGTCTCATTGGCGGAATGATCGATCAGGTGATACCAGCAGGGCAGCATCAGGAAGTCTATTTCGCACGCCTCGACGAGCTCGATCATTGATTCGAGAATCGTCATGCCGGCACCGACCGCTGCGATGACCTGTTGAGTTCGGAGCTCGCACAGGGCGCGGATACCGCCACTGGCCGCACTCTGTACCTGCTCGCTGTTTATCGGGTCGTGCACCATGGCGAGGTCGAGCCGGTCGGTACGCAAGCGTTGCAGGCTGCGCTCGACAGACCACATGACGAAATCGTAGCTGTAGTCCCGTGTTGTATTGCCCGGACCCGCCACGGCACTGACGGCGCGGGCCTCGTCGTCCATGACAAAACCGGCCTTGGTCGACAGCCGGTAACGGTCGCGCGGAATGCCATCGAGGGCATTGCCGACGCCTGCTTCGTTGGCCCCGCCGGAGTATAGGGACGACGTGTCGAACCACTCGACGCCGAGCCCGGCGGCATGGCGAATGACGCTGCAGGCGGCGTCATGCGCGGCGGCGGTGGTGCCGAACGGCAAGGCCGCGCAACCCAGCCCGAATCGCGGCAACTTGTTCATCGTTTCTCTCCGCGGGGAATTTGGGGAGTGCCGGGCCGCCGCTGTCGCCTTGCCTCCGCAACAACGAAGCAGCGCCCTGGTGATTTTTTTCGTCGTTTACTCGTACGTCACCACCGTTTTCAGGCCGGCGCCGGCGGCGTCACGCAGGGTCAAGGCGTCTTCCAGCGACTCGAGGCCGATACGCCCGGTGATCAGGTCCGATACTGCGATGTGGCCATCGGCGATCAATGACAGTGCGGTGTCGTTCTGCTGTGGCGACGAGCCATGTGTCCCGACCACACGGATGTGGCGGTAGTGGATGGCGTTGGTGTCGATCGCAACCGGAGCACTGCCGCGCGGTGTGCCGCCAAAGAGATTCACACAACCGCATTTGTCGACGACCTGCACCGCCAGCGCCTGCGCCTGTGGCGCGCCGCAAGCCACCATCACCTGGTCGCAGCCGACGCCGTCGGTGTGTTCGAGGATCGTCTCGCGGAATATTTCCGCATCACTGCACTCGAAGACGCCCGCCGCCATGCTGCTGCACAGGTCTTGTGCCTGCGCCACGCGCTCCGGTGAGATGTCCGCCAGGAAAATCGGTCCGCAGCCGGTTGCCTTCGCCAGTCGCGCGTGCAGCATGCCTGCCGGCCCGGTACCGAGGATCAGGACACTTTCTCCGGGGGTGAAACCCGACAGCTCCTGACCGTTGACGATGCACGCCAGCAGCTCCATGACCGAGGCTGAGGCGTCATCGAGATGATCCGGTATCGGCTTGACCCCGTTGCAGCGAATCGACTTCGCGGGCACGATGAAATAGTCGGCATAGCCGCCATCATAGTGATAGCCGAACGCCTCCAGATTTTCGCACAGGCTCGGCGCTCCGCGCCGGCAGTACCGGCACTCCAGGCAGTTGATTCCCGCCACCACGGCGACCCGTTGCCCGACCGCGTATGATTCGCCGGCCGCTTCGCCGACGGCATCGATTTCGCCGGCCAGCTCATGTCCCAGGACGCGCGGCAGTTTGAGCAGATGATGGCCGTAGTTATAGATCTTGACGTCGGTCGCACAGATGCCGCAGGCCCGGGTGCGGATACGCAACCCGTCCGGCGGACACGCCGGCAGCCCGACGTCTTCCACGTCGAGTTGCCCGATATCCTGCAGTACCGCACGCTTCATTCGCCGTTACCTCCCCGCCGCCCCATCGAGATTCCTCTCATGACCTCACCCGCAATCTTTCCACCCGTTCCGCCTGCGCTTCGACACACCGCAAAATCGGTGCTTGCGGATCCAGCCCGGCGATCCCCGCCAGGGCGCCGGACACGCCATGTTCCGCCACGCGCCGCTGAACCGTCATGGCACCGGCATCGTTGCCGTGGTCGAATAACATGGCTGCCGCAATGCCGCATGCCAAGTTGTCCACCGGCAAGGCGTGCTGCAGGCAGAGCAGCGCCGGCGCCAGGAACCGTTCGCCCACCTGCAATTTACGGATCGGGTCGGCCAGCACCCGGGTCACCTGGTCGCGGCAGACGTCCGCCGAGAAGTATCCGAAGAACTCCTCCGCGTACGTTTCAGGATCCGGGACGTCCGCACCGATATACAGGCCGGCGGCCGCCATGCCATCGCGCACTTCCGTCATCGCCCCGTGCACGATTGCGCTGATGTCCGGGTCGCGGCAGCAGTTGTTGACGAATTCGTATCCTTTCAGGTACCCCAGGGCGGCGGCGGTCGCCTGCGGCATATTCGTCAGCACCATCTTCGACTGCCGCCGCCTTGCAATGTCATCGCACGGCAGGAATCCGTGCAGTTCCGGTGCCGCCCCGATCACCGTCCCAGCCTCGTACACCGTGGTGTCCCACGAACAGGCCGCCAGGTCGAGAGAGTCCGGTTCCGCCACGGTCGTGACCAGCCGGTCGATGATGCAGGGCACGACGCCGGTTTGCGGTGCCGCCGCGGTTGCCCGGAACAGGTCGGCGCCGTCGGCGCTGTTTTCGAACAGAAAGATATTCAGCGGTTTTTTCCGTTGGCCGAGCGCCAGCTGCAGCGGCGCTGCCAGCGTGTTTGCGATTTCCGCAAGCGCCCCGGCGCCGACGGCCGTGAAGACGAAATCGGCCGTGCCCAGCTCCCGTTCCAGGGCCGCGGCGTCCGCCAGCGACACTGTTGCATAGCGGTTGATCGTCAGCGTGTCGTCGCGCTTGCCGTAGTAGCGGATGTTGTACGTCCCGGCCTCGTCCAGGCGGCGCCTTCTTTCCGGCCGCACCGCGAAGACGATGTCACAGCGCGACCGCGTCAGCATGTCCGCGATCAGTCCGCGCGCGATGCGGCCGCCGCCGATGATTAATGCACGTTGTCGCATGGGCATTTCAGATGCTGGTTT
>JASLZG010000152.1 GCA_030754995.1 Lentisphaeria bacterium
TACAGCGAGATGTCCCGTGGCAGGTTCGGTACCCGCCGGGTATACAGTTGATACTTGCGGCGATGGATGTCATAAAAGAACATGAACACGTCATCACTGATGCCGCGCAGCACCGGGTTGACGAAGGAAGGACGATGCCACCGGATGCCGTCGTCGGAACATGCCAGGTTGAGCGATACGTGGTGTTTTGCCCAGTCGCCGACGCGTCCGGAGTCGTACAGGTTCGAGGAGTCGAAGATCATCTTGAACCGTCTGCTGTCGGGGGCGCCGGGATCAATAATCACGGACGGGTGGAAAGTCTCCAGCTCGGCGGGCAGGATGTAATTGTTCGCGGTGCTTCCGAGGTGTTCGACCATGTTCAGAATGGGGCGGTCCCAGTGAATGCCGTCGGTACTGGTCGCATACGCTGTTTTACCCTCAGTCGCCCCCCATCCCTCCATCCGGTTGGCGATGCGGTACCACATTTTGAACAGCTTGTCCTGCGGGTCGTACAGGACGTTCTGGCCGTTGAGATTGACGTCCTTCGTATCCCAGGGGGCATCGGGCACCATGATCGGTCCGGGATGCTTGACAGCCTGGTTGGTAACGCGCCGGAGGTTGTCGGACTGAACTACCGACGAATCGTCGATGAAAAGATACTTCTTGCGGTATTCAGGTTGGGCCATAATCCAGGTGTCCGGTTTGAGTATTCAGCCGGCTGTTCAGCCGGCTCGCCGTCTCACTGGTCATCGCTTCTTGTCATGGTCTGAATTTAGTCCAAGCAATTGCGATTAAGAGTTGCGATGAGAATCTTACAGCTCAAATACAGGGTTTTCCACTGCATTGTTGCCCGGGCTGATTGCGGATGCTCGTTGTGGAATATACTATTAGGCACGCACATGATTCGCCCCGGCGCGGCCGGGGCCGCAATTCGAATGATCCCCCGCAAAGGAGCAGAAGTAAATTCAGATGAGTATGCACGCCTACCGTCCCATCGACGCCGACATGCCGCACCTTCGCGAGTCCGCTGACTGGGGCACCGACCCCGACAGCGGGTCCCGTATCATCCGGCTGACCAGCAGCGTGGCGATGAGCAACAATATCTATTGCGAGCAGCCGTATGGCTCGCCCGACGGTCGCCGCCTGATCATCTTCCGCACCGCCGACTCCCTCCGCCCCCATTGCCAGTTGCTGATCATCGACCTGGAAGCGCGCGACACGACGCTGATCGAGACCGACGTGCCGTCCGAGTCGGTGGCGCACGTGTCATGGAGCGAGTGGGTATACTATCCGATGCACGACGGTTCGCTACGCCGTGTCTCGCTGATGACCATGGCCCGGGAGGAGGTCCTGCCGGCCGGTTCGATCCCGGCGTTTCCCGCTTGCCTGATCGATTCAATCTCCTCCGACGATCGACACGTGATCGCTGTAGAACCTGACGGCGACTCCTACGTCACCAGTGCCATCGACCTGCAATCGGGTGAGCGCCAGGTGCTCATCGACGGCCCGGAAAACCGTAATCCGCACCCGCAGATGTCGCTGGACGACCCGGCGCGGCTGCTTTACCAGATGATTGTCGAGCCGAAGGCCACGGGCGAACCCGTTCGGGTGGTGCTCAATGTTCGCGACCTTGTGGGCGGGGAACCGGTACGTCTGGCGGTCGGCGATCCCTGGACGGCGGAGTCGAGCGGGCACATGGCATGGATCGCGAATACCGGCCGTATCGCCTGCGCGGTGAACTGGGACCGGCAAAACTATTGCCATGATCCGCGGCATCCAGAGGGCAACCTGGTGCACCTGGCACCGGGGGATGAGCGGCCGGCCGTGTTCCCGGCGCCTGACTTCGGCTTCTATCACGTGTCCGTGTCGCGCTGTGGCCGGTACTTCGTCTGTGACGACTTCATGCACTTCCAGTCCACCGGCCCGGTCGATGGCAGGATGGGCCCGTGCCGGATTGTCATCGGCAACTTTGAAACCGGCAAGTGCAAAACATTGCTGCGCGACTGCCAGAACTACGGCATTGCCGGCTACTCGCGTTTCGAGCCCAACCCGTACTTGACGGCCGACACCCGCTACGTGATCTACAACGCGTCGCCTTTCGGCACCATGCAGGTTTTCGCCGCCGAGCTGCCGGATGATTTCCTCGGCGCCCTGGATTAGAAACGGCGCGGGACAGGGGCGACTGGCAAAGGAATCGGCGCGCTGTAAGTTGATCGCCCCGTGGATCAATAATGAACCTTGGAATCCATTGGTGAACCAACACGCTCTTCAATTAATGATGGGGGGGATGACTTTGAAAACAATCGTTCGTCCTGTGCTGCTGGCCGTTGTTTGCCTGATTGCCACACTGTTTTGCCATGCGTCTGCGTCTGCCGCGGAGCTGGTGATCGCCACAAGGGATAAGGCGAACGCCGTGATTGTGCTTTCGCCGGACGCCGGCGAATGGGAGAAGGAGGGCGCGGACCTGCTGGTGCGCTGCCTCGACCTGATGTGCGGCAAGGCGCCGGCGCTGGTCAACACGGCGGACGCCGTTGCCCAGGCGCTGGCCGGCGACGCGCCGGTGATCCTGCTTGGCCAGGAGGCGATCAAGGCCAAGCCCGAGCTGGAGAAACGCATCGCAAAGGTTCTCAAGAAGAACCCCTACCTGCGCACCGACGGTATCGCGCTGGAACGTGACGGCAATCGTGTCTACGTTGCCGGCAACAACGACCCCAGCCACTACTACGCGGTTGCCGAGCTCCTGCGCCGCTGGGGCTGCCGCTGGTACATTCCGACGGAAATCGGCGAGTGTATTCCGGATGTTGACAGGGTCGTCATTGACCGGTTGGATCACGTTTTCTCATCGCCCTTCGAGGTCCGTGGCTATTGGATCTCGTGGATCGGTTCGACTGACGGCGCCAAAGATTTTCGCCGGCTGAACATGATGGGAGGCCGTGAAGACTTCCCACCCACCGGGCATAGCCTCGGCAAATATGTGGAGGAATTAACCGAAAACGCGAGGACGGTCCCGCTTACGGATCCGAACACTGCACGGCATATTGCGAAGCAGGTCGAAGACCAATTCGCGGCTGGCGAGGGGTTCTCGCTGGGAATGGACGATGGCCCCGGCTACGACTCCGATTATCCGCCTGACCGTGAACTGATGGAGTTGCAGTGGGACAAGTATTTCATGCGCTGGAGCGCGTCGGACGCCTTCCTGGAACTCTACAACAACATCGCCAGGCTCCTGCAGTTCAACTATCCGGACAGCACCGGCAAGATCGGCTTTCTGCTGTACGTCAACATGACGATCCCGCCGATACGCGACATGAAAGCCGAGCGCTCGCTGTTTGCCGATTTCGCCCCGATCGACATCGACCCGACCCACGGGATGGACGACGTCCAGTCGCCGCCGCGCCAGGAATATCGCGACTTCATGTATAAGTGGGCGAAAATCTTCGATGGACGCATCTGCATTTACGACTACGACCAGGGCATGCTCATTTGGCGGGACATTCCGAATCCGTCGCACCAGGCATTTCGCCAGGACGTCCAGCATTATCGCAAAGCCGGAATCATGGGCATCAACACCGAGAGCCGCAATGCCATCGCCACGACCTTCCTGAATCTGCACATTCGCGGGCGCCTGATGTGGGACCCGGACGAGGACGTCGACGCGCTGCTCGACGAATTCTACCCGATTTTCTACGGGCCGGCCGCCGAGCCGATGCGGATCTATTGGTCCACCATCTACGATGCCTGGGAAAAGACAATCGTCACGGAGCACGAGTATTTCGTCGCGCCGGCCATTTACACGCCGGCGGTCATGGCGGTGCTGGCGGAGCAGATCGCGGCGGCGGAGCAGATCATCAACGACCTTCGGAAGCAAGGCCGCGCCTTGTCGCGTAATGAAAAACGGTATGTCGACCGTATGCGTTTCACGAGCTACAGCTATGGGATCACCAAGGGCTATATGGATATGGTCCACGCCGCGGCAACCGAGTGTGAGTACGCCAGGGCGGGCGAGATCGGCGTGCGCACAGTCGCCCTGCGCGAGGAGATGTACCAATGGAGCGACATCTTCGCGACCTACAAGCGCATGAATCTTACCGACGCAACACACTGGTGGCTGGGCGAGGCGAAGCAGTACCGGGAGCTCGCCCCGTACGTTGATGGAACCAAGGGCAAGCTGATTGCGCGGCTGCCGATCGAGTGGGCGTTGCGGCGCGATGTGGATGACCGCGGTGTGGCAAGGGGGTTTTCCGGCACCGCCGACATCGACCTGGCCTACTGGAACGAACACAAGGATTCGCTGACCCCGGACAACCGGCGGCTGTATCCCGACGAATGGGAAATGATCCGCACCAACCTGTACGCCCAGGCGCAGGGTATCCGGGCGCCGGACCGCCAGAGCTATACCGGCACACTGTGGTACCGGACAGAGGTGGAACTGACCGCTGAAGAAGCCGCCGGCGCGCACATCCGGTTCCCCGGCATCTTCAACGAGTCATACGCCTACATCAATGGCGACCAGGTGGCGAAACGCGAAAACTACAAAGCGATGTGGTGGCACAATGACTATGGGTTTGAATGGGACGTTGATACCGCCGGCAAACTGAAGGCCGGGAAAAATGTGATCGTTGTACGATGCATCAATCCGCACCACTTCGGCGGCATCTTCCGGCGCCCGTTCCTCTACAAGCCGGTGGCAGAGGAGTGACGCGCCGCGGCGTCATGCCGTCCTGATTACAGGCGCCGACATTTCGACTGCTTTACACAACAGCCGCGGTTCGCTCCCCCTCAGCTGTCCCCACAAACGTCACCGTGCGACTCATCCAGCCCGGCCCAGCAATCGCTAACGGCGGTAAAACTGTACGAACATGGACGGTTGGAGGGCACACCCGATCGCAGATCAATAATTATTAACCAACTAACGGCAAATAAGTTACGCACGCATTGGGGGGATTTGGCAGGATAGTCGCTCAAATTGCCGGTGATTGTTCAAGCTTGTCAAAACCGTAACCCCATCCCATCTTCCCGCCAATGCCGGGGAACCTGGTGGCACTGGGAGTCGAGCTGGAATGGTTGTCTTCGTTTTCGATAATGAATGCCCAATCACCAACGCCTGACAGGCTTTCATGATGAATAACAAAAAGACCCTCGTCCTTCTCTTGTCCACCATTGCGGTTGCCGTGACAGCGCTCTTGGTCTTTTTCAAATCGACCATTTTGTCATCATCGGACTTGGAGATTACGACTGTCACATCCAGCTATAGCGCCGCTCAGACGGCGAGCGCCAATGCCGCTGAAAGCCAAACACCGCCGAAAAACAAGGGAATCCCGAGTGGCCATGATCTGTATCTTCCCTGCGCTGTCTGCCACGGGGATCAGGCGGAAGGGAACCGGGAAAAAACGGCGCCATCACTGCGGGTGCAGGAAGACTGGTACATCGTGCGCCAACTCGAGAAGTTCAAGGAAGGCGTCCGCGGTGTAAATCCAAAGGACAGTCTTGGCCTCGATATGCGACAACAGGCATTGTCGTTGAAGACCGATGAGGAAGTGCAGAAGGTCGCCGCTTACATTGTGTCCAAGCGGTCCCGTTCGGCCGCCCCGCCGCCGGCAACCATCGATGGTGATGCCGGTCGCGGCAAGGTCTACTACGGCCTCTGCAGCGCCTGTCACGGTGATAAGGGACAAGGCAATAAACAGCTGAACGCACCGGCATTGGTGGGGCAGCACGACTGGTACCTGGTGAAGCAGCTGGAAGCGTTCCGGGCCGGCTTTCGCGGCAAGGACCCCAGGGATGCAACCGGCGCCGTGATGCGGCCGATGGCCCTGGCACTTGCAACTGACCAGGCGGTCAGGGATGTCGCAGCGTACATTGCCACATTCGCATCCGGCAAACCCCCTCAGGCAGCAACAGCGCCTCCGGCAGCGGCGGCGGCGGAGCCCGTGGACGTGGCGCATGGAGAGAAGCTGTTTGCGACGAATTGCGCGGCTTGCCATCAGAAAAACGGGGAAGGCAAGGTCGGACTTGCACCGAGTATTCGCAACCGGGATTTTCTCGCCCTGGCTTCCGATGATTTCATCCGCACCACGATTCGTGTCGGCCGCCCGGGAACAGCCATGGTCGCTCGACCCGACTTGTCCGAAGCACAACTCGACAACATCGTTGCCTATCTACGATCATTGCCGGTGGCAAATCCGATCAGTTGGGCTGTCGATACGAGGCGTACGATCACCGGCAACATCACCGCCGGCCACGAGAATTTTACGGTCTACTGTGCTTCCTGCCATGGCCCGAAGGGTGAAGGCTACAGCGCGGGCGGGTCCGGCCCGGGCATCGGGCTCCCCGGATTTCTCAATGTTGCCTGCGACGACTATATTTTTCAAACGATCAAGCACGGGCGCATCGGCACGCCGATGCAACCGTTTATGGGGCCGACTGGGTTGGCGAATCTCAGCGAACCGGAAGTGAACGATATCATCGTGTTTCTGCGCAGCCTGCAGAACAAAACACCGGCGCCTGAACGACCACATCCGCACACGGTCAGCGACCCGACGACGGGTATCAAGCTGTTTGCGGCCAACTGCGCGGCCTGCCACCAGGCCGACGGCCACGGCAAGGTCGGACTGGCGCCGAGCATCCGCAACCGCGATTTCCTGGCGATCGCGTCCGACGAATTCATCCGGCAAACCGTCTCCCGTGGCCGCCCCGGAACCGCGATGGTGCCGCGACCGGATCTCGACGGTGAACCGGTTGACCACATTATCGCATTCCTGCGGGACATGCCGGTGGCCAATCCGGTCACCGTCAAAGTTGATCCGAGTCGCCGGTTTCACGGCGACGCGAAGGCCGGCCTGGAGCAGTTTGCCTTGTATTGCGCGGCTTGTCACGGCCCTAAAGGTGAAGGCTACAGCGCTGGCGGCTCGGGCCCCGGCATCGGGTTGCCGGGTTTTCTCGCGTTCGCCAGTGATGACTACATCTTTCAAACCGTCAAGCACGGCCGAATCGGGACGCCGATGAAACCGTTCCTCGGCGGCGGCGCCCTGGCCAACCTGACGGAATCAGATATTCATGACATCATTGCCGGCCTGCGGTCGCTGAACAATGACTGACCAATCCATCATATCGATATCAACAACCTGGAGAGACCGACCATGAAGAGACGCGAATTCATACAAGGCACTGCTGCAGCCGGCGCCACGGCAGTAGTCGTGACGAAGACCGGCTGGACCGTGCCGGCGCGCGAGGATCTCGAGCTCGAGACCGACGAGGCCAAGACAAACCTGCTCTCCGCATGCCCATACTGCGGCGTCGGCTGCGGCACCATCATCCAAACGCGCAAGGGCCGCATCACCAACATCATTCCGGACAAGGACCATCCCACAAACAAGGGCCTGCAATGCATCAAGGGCCTGACATCGGCGGAAGCAATCTATGTCAATCGCCTGACCAAGCCGATGATTCGCAAGGACATGTCCGATCCCCTGCGCGGTAAAGTGTCAAAGACAAAGGGCTCCTATGACCCCAGCCTGTTCCGCGAGGCGTCGTGGGAAGAGGCGGAGGAACTGGTCTCGGATCAGGTTGCCGAAATCGTCAAGACATCCGGCGGCAACGCCGTCGGCCTGTACGGGTCCGGCCAGCTTTCGGTGGAAGGCCAGTACCTCGAAAACCAGTTCATGAAAGGCGTACTCGGCTCGAACACGATCGAAGCGAATGCGCGCATGTGCATGACGTCGGCGGTCACCGGGTACTTCAAGAGTCTCGGATCGGACACCCCGCCGACCTGCTACGACGACATTGAATTGTCGGACATGGTTACCTTCTGGGGCCACAATGCCCGCGGCTCGCACCCGATTCTCTACTGGCGCGTGGCCGACTACAAGGCAAGGGAAAACATCCCCACGCTGATCGTCGATCCGCGGCGGACCGGCACCGTGCAGGGGCTGGAGAGCATCAACCCGGACAACAGCCATCACTTCCAGACGATCAACGGCGATATCTCGATCCACAACGCCATCGCCTTTGCCATCCTCGAGAAGCATCCCGACGCCATCGCCTGGGACTTCCTGAAGAAGCATACGACCGGTTGGGAAGCGTACGTCGACGCGGTAAAGAAAGGCTACGATCCGGCCAAGGTCGAGGATCGCACGATGATTCCCGCGGCAAGGATCTACGAGATCGCCAAGCTGTGGGCGGAGGCGAGCATCAAGGGCCGGGAACGCGGCAGCGGCGGTGTGCTGACGATCTGGGGCATCGGCTACAATCAGCACCTGCACGGGCAGCACAACACCATGAACCTGGTTAACCTGATGGCGCTGACCGGCAACATCGGCCGGCCGGGTTGCGGGCCGCATTCACAGACCGGCCAGCCCAACGCCATGGGCGAGCGACTCACCGGCGGGCTCACCGGGCGGTTGCCGTTCAACCAGGGTCTCGAGGCGGTCAAGCATCGCGACTGGATCGCCGATTGCTGGGGGGTTCCGCAGGAGCGTTTGGCCGGCGTTGCCGAACTGTCAAACACCGGCATGGCCGTCGGCATGATGGAGCGCGCGCTGAAAGGCGAGGTCCAGGCGATGTTCCTCATTTATGCCACCCACATCGACCTGCCGGATACCTATCACCTCTCACGCCCCGCTCTCACGAAGATGTTCACGGTCGTGCAGGAAATCTACAAGGACGCGCCGAACAATCTGTATGCCGACGTGATCCTGCCCGCCGCGACCTGGGGCGAATGGGTCAGCGGCACCTACGTGCAGTCCGAGCGCCGGCTCTATGTCTGCGACGGCACGGCGAATCCGGTGAAGGGTTGCCGGCCGGATATGGACATGGTCATCGACAAAGGCAAGATGATCGCCGAACGCCTCGGGCTTGACGGCGAGAAGATCTTCCCGTACAAGCGCAAGGCCAACGGCTTCTACGATCCCGAAGAGGTGTTTCGCGAGTTCTGTCGGGCTTCGAAAGGATCCGACGCCGATCTCTCGGGCATACTCGAGGTCGAGAAGGAAACCGGCAAATCCCCATACGATCAGATCCGCGACCTGCGCGGCATCCAATGGCCAGCGCCCACCGCTGCCATCGCCAAGGCCGGCGGCACCAAACGCCGGTACATGTCGCAGGAAGAATACTGGCCGGATAAACCGTATGCGGAGTTCCGCCACGCTGACGGCAAAATGCACATTCATGTTTGCCATCAGGATTATTCACAGTATCGTGAGATCACCGACGAGCTTTCAAAGTTCGGTGTCGATCCGGACTACTACATCATCGATCACTACGACTTGCTGATCAAGGCGCGCGACATGGGGCTGACCCCGGAGCTGCCGCATGCCGAATTCCGCGGTCGCAAGATCGGCGATTGCCCGAAGGACAAGTATCCGTTCTGGTTTGCAACCGGTGTCGTGTATGAACATTTTCACACGGCAAAAACGATCCGCGCCGGCACGACCAGGAAACTGGTGCCGGAAATGTATGTCGAAATGCATCCGGAAGACGCGAAGGAACTGGGCGTGAAGGATGGTCAGTGGGTCAAGGTCACAACTCGCCGCGGGTCGATCGAGGCTCGCGTTTCCATCGGCCTGGACTCCGTCGTCAAGCCAGCGCGAAACACGGTTCCGAAAGGATTCCTGTTCAGTCCCTGGAATCTGTCGGTGGCGGACTCCGCAGACCCGAAAAAGAACAAGTGGCTGGCTAACGGAACAACGCATCGTGCCTTCGATCCGGTCTCCGGACAGGCAGACTTCAAGAAATGCGCGGCGCGCGTGGAGGCGATCTGAGATCGGTGTCCGGTGATGGATTCGGTTGCCTTGACGAGGTCACGGAAGGAATGGCGAAGGTGAGGCGGGTTAGATGGAATCCACCAAGAGACGCAGCTTTATAGTTGCCCTGATCGTCGGTGCCATCATACCGCTGTTCTTGCCGCTGCTCAACCTGGTGCCGTCGTCGCACCGCCTGAAACGGTTTCTGCGACCACCCGGGGCGAAGCGCGCGGCCAGGTTTCGCGACCTGTGCATCGGCTGCGGCCAGTGTGCGACGGCCTGCCCGAACAACTGCATTTCGCTGCTTGGTCTCGAACACGGGATCGAGAACCTCGCAACCCCGGCGATCACGCCTCGAGCGCAGGCCTGCATTCTTTGCATGGCCTGCACCCAGGTGTGCCCCACCGGCGCCCTGGACCGGCTCGAACCGACCGATGAAGGCATTCGCGCCGTCGATATGGGTAAAGCCTTCGTTACCGAAGACCTGTGTTACTCGTTCTCCGGTCGCACCTGCGGTGTCTGCTATCGTGCCTGCCCACTTCCCGGAAAAGCGATGTCCCTCGGGCTGTTCGAACAGCCTTTCGTCAATCCTGATTATTGCGTCGGATGCGGCCTGTGCGAGCAGGCCTGTGTGCAGATGCCGCAGGCAATCCGCGTAGTGTCGGCTGACGAATTGGCGCAACGCAAGATGGATTCTTCAACCGAAAACAGCTCGCCTCTCCCAACCAGTGGGCCACCAGCGTGAAAGAACAGAATCAAGCAGCAGGAGCAAGGGGCATACGGCGTGGGAACAGGCTGTTGGTGCTGTCCGTTGCCACCCGGGTCGGCGTGCTCGCGATGCTGTGCCTGCTGGCGCTGTGGACCGAGTATCTGAACCTGAAGATCGGCTACAACAACCCACGGCTGGTGGAGCTGAGCTCCGGCCGAACCGTACGAATGTTCTACGAGTTTTCCGACGCCTTTTTTTCATTCTTCGGGGAGCCGGTGGAAATGGCCCAGCGCAACGCCGGCATGACCTGGTCGATTCGGCTCGGCGGCGTGCCATTCACCGATCCAGTTGCGGCACTCACCGTGTTCATGCGAAACGGCAGGATGGCGCCGGGTTTTTGGCCCGCCGTGGCGCTTTCCGGAGAGATAACCCCGCGCACGTCGCCCTTGCCGAACATCGACGAATCCTTGGCGGTCTGGACCGCGTGGCCGTAGCCGAACCATTCGGCGGCCA
>JASLZG010000153.1:0-10610 GCA_030754995.1 Lentisphaeria bacterium
TGTCCGCGGCGGCCTGAGGGTTCATCTGAATCTGCCGGTCACTGACCCCCGGCGCCCGCTTGTCGTGGCGGTAGGGGTCGCTGAAGCTGGTGCTCCAGATCCAGTTCCAGTCCACCGTAGACCAGGACGAGTGCGTGGTATGCCGGCTCTTGGGCGTCGAGCAGAGAAAACGAAATCCCTCGGCCCATAGTGGATTGACGGTGTTCTTGACCTTGCTCCACGGCATCTTGACGTTCCGTACGGTGCGCAGGTCGGGGGCCATCTCGTCGAGCGGGATGCCATAGTCTTCAGGACGGATGTACGGGCTGCTCGAAACAATGACGTTGGGCAGGTAAGGCGTGGCTTCAGGGCCTTCACGGTGCACAATGAGGTTCTCTCCGTACTCGATGGCTTCCGGCAGGTCGCAATAGGCAGACATCCGTCCGTGGTCGGTATAGAAAGGAATGCTGTCATTGACCTGTTCGAAAAACGGCACCCGCGGGTAGGTACGGAACAGCATCAAGGCCGCACCGGGTTCACCGCCGTACCCGCCTTTGAGAAGTTTCTCCAGCTGGTAGGCGCCATTCGGGCCGCGCGTCGTCGTGCAGTTGTCCATGACCCGCTGGATGTAGACCCCGGCCTTCTTTTCGGTGATGTACTTCCAGTAATCGGCGAAGCGGCGGTCGTTGGTGATCTTCGTGAGAGCCCGCCCGACGCCGGCAAAGATTTCAGCATCATCCCTGGAATCGTGAACCGGCTTGATCCCGCTGCCACCCCACACCTGGATAAAGGGATTGGAACAGGAGCCGCCTATTTCCAGATCCTCGAATTCGACCCAGGAATTGGCCGGCAGCACGATGTCCGAGTATTCCGCCGAGGCGGTCCACTCTACCTGCTGATCGACGATCATGTCGATCTTCGGGAAGACGTTGACAATCAGGTTATAGATCCACTTGGCCTGGTTGATCAGGTTGGCATTGTTGTACCACATCAACTTCGTCGGTGTGGGCATGTGGGTCTTGCCGGTGAAAACCTTTCGCCCTTTGGGCGTGTCGACGATCAGCGGACGATCGCCATGGCCCCAGAATGCCACGTCGTCGCCATAGGTATAGTTGGCCAGGTGATCGTGGTGGTTGATGCGGACGTTTTCGTCGAGCACCGGCTTGAAAGGGTTCTCGTGGGTGTAAGAACCAACGCCGGGACCAGTCCACAACGACCCCTGAAAAAGTCCTCCCTTGTAGTTGCCGGCCCAGGTAAAGACGCCGGCCCCATGCTTGCCGAAGTTGCCGGTCAGCATCAGGGGAAGGTGGCAGGCCCGGTTGTGCAGCGTGCCATGGAAGTAATGGTTCGTGCCCTCACCATGATGGATCGAGACCGGATGACCGGCCCTGGAGGTGTCCCAGATGTCCCGCGCCAGGCGCTCGACCAGCGCCGGCTTGGCGCCGCTGATTTCTTCTACGCTCTGCAGGTCGTAGTCCTGGAGATGGCGCTTGTACATCTCGTAGGCCGGCATCACCTCGACTTCCTCACCATCGATGGTCCGGACCTTGAAAACGCCGTTCAAGGCGGCATTCATATTCGCCTTATCGCCGACATTTTCTCGCGTGACCACAGCCACTTCCCCGGTCTCCTCATCCCACAGCGTGAAATCGCCAATCAGTTCCCGCTGTTCATCCGTCAAGGCCTGGATTTTGTAGGAAGGCCCATCGCGCAGATCCTTGTTCTTGTATCCCTGGATGACCTCCTCGGGGCGCAGGCGGCGCAGTGTGTCGGTGCGGACCAGCAGCGGGAAGTCGGTGAACTGCTTGATGAATTCTTCATCGATCCAGTTGTTGTCCATCATGATCTTCGTGATTGCCAGAAGAACCGAGGTGTCGGAGAGCCCGGGGCGCGTTCCAATCCAGTAGTTGGCTTTCGCACCGGGGGCATTGTAGTCGGGAGAAATGACGACAATCTTGCCGCCCCGTTCAATGATCTCGTTGAGCCAGTGTGACTCCGGCATCTTGTTTTCGACAAGATTCTTGCCGATCTGGATCGTCAGCTTGGAAAAGCGCAGATCGGCCATATCGATGTCGGAGGTCTGCAGCCCGTGGACGAATGGCTGGCCGGGGGCCTGGTCGCCCCGCCACGTGTATTCCGTCCACTCCCGGGCGCCCTGGGCCTTGTCCGGCGCGACGCGACGCGTGTGGTGATCGACCAGCGCCATCATGTTGGCGTAGCGGAAGAGGCCGAACTTGCCGATCACACCGTGGAGCGGCAGCGATGAGCCGATCTTCATCGTGCGTGTCCCGGCACCGTGCCAGTGTTCCAGCATCTCCTCTTCGTAACCGTCCCGCATCAGGCGCCGCTTACCTTCCTCGCCATTGTAAGTGCTCGATACCGCCATCAGTCCGCGGGCGCTGTAGTCCGACGCCTCCTCCCAGGAGACGCGCACAAAGGTGTCATTGCCGCGGTCGTCAAACTTGTATTTGGTGCGCAGTTCCGGATTGTCGGAGAGGGCGGGAAAACCTGCATCGGCCCACTCTTTCCAGCCCCGCCGAATTACCGGCCCACTGAGACGGTACGGACCGTAAACCCGACGTTGGAACGTAAAGCCTTTCGGGCAGCCGCGGGGATTCCAGGATTTGGTGGTTTTGTTGCCGTAGAGGTCGCCACATCGGTCGTGGTCATAGTTCTGCTCGCTGCGGATCATGACGCCGTTGCGGACAAAGGCCCGCATCCGGCACATGTGCGTATCGTTCGGGGCGCAGATCCATGTAAACGTGCGGTCGTAATGATACTGGTCCAGATAGACCTTCTCCCAACCGCGGTCCGGGTAGTGTTTGAGCGGATTCTCGATATCGGGAATCACATCCTGCGCCCACAAAACGTCCAGCGGCGAGAAGGCGGCGGTGGCGGCGGTACTCGCGGTTATTACTTGCAGGAACCGGCGTCGGCTGACTGGGTCCGATTGGTTCGCGGTAGATTGCTCCCGCTTGGAACCGGGAGTCTCTTCAGGTTGGTTCTCTCTGGAGTCTGACGTGCTCATGTTCGCTTCCTCTCGGATTCTGGCAGAGCTCTTGTTGCGTGGTCACCCGCATCACAACACTCGAAATAGGATAATAGCATCGACTTATCGAAATAAATGCCCTCGAAGGATATATTCAAATGGAAAATTACCTTTTTTTGATTTTTTTTTTGAGCGCTCGCATGCCTTCCACAGCAGCGTGATTTCCATGTAAAACTGCACTGAATAGTGGCCATGTTATCGCAAACCACTGAAGACGCACCAGAACGGCCGTCGTCAGTCGTCAGACACGGCGATAACCCCGTCACCGTTCGGCAGTTCGCCGGGGAAACCGCGATCCCCCGCCGTTCGCTACTGCCGGGCAGCAATTCACCGACGTCGATCTGAAGACCAGTTGTCATCGCCATTTTCTCGACCACAACGTCCCCATGGCAGAGGCGATGGCGCTGTACCTCGGCGCCGGTTTCATCTTCGCGTGGGAACGCTGTGGTTCAAAGAGTGCATCAGCGACCGGGATGGTCGCGGCGGGCTCTGCTTCGACCCGGACGACCTCTGGTGGCAAACGCCTCTGGCGATGATCCGGCGCGCCTGTGAAGTGGCGCCGGCGACTTTCTCGTCAACATTCCCGACATCATCGAATCCGACGATGCCACAGTCAATCGCGTCTACGATGAGAAAAAACAGAATTTCGGGATACCGTTTATCCCGAATATCTTCAAGGCCCTGGCCTATTGGCGGCGAAGTGGGAAGCCTACAAGGCAATCATGTTGCGTGGTGAATTGCAGCGGCTCACGAAAGAGTTGATCGCTGCAGCTTTGCCGGCGGAATCCGAAGCAGCAAATCGAACCTGTGAATTGACTACTTCCAGCAATCCGATCTATCTCGACTACAACGCCACCACCCCGATCGACCCGGTGGTGGCCGAGGCCATGCTGCCGTTCATCCACGAGCACTTCGGCAATCCGTCGAGCACGCATGCGTTCGGGGTCATGGCGAACCGGGCGGTTGCCAAGGCCCGCCGGCAGATGGCGGAGATGCTGCATTGCGAGCCGGACGAAATCGTCTTCACCGGCGGCGGCTCGGAGTCGAACAACCATGCGATCAAAGGCGTTGCGCAGGCTCTCCGCGGCAAAGGCGATCACATCATCACGTCAACCGTCGAGCACCCGGCCGTCACCAATGTATGCCGCGCCCTCGAGCAACAGGGCTTCACGGTCACCTGGCTGCCGGTTGACGACACCGGCGTTGTCGACCCTGCCGATGTGCAGGCGGCGATCACGCCGCGAACCATCCTGGTCTCCGTCATGCATGCCAACAATGAGGTCGGAACGATCCAGCCCATTGCCGAGATCGCCGCGATCACCCGAGCTCATGACGTTCTGTTTCACTCCGATTGTGCGCAATCAATCGGAAAGATTCCCGTGCAGGTGGACGAGCTGCACGTGGACTTGCTCTCCCTGGCCGGGCACAAGATTTATGCGCCGAAAGGAATCGGTGCATTGTACATTCGGCGCGGGGTGAACCTTGACAAACTGATCGAGGGCGCCGACCACGAGGGGGGGCGGCGGGCAGGCACTGAGAACGTCATCCATATTGCCGGGTTGGGGGCGGCGTGTGAACAGATCGCGCAGCATCACTCGGAGCACCACGATCATCTCGAGGCATTGCGGGACCGGTTGGAAACGCAAATCACCGGGGCTTGCACGGATGTCCGCATCAACGGCCATCCGCAACGGCGTTTACCCAATACATCCAGCATCGCTTTCAGGGGGCTGGAGGCCAATACCATTCTCGCCGAGCTGGCCGGTGTGGCCGCCTCGGCCGGTGCGGCCTGTCACAGCGACAGCATCGACATATCCAGCGTGCTCGAGGCGATGCGGACGCCGCTCGAGTATGCCATGGGAACGATTCGCCTGTCGGTCGGCCGTTTCACCACCACTCAGGAAATCGATGAAGCGGCGGCGGCGATCATCAACGTCGTGGGCCGCTTGCAACCACGCGAGACGGTCGGCGATGTCCCGGATGACGGCGAGATCAAGCTGACGCGCTACACCCACGGCCTCGGTTGCGCCTGCAAGCTGCCGCCACAGTTGTTGAGCGAGGTCCTGGCGACCATGCCGGCCACCACCGACGCCAATGTCCTGATCGACGGCGCGACGGCGGATGACGCGGCGGTTTACCGAATCGACGATCACCTGGCGATCGTCCAGACCGTTGACTTCTTCACGCCGATCGTGGACGATCCCTGCCAATTCGGTGCAATCGCCGCGGCCAACTCCTTGAGTGACATCTATGCGATGGGCGCAAGGCCGATCTTTGCCGTCAGCGTCGTCGGGTTTCCAAGTAATCGGCTGCCGCTCGAGGTGTTGAAAAAGATCCTGCACGGTGCCGGTGTCAAAGCCGCGGAGGCCGGTATATCGATCGTCGGCGGACATACGATAGACGACCCCGAGCCCAAGTTCGGCATGGCGGTTACCGGGGTTGTCGCGCCGCAGAAGATGATCACCAACAGCGGCTGTCGGCCCGGTGACGTGCTGGTCCTGACAAAGCCCGTGGGCACCGGAATCCTGACGACGGCGTTGAAGCGGGGCCTGCTGGAGCCGGCGCACCAGGAGGTGCTGGAACAGTCGATGGCAACGTTGAATGACGCGGCGGCGGCGGCGATGCAGGCGGTCGGTGTCAACAGCTGTACGGACGTAAGTGGTTTCGGGCTGTTGGGCCATCTGCTCGAGATGATGAACGGCTCGGACACCGCCGCCGTCATCGAGGCGAACGCCGTGCCTCTCCTGCCCGGCGCCCTCGATGCCGCGGCGGCCGGGATCATCCCCGGCGGAACGCGGAACAACGAGACGCACACCGGTGGCTCGGTCAAATACGACGCCAGCATCCCGGACACCCTGCGGGCGTTGCTCAACGACGCCCAGACCTCGGGGGGATTGCTGATATCCCTCCCGGCAGACCGGGAGAATGCGATGATCGAAAAACTTCGGGAAACCGGCGTTGAGGCGGCACGAACCATCGGCGAAGTGATCCCGCATCGCGGCACGCGGATCACAGTTTCCCCGGCGCCGCGATAGCAAGGCGCCTGATGCCCGACCCGGTGCCGTAATCACCTGCAATTACCCGTAACGCCCGGCCCAGTACTCATCAAGGCGCTGGTGAATCTCACGCATGGCGGGGCGGTCCTTTTTGCGCCAGTGCATGCCGGTATAGGCGAACACCAGGCGCGGCGTGCGCTCGTATAGGTCGAGGTCCCGCCGGACCGCCTCGTACTCCTGCCCGTCGGGAAGTTCCTGGCCGATGTACAGCACGATCGGCCGGTCGCCGATCGCCGCCATCGCCTCGTCCACGGCGATGGCGCCGGATGTCGGCTGGGCAATGAATCCGGCCTCGGTCGCCAGCAGCGGGAGATTGTCGATGGTGGCATGAAAGACGTGCGGACCGCTGCACGGATGCATATGCGCCGGGCCCAGTGCGTCGGTGATTTGCCGGTCGTACGGCAGAATGTAGTCGCAGTAAAAGTCGGCGCTGACAAGATTGGCCGAGCAATCCGAAATGTGCGGCGGCGGGTCGATCGGATTCGTGTAGTCGGCTCCGATCAACCCGAGAAGGGCCCGGCGGTTGTCGATCCAGAAATCGGTTATCCGGCTCATGAGCTGATGAAACTTGTCGGGATTGGTAATCGGTGCAATCATCACTTCCTCGCCGACCACGGCCTGGGCGAGATTAAACGGGCCCTGCATATTCGGAAGACCGATCTTGAACGACGGCGGCAGGTACTCCTTGATCATGCGAATGCGTTCTGTCATGTCCGGCATGAGCCCGGCGGTCAGGGGGTCGGGCGGCGGATCCTGGAGCACCTCGTCGAGGGGGCGAACGAATGCCGGGCTGTCACCTTTGTCGGCTGCCAGCGGGATGCCGAATGCCGGGGCCAGCGTGCCGGTGCCGCGCCCGAGCAGGAAGGCCGGGCTGACCGGGTTCAGCATGTCGAGCGGTTCGAGCATGCCGATGATCTCACGAGCGAGGCCGGCCTCGATGCCATCGGGCATCGACACCTCCGGCGGCATGAAATGCCGAACCGCCACACTGACGTCCAGCGGATCAATCAGGTGGAGCATTGTAAAGACTGGATGCCGGCGGTGCTGGCCGGCGATTGCCGCCTGTCGCGCTGTCAGTTCGTCGCGCTCGGGGTGCGACCTCATGGTCGCCGTGAAAAAGTCGACGGCTTCGCTGAGTGAAGATATCTGGGCAGTGGACATGTTACTCTCCAATTCGGATGTTCCCAGGTGGCGGGACAGTTCCGTGCGGGGTGGATGCTATTTTCATGGGGCAGGTTCACCGCGCAGCCGGGCCGCATGATCGAAGATGGCGAGAACGTTCTCGAGAGGGGCGTCGCCCTGGATATAATGACTGGGCGCCAGGATATAGCCGCCGCCGTCCGCGAATGCGTCAATCAGGCCATCGATCTGGCGGTGGACGTCGCCGGGTGAACCATTGACCAGTGTATCCTGGGTGTCGATGCCGCCGTGGAAGCACAGGTCGGCACCGTACTCCGATTTGAGCCGGGCGGGGTCCATCCCGGCAGCGGTCGTCTGTATCGGATCGAGGATGTCGGCGCCAATCTCGATGAACTGTGGGATGAAATCGAAGACCGCTCCGCAGGAATGCATCATCGTCTTCACGTTGTGTTGATGGGCGATCTCAAAGATCCGCTGGTGATTCGGCCGGTAGAACCGCCGGTAAAGATCGAGGCTGACCAGCTTGTCGCGTTGCGTGCCGAAGTCATCCTGGACACAGACGATGTCAATTCCGCCTGCCGCCGCGGCCAGGGTACGATCGAGGAAGTCGACATAAAACGCCGTCAGCCGGTCAATACATGCCTCGACAAACGGCGGGTCGGCAAGCATGTCGATCAGCAGGCGTTCGAAGCCAATGAGGTTGGAGATCATGCCGAGGCCGCCGAGGCTGAAAATGACCGCGTAATCGCCGACGTTTTCACACTGTGAGGCGACGGTGCTGTAATCGAACCAGTCGGCTTCAGGCCAGGCATGTTGTTCGAGCGCCGCGACGTTTTCAGCATCGGCCAACGGCCGCACGAGCACCTCGTCCGTGTACCCGCCGGCGCCGGCCACCCAATGGCGTTTGAAGCCATAGACAGTGTCCCACGTCCCGTCGGGGTAGCTGTCGGGATACAGTACTCTTGGCGGTCCGCCGACGTACTCCGGGTAGACGCCGTATCGGTAGTTGCTGAAGCAGCCATAGGTATCCACCGGAAGCGCCCTGACCAGGTCGTTGAAGTCGTCGATCCCGAAATGCGATTGCAGGCGTTTCACGACATCGTCTGTCGCCTTGAACCCTACCGGCAAGATGTCGGGCTGGCAGCCGCCCACCGCGGCAAGCACTCTTTCCTTGCGATTCATAAAGACTGTATCGGGCATTTTATGGTGTTGAACTGCCGGGGAATCCGGCGATTCTCAGCCGGTAAAACAAAATGAAATGCCAGCAGGTGAATGCCACCTGTTATTGATGGTGCAGGTCGGCCCTGCGGCGACGCATCGTTGATCATCCGGCATGCTCTCTCTCAGTATCCACCGCTGGCGCGTGCGGCCTGCATCATCGCGTGGATATTCTTTTCCGGTGTGTCATAGGCGACGGCTTCGCCGGTGTTGAAGATATACGCACCGCCCGGTTTACATGCCTGGATGATCCGGTTGGTCTCGGCGGCAACCTCATCCGGGGATTGGTCGCGCAGCACATGAATGCCATCCAGATTGCCCATCAGGCCGACGTCGGTGCCAATGGCGTTCTTGATCGGTGCAATATCGGTGCGCTCCCCGATGCTCAGCATATCGGCGCCGACGCGGGTCATCAGCTCGAGGTGGCTCGAGTTTGTCTCGCCGCCGTGGTAGAAGACCAACGTGCCGGTCTGCTGCAATGCCGCGCACACACGCTGGGCGCCTTCCAGGGCGAACTCGGCATAGTGTGGAGCCGAGATGAAGGCCGATGTCGCCACACAGTCGCCCAGCCAGATCGCGTCGGCTCCGGCTGCCGCCTGGGCTCGTCCCCATTCGATCTGCAGGTCGACAAAGAAAGAGAGGGCCCGTCGTACCAGGTCAGGATCGTCGATCAGCACAGTCAACATGGGGCCAATTTCAAAGGTCAGTGCGACCGATGAGAAGGGCCCTGCAACGTTGCCCGTGACACAGACAGTGTCGCCGAACTGCGCCTTGATCCGTCCCAGCGCCTCAAGTTGCGCCGGCATGCGCCCGGTGGCGTGGTAATCGGGTGTTTGCAGATTGCCGACGGTCGCATCGTCGAACACGGGGTATTCGACGGCGGCCCGCGGGGCGCCGGGCAGCGACCGGGTCTTGACGCCGAGCGGCTCGATTTCCATATAGTCGTCGGGGATCAGGAATGCCCAGTCGTAGTCGAAGCGCTCGATCCCCTCAATATGGACCCGGGCCATGACCCCGGGATCACGGCCATACTCTTCGTGGGTATGCCCTGAGAGCCGGAGATCGCACTCCTGTGAGATTGCGAACACCGGGACACGCGAAGGAACACCGAGACCGGCGCATCTGCGAATGTCGTCGAGGATGCCGCTATAGGCCATTTTACAGATCTCCGTGACACGGGGTGCAATTTGGTGAGTTCGAGGGCAGGAAATCCCACTGCGCGGCGGTGCGGAACACCAGGCGTTGACGGGGATACGGAGTTGACGATGATGACGCCTCGACCGGTACCGGCCCGCCGGCTTAGTCCATGTGAATACGTTTGTTCTCGGTCATGTCCGTGACGCGGCTCCGGCTTTGTATGTGGCGATGATTTCCTTGGCGTCGTCGATGTCCTCTGTCTGGTAGACAAACACGACACCGGTGGGAAACCTGCCGATCGCCTGACCGTTCATCAATTGCTCCCGGCCCGGCCGGATGTTGGTAATGGCGGCGCCGCGCTCCCGGCAGGCAGCGAAGACTCGATCCATATCCATCATGCTGGATTCACCGACGTCGATGCCACGCACATGGGGACTTTGCAATATCGCTTCAATCAGGTGTTCGCCGTTGCCGCAGAAATGAATCGAGCCGCCGCCGAGCGTGCCGAGAAGTTGATCATCCGCGGGACGGATTATTTCACGGTAGGTCTGCGGTGAGACCAGGATTGATGAGTCGTTGCGGATGAGAAGTTGTCCGGGGATGCAGTAGCCGTGCTGCGTGCTGATCGCGGGCTTGAGCCGGTCAACCGCCAATGGCCGGTAGACCTCGACCGTGTGCAGCATCACTTGAACGATCCTGGCCATCAGCGCACCGGCCAGCTCGGGTTCATCGAGCAAGGCGATGAGCAGATCGCCACCCCACAACTGTTCCGCTGTGTCCATTGGCCCCTGCAGGTCCGGCAGCGAGACCTGGACAGCCTCGGCACATTGCGGATAGCGCGACAACTGTTGTTGATAGAACGTGAGCGTATCCCGTGTAAGCGTCAGGAGCTCGTCGTTGTAGTCCGACTCGGACGACGACTCGACCACCGCCCGAACGGCATCGCGAGAAGTCAGCGGCTTAATCCACGGATAATCATCCCGGTGTATGTGCCAATTGCCGCCGAGGCGGCTGGCAATTTGCACCGTGCC
>JASLZG010000153.1:10620-10890 GCA_030754995.1 Lentisphaeria bacterium
ACTGCTCGAAAACATCCCAGGGCGGCGGCAGTGCCCAGCATTTGCCAAAACCGGATTGGATGACGAGCGGCGGTCGATCCGTCTCCTCGTACGCCAGGGCACGGCGATAGCGTTCATCGACCGTCGTGCAGGAATCCGGATCAATATGCTCATCGATGAGCTTCAACAGTCGATCTAATTGTTGTCTGTCAGCGGCCATGGAAATCCGTTATTGATCAATTCGTACAGGAAGAACCCGGTATTTTATCGTGTTTGAATAAATTTTTCCAT
>JASLZG010000154.1 GCA_030754995.1 Lentisphaeria bacterium
AAATTTGCAAGTCACCCTCGCCGGCCGGGTCGAGTGCAATCTGCAGCACGGCGCTGACCTCGATGGCTCTTGGGTTTTCTGTAATCTGCGAGTCGGAAAGCGTCGCAACGATACGGGGTGCGGCGACCGTCACGTGGAGGGGGATACGCCATTCCAGGTCTCCCAATGACAGGGCAACCGCGGTCGTGAATTGGCGGCCGGCGGAGACGCGGTCAGCGGCTGCCTGGACCGTCAAGGCGATGCGCCGATTCTTCCGCACGTCGCCGTCGAGCTGCAGCGTGATGCCCGGTGCACTGGTCTGCTCCAGCCATGCTTGCAGCGACTCGGACGATACCGAACTGATCTGCACTTCAACGGTTGCCTCACCGGATTGCCCGGGATACAGCGGCCCGATGGCCAGGGCTTCGGTCGAGGCCCAGTAAGTCGTGGTGAGGCTGCTCGCTTCGATGTTCTCGACCTCGACGCTGGTGGTGTCGAAGAGGCGATCGGTTTCGAGCTCTTCTTCGATGGGGCGCAGTTCCGGGCCGACTCTGTCCATGTCGGACGACAAGACATCGGCGGTGCCATGGCGATCGTAATACAGCGCCGTGGTGCGCGCGAAGGTTTGGCCATCGACCGTACCGGTCACCTGGATTTCCAGGCGGTATTGCCCGGGCATTTGTGTCGTCGGCACGTTGATGCGGGTGAAGCCGTCGGCGTTGGGTGGCATCGGTCTGATTGCGGTGGTCGTGCCGTCGGGTTTGCGGAGTTCGCAGACCGTTTCGACGCTTTCGCAGAGGCGGCGGCCGAGCAGGCAGGTCCAGGCTTCCAGGTCGGTGCCGACCGGCGCTTCACGCACGAGCTGGACAGTCCTGAGTTTGAGAACCGTGGCGGCGATGATTTCACAGCCGCTCTTGCCGTCGCCGTCAAACTCAATGCGCTGCAGCCCTTTGAGTTTGTCGGGCACGGCGTAGTCGGTCAGCTTCGGGTTGTCCTGGCCATACAGCATCTCGCCGTTGAACCTTGCAGCATGACGGCCGCTGACCGGTACGAGCCGAACGATGACATTGTCCATGGTCGGGTCGATATGAAACTCGAAGTCGCGGTCACCCGGAATCGCGTGAATGCGCCGGGCAACGACGTCCGGCTCGTCGAGCAGGTGGAAAACCTGGACAAAGATGCCGTTGAGCTGGTCGGCGGTCGGGGCGTCGAAAAACTGGCCGTTGCTCTCACCGGCGATCCGCGAGAGCAGTTGCTTGTCGGCTTCGTCGGAAAGGCCGATGCTGTGGACGGGGGCTGCGAGCTGGTTGAATTTTCGGTGGGTCTCGCGGTACTTCTTGACGCTGCCATCGGAGAGAAAGAGAACTGCCTGGCGGGCTTCTTTTGAGCGCTTCAGGACGTCGTGGGCGTTGTTGAAGGCCTTATCGAAGTTTGTGGAGGCGCTGGGCTTGAGACGGCGCAAATATTTTTCGAGGTTGTCGATTTCGTTCGGCGGCGTCAGCGACAGGAGGAGTTCGGACTCAGTCTGAAACGAGACGAGTGCGATGTTCGCAATCCGTTCGCTGTGGCGGGCGAGTTCAATGAATCGGCGCACGGCCGTGATCCGCAGGTTGTCCGGGTCGGTCTCCCTCATGCTGGCCGAGGCATCGATGACCAGGACAACGTCGATCCGGCTGAAATCGAAATCGCGCCGGTCGTGGACGGGAAAAGTCAGCTTTTTTCCGGCGTCGTCGGTGAGTTGGGCGACGACGCGGAAGCTGCCGCTGCCCCGCAACTCGATGGCGCTGCAGATCTGGAAGTCGGCGGTATTATCGGCGATCCGGTCCTGGCGCAGCAGCCGTGCGGGGAGGTCGACGGTTGTCTGGTCGCGGAGATCCTGGAGCTGGAAGACAGGGTTCTGATATTGCTGTGCCGGATCGAGCTCGAGCGCAGCGGAGAGCCAGAACTCTTCTGCGGCCACGGGATGCACGAGGCAAGCGACCAGTAGCAGGGGCGCCAGGATATTTGTCGCGCGTCGGCGCATCACTCGATCTCGTTGACGATCCGCTGTGTCAGGGCCTGGTTGTTGATGCCGAGTTGCTTGCACAGATCCATGACCGCCATGACCTGGCCGTGCCGGGCGTTCGTGTCACCGCGGATCTCGACGCTGGTCTGGCCCTCCTCGACCCGTTGCTTGAGGTCTTCGGCGAGTTGCTCCATCGACAGGATATCCTGCTTGACGACGATCACACCGCCCTGGCGGATATTGATGACGTACTTGTCACTCTCCTTCGTGATCAGATCGCCCGAACGTCCTTCCGGCAGTATGATCTTGTGATCGCGTTCTTCGGTGTAAAAGGTGGTGGAGACCAGGAAAAAGATGATGAGAATGAAAATGATGTCGATCAGCGGCGTTTGCGGAATGTCAAAAGACTCGCTCTCATGGGCTCGACGACGGATCATGGATAATCGGGGGGGCTTAGCGGTTGACAGTTTGACGCGGCTTATACAAATAAGACGCGCGGCGGCACGACTAATTAGACTGGCGGGACCGCTGCGAAGTTGCCTGCTTGAGCGTCGAGATAATATATATCGGCTGCCGGTCGAATGCTTGCTTGGCGTTCAATCACGTTCAACCAGGGATGGGCATCTGCTCGTTCACACTGTTCCCGGGCAACGGCGCGAGTTCGCAGCCGCGTGAATCCGTCTTGAGGCCGGCCGGCAATTCTACTGCTATCTCAAGGCCTGGCGCCAATTTTACTCTGCTATTTTCGACTGACAGTCGTTTGAACTTCAGGCGTCGGTGATGCAGCCTTCGCTGGCGTTTTTCACCATCTTGATATACTTGTAGAGGGCGCCGGACTGGGCCCTGTACGGTGGCATTTCCCAGGCGGCCTGGCGCTTTGCGAGCTCGTCATCAGAGAGCTCGACGTCGAGCGTGTTGGCATCGGCATCGATAGAGATGACATCGCCGTTTTCGATCAGCGCCAATGGCCCGCCTTCCTGAGCTTCCGGACAGACATGACCTATGATAAAGCCGTGCGAGCCGCCTGAGAACCGTCCGTCGGTGATCAATGCGACGTCCTTGCCCATGCCGGCGCCCATCAGGGCGCCGGTGGGATTGAGCATTTCGGGCATGCCCGGGCCGCCTTTCGGTCCTTCGAAGCGGATGACGACCACTTCACCTTTCTGGATCTCGCCGTTCTTGAGCCCGAGCAGCATGTCCTCCTCGCCGTCGTAACAGCGCGCCGGACCGGAGAACTGCAGTCCTTCCTTGCCGGTGATCTTGGCGACGGCGCCCTCAGGCGCGAGGTTGCCGCGCAGGATCTGCAGGTGTCCCGAGGCCTTGATCGGGTTGTCGAGGCTGTGCACGACATCCTGGCCGTCGGCGAGCTCCGGTTCTTTGCTGAGATTTTCCGCCAGGGTGTTGCCGGTCACGGTCATGCAGCTGCCGTCGATCATGTCGTTCGCCAGCAGGTATTTGAGGACACCGGGGATGCCGCCGACGTTGTGCAGGTCCTCCTGGACGTAGCGGCCACTCGGGCGGAGGTCGGCGAGCAGCGGGACACGGTCACTGACCTTCTGGAAATCGTTGATGGACAAATCGATTTCAAAGGCGTGGGCCATGGCGATCAGGTGCAGCACCGAGTTGGTGGAGCCGCCGACGACCATGATCAGGACCATGGCGTTTTCGAACGACTGGCGGGTGATAATGTCGCGCGGTTTCAGGTCTTTCTCGAGCAGCGTGCGGATGGCGGCGCCGGCGCGTCGGCATTCTTCCGTCTTAGTCGGGTCGACAGCCGGGATCGAGGCGCTGCCGGGCAGCGACAGGCCCATGGCCTCGATTGCCGAGGACATCGTGTTGGCGGTATACATGCCACCGCAGGCACCGGCGCCGGGACAGGAATCGCGGACAATTGAATCGCGTTCTTCGACGGTGATGTTTTCAGCGATCATCTGGCCGTATGCTTCGAGGGCAGAAACGACGTCGACGGGTTTGCCGTCGTGATTGCCCGGCTTGATCGTGCCGCCGTAGATCATCAGTGCCGGCCGGTTGAGGCGGCCCATGGCCATGACACATGCCGGCATGTTCTTGTCGCAGCCGGGGATTGTGATGAGGGCGTCGTACCACTGGGCGCCGCAGACGGTTTCGATGGAGTCGGCGATGACGTCACGGGAGGGCAGTGAATACCGCATCCCGGTGGTGCCCATGGAGATGCCGTCGGAGACGCCGATGGTATTGAATCGCATCCCTACGAGATCGGCGGCCTGCACGCCTTCACGAGCCTCGGCGGCCAGGTCGTTGAGGTGCATGTTGCAGGGGTTGCCTTCCCACCACATGCTGGCGATACCGACCTGCGGCTTGTTCATCTCCTCCGGTGTCAAGCCGGTGCCGAAGAGCATCGCCTGTGAACTGCCTTGGGATTTTGGCTGGGTGACGCGGGCACTGAATTTGTTGAGATCTGCCATCAGAGGGCTCCATGGTATTACGGAATCGCAGGTTGCGGACGTCGTCGCCGCACAGTTCCGCGGCAGACCGGAAAATTCGAAGCGGATAACCTATACGGGATTGCGGCGTTCGCAACTGTGGGAAGGCGGTTCACACGAAGAGCGAGCGGACTGGGTTGTCGGGCTGTGTGCCGCAGGCTTCCGCCACCAGCCGTCGGATCGCGAGCAGCTCGTCCGGGCCGTCGGGGTGGAGGGTGCCGAGCAAGAGGCGTGCGGTGTGATTCGCCATCCACTGCATCACGAAGTCGGCCGGGATGCCGAGGCGCCGGCATGGCCAGATGATCTTGTCGGCGACCAGTTGCTCGCGATTGAACTGGTTGAACACGGACACCGGCTGCTGGTCAAACGTCGAGCGGTTGACTGCACCGATGAGGGCGCCTGCCAGTATTGACTCGACGACCAGTACCGCCTCGACGGCGTGCTGGTAGTAGCAGGAATCGGGAAGATCCAAAGGTTGCGGCACGGCGGTCGCGACGGCATCGGCGGTTGCCCGGCTGAAAAGTTTATAGCCGGAATGAAAGTCGGGGAACTCTTCGAGTGCGGCGGAGAATTCGAGGCGCAATGGCTGGCCGCTGGTCGTGGCGTGGTAGTGCAGTGCATCGAGCAACAGGCGATCGGCGAGCTCTTCGAGCTCGCCGCGCCGCCAGCCCATCGGCCGGTGGCGTGAGGCGCGACGGCCGATCACCAGAACACGGTCGCTGGCAGCAGTGCGGGTGACGTGCAGGCCGGCGCGCAGCAGGTTGGCCAGTTCATTGGCGAAATGATCGCCATCCTGATCGACAACCGCAAGCCAGCTCAGGTTGCCATGCGCCGACAACTCGCGCAGGCCGTTGACGGCGCCCTGCAGTTTCCCCCTGTTCTCGGGTGCGACAACCAGTGACGTACCGAACTGGCGCGCCAGTTTTTCTGCGGTGTCCGCACCGAAGGCTTTGCCATCGACACTGATGCAGATGTGCCGCGGATCGTCAACGATTTCGACAAAGGCCTCGACCGTATCGGTCACCAGCGCTTCCGAAGCCGCTTGCGGCGAATTGGCCGGGAGGTATAACGGTATGACGACACCGACGCCTTGCCGCAAGATGCTGCGGGTCTCGGCACTGAGGTGCGAATTGCTCATGCAGCAACAATACAGTAGCCGTGCGGACTTCGCAAGACGATCTGCCGATGCGGCCTGTGACCCCAGGCAACCTCCTGAAACGCAACCGCAACTCCCGACCGGGTGCAGATGCCGGCCGGGTTTTTCCGGAGTGCCGTGCCGGGCAGGTGCAACTGTCTACCGAATTTTCTCTTCAATCTTCCGGGGGGTCGCCGGAGGGCGCCATCTTCACGAGGCGCGGGTGGAAGGCGGCGCGGACTTTGACGAGGTCAGTTTGGTTGGCCATGACCTCATCGATGTTCCTGTAGGCCATGGGGGCTTCGTCGAGACCGGCCGACAATAATTTGACGCCCTGTTTCCTGAGCAGTTTTCTTGCTTCCGGCCAGGACAGTGTTTCCTTCGCTTTGGTGCGGCTCATGACCCGACCGGCGCCGTGTGACGCAGACCGTAAAGAATCCCGGTCGCCTTTCCCCTCGACGATGTATGCCGGTGACGCCATGGAGCCGGGGATGATGCCGAGCACGCCTTCGCCTGCGGGTATTGCGCCTTTGCGATGGACGATGACGGTGCTGCCGTCGTGGATTTCGATCCAGGCGAAGTTGTGGTGGTTCTCGATGTCGACGAGAACCTCGGCGCCGAGATTCCGGGCGACGTGCTTGTGGATGCACTGGTGATTGGCGGCGGCGTATTTGCCCATGAGCTGCATGGCGGCCCAGTACTCGGCGCCGGCGTCGCTGTCCATGTCGATCCAGGCGAGGCGCTTCAGTTCCTTTGGCAGTTCCGGATGCTGCTGTCGCGCCAGGCGGCTGTAGTAGTCGGCGACGGCGGTGCCTGTGCCGCGGCTGCCGCTGTGGCTGAGCAGTGCCAGGTAGTGGCCGGCGCCGACATCGAAACGTTGGTCATCGACAGTGAAAACGCCGAACTCGACGAAGTGGTTGCCGCTGCCGCTGCTGCCGAGCTGGGCCCAGGCTTTGTCCTTGTTGTCGCGAGTAACGGGAGACACCGACCAGTCGTCGTCGAGCACCGTATGCTGCCGCTTGTTCTTGAACGCGGCGCCGATGCCGAAGCGCGTTTCGTCTTCGATGGCTGCGGTCAGCCGGTCACGCTCCTGGTCGAGGGCGGTGACCGGGATGTCGAGCACGGTGAGTTTCATGCGACAGGCAATGTCGACACCGACAGCGTAAGGGATGACGACGTTGTCGGTCGCCAGGACGCCACCGATCGGCAGGCCGTAGCCGAGGTGGGCATCGGGCATGAGCGCACCGCGCACGGCGACCGGGAGTTTGCAGGCGTTGCGCATCTGCTCGACAGAGTTCTTGTCGAGGTTGGTGCCGTATTGTTTGTACGGTGCACGGTCGGCACGTGGAATGTATCCGGGGGCGGGGGCGCCGGCGACGGCACGGGCCGTTGAGCCGAGCATGGGGTCGTCGAAGAAGGCCTCGGGATCGGCGATCATCGCGGTGATCCGGCGGCGCATCTCGTTTTTCCCGGTGCCGGCGGCAGCGAGCAGGCGGACGGCGTCGATGGCGAGGCGGACGGGGTCACCGGCGGGGATGCCGAGGTTGATGAGCTCGCGTTTCTTCATGGCGGCGGCATGCTACCTGGCAAGCAACTCACCGACATAGTCGAGCAGCTGGGCTTCGGCCTCTTCGAAGGTGACGCTGGTCTGAGTTGCTCCGGCCGCGAGGAGATGTCCGCCGCCGCCGAGTTTGTGGGCGATCTCGAGAATGGGCAGATCCGGGTTCTGCGAACGCAGTGAAAAGCGGGTGACATCATCGACCTGCTGCACGCGGCAGGTGATTTCAACGCCGCGGATGACGCGGACACTGTCGATCAGGTCCTCGGCCATCTCGACTGTCGCACCGCAACGCTCCAGCAGGTCCGGCGTGAGCGAGAAATACACGAAGCGCCCGTCGAAAGCGAACTTGAGATTCTTGAACACCTCGCTTTTGAGCCGCAGCCGTTCCATCGGTTCGTTGAAGAACATGCTGTGCATGACCCGGGTATAGTCGGCGCCTCCGTCGACAAGGTCGGCAGCGCAACGAAAGCTGGCGGCGGTGGTGTTGTTGAAGCGGAAACCGCCAGTGTCCATGACCAGTCCGAGTATCAGGCTGGTGGCGGCGGCGGGGGAAACCGGGTAGCCTAATTTCCCGAACATGGTGGCCAGCAGTTCGGTGGTGGATGCGGACTCCGCATGGACGACGTTGACGTGGCCGAAGCGCGAGTTGTCGATGTGGTGGTCGATATTGCAGCAGGGCAGGGCGATGTCGTCAAAGCTGCGGTTTGGCGGCAGCGCCAGCCGGTTTTCATTGGCGCAGTCGAGGCAGAGCAACCCGTCGAAAGGTGCGAGATCAATATCCTCCTCACAAACCGTACCGGACACGGTGTAATTTTGGAAATCGTCCGGCAGCGGTTCGGTGAAGTACGGCGTGCAGTCGATACCTTCGTCGCGGAGGCAATCGGTGGAGGCGAAGACGGAGCCCAGGGCATCGCCGTCCGGTCGCAGATGCGTGGCGATCAGCAGGTTGCGCCGGCCGCGGAACCAGTCACGGGCCTGTTCGACGTCATGATCGAGGGTCTCATGGTTGTGTGTCACTGTCCGCATCCATGTTCAGGCCGTCGAGGATCTTGTGAATCCGATCGGCGTTATCGAGGGTGGTGTCGAGATGAAATTCGAGTACGGGTGTGTATTTGAGGATAACGTGCCGGGACATTTCCCGCTGGATGACCTTACGCTTTTTCAGCAGCGCCTCGAGGACGGCTTTGCGCTGGCCTTCCGTGCCGAAGACGCTGACATAAACGTGGGCGTTGTGCAGGTCGGGCGATGTTTTTACTGCGGTCACAGTGACCAGGCAATCGAAGTCGGCGCAGATCCGGCGTTCAAATATTTCGCCGAGTTCGCGCTTGAGCAGTTCATTGACGCGGGTCATGCGGTCCATAAGTCACCGATGCCGTAGCGGGCACATGCGACACGCGTTGAAACGACGCTCACAGTAATCCCGTAACAGGCGCTGCCGTCGGGCTACAAAGTAGCACGGGATTCCTTGTATTCGTAGACCTCGATGATGTCGTCGACATCAAAGTCCGTGAAGTTGTCGAGACGGATACCGCACTCGAAGCCCTGGCGCACTTCCTTGACATCGTCGGTGAAGTGGCGCAGGGAACTGATCGTGCCATTGTAGATCAGTTCATCCTGGCGGTGGACGCGAGCATGGGCACCGACCTTGACGACCCCTTTACTGACGGTGCATCCGCAAATCTTGCCGGCATTCTTCGACATCGTGAAGACCTGCAGAATCTGGGCCCGCCCGAGGTCTTCCTCGCGGACGACCGGGTCGAGCATGCCTTCGAGCGAGTTGCGGATCTGCTCGATCAGCTCGTAAATGACGCTGAACAACATGATGGTCACGCCTTCGCGTTTCGCCAGGGCGTTGACGCCGGGATTAACCCGGACGTGGAAGCCGATGATCAAGGCGTTGGAAGCAGCCGCCAGGATGACGTCGTTCTCGGTGACAGAGCCGACACCGCTGAGGACGAGATCGACATCGATCTTGTCGGACTGCAGCTTGTTCAGCGCTTCGATGACCGCTTCGCAAGTCCCCTGCACGTCGGAGCGGAGGATCGCCTTGAGTTCCTTGCGGTTCTCCTGTTCGATCTCGTTGAAGAGATCTTCGATACTGGCACTGCGGGTCGAAGTGAGCTGCTCTTTGCGGGCGTCCTCACCGCGTTCGGTCGTCAGGCGCCGGGCCTGCCGCTCATTCTTGCAGCCGGCCATAACGGACCCGGTATCAGGCACGCCGGAGAGCCCAACGACCTTTACGGCCATGCTGGGCCCGGCAGATTGTATGCGGGTGCCGCGGCAGTCGAAAAGCGCTTTCACCTTGCCGTAGTACTGGTCGCAAATGACGACGTCACCGACTTTGATTGTGCCGTTCTTAACCAGGATGTTGACGGTCGGTCCAAGGTTCGGCTCGAGCTGTGATTCCAGGACGAAGGCGCGCGCGGGCAGTTTCGAGTTGCACTTCAACTCGAGCATCTCGGCCTCGAGCACGAGGCGTTCGAGCAACCCGTCTATGCCTTCGCCGGTCATCGCCGAAACGTTGCAGACACCATACTCACCGCCCCACGGTTCCGGCAGCATGTCGTTCTGCTGCATGTTCGCCAGGACCCGGTCGATGTTGGCGTTGTCCAGATCGATCTTGTTGAGGGCGACGACGATTGGCACCTCGGCGGCGCGGGCATGGTTGAGCGCTTCAACTGTCTGCGGCATGAATCCGTCGTTGGCGGCAACGACCAGCACGACGATGTCGGTACAGTTGGCGCCGCGCGCCCGCATGCTCGTGAAGGCTTCATGTCCCGGGGTGTCGATCATCGTGATCTTGTGCCCCTGCCACTCGACATTGGTGGCACCGATGTGCTGGGTGATGCCGCCGGCTTCGTCCTCGGTGACGTTGGTCTTCCGGATGAAATCCTGCAACGAGGTCTTGCCATGATCGACGTGGCCAAGGAAGGCTACGACCGGGGGGCGTGCCTCGACTTCCGCGTCGTCGAAGACAACGTCCTCGGGCTGTTCCTCGTTCGAGGCGGCGGCGGCGGACGATTTCTGCCGCTTGTCGGTGACCATCTTGAAGCCGTGCTTGTCGGTCACGCGCTGGGCCAGTGCCGTATCGAGCGTCTGGTTGATACTGGCAAAAACGTTTATCGTCAGCAATTCACGGATCAGGTCAGCCGGCTTGATGCCCATGGCCTCGGCCAGGTCCTTGACGATGATCGGTGGCTTGAGGTGGAGCTCCTGGCCTTTACCGGTCTGCTGTGGCTCCGGTGCAGTGAACGTCCGGGACTTAACGGACTTGTCCTGCCGTTCCTTCCGGCGGCTCTTGCCGCCCTTCGCCGAGTCCTTCGTCTTTGCCGGGTCCGCAGCTTCCTCTTTGGCGGGTTCAGGTGCTGTTTCGGCAGGTTCCGGCTCGGGCGGGGGCGCAGCGGTTTCGGCGGCAGCCGCTGAGCCGTTGCCGTTCTCGAGCTGCTGGCGCATCTGCTCGGCAACCTCCGCTTCGATACCGGTGAGATGTGACTTCACCTCGTGGCCCGCGTCTCTCAGCAGGTTCACCAGTTCCTTGTTGGGGAGGCCCAGCTCTTTGGCCAGGGTATGTACTCGAACCCGTTCACTCATGAATATTTCGTCGCACAAGCGCTGCTGTGCTCAACCCTCTGCTTTATTGGTTTTGTTGCTCGAGCCTGTGTCGTCGCCTGATTCGTC
>JASLZG010000155.1 GCA_030754995.1 Lentisphaeria bacterium
TCCGCGACCGTGAGATCGGAATAAGCGGCAGCGCCGGGATAGAGGATCTTCGATGCGGGCCAGGTCCGGCATTCGTCGTAGCTGATCCGCACCGTCAGGCATGCCCGCGCGTCCGGATTCGCGGGGCCGGCAACGAGGACGCGATTCTTGTCGGAGTACGTCGTCGCAGTGAAACGCACGATACTGGCCTGGCAGCTCGGTTCCGGCAAGGCGGCGTCATACCCGACCTTCGACCAGGATTGGCCGCCGTCCCGGCTCAGTGAAAAGGATCGTTGGTGTCGTTCGGGAAGGCTGCGCATATTCATGTAGAGTGACCCGTCGACAAGTTCAACCGCTTCACATTCATTCGATTCATCTTCACCGAAAGGCGCTGACTGACGCCAGTTCAATCCGTCATCGTCACTGTAAATGACTACGGAGCGTTCGATCGTCTGACGGCTGACGTGGGGACCCTTGCCGGTCCAGGACGGGATGACGAGACGCCCGTTCTGCAGTTGGATGCCGTGGCCGGGACCGGTGCCGATCCATGGCCAACCCGGGGCCATGACGTTGTTCGTGATCTCGGCCGGCGCCGACCAAGTGCGGCCGTCGTCCTTGCTGTTGATGACGAAGACGCGGCGGTTGTCCCGGCAAAACGGCAGCCAGACAGTGCCGTCGCCTTGGTTCACGACCGGACAGGGGTTGCCCATCGTGTGGTCGCCGTCATCGGCGATGACCTGTCCATCTGACCAGGTGCGCCCGCCATCGGTGCTGCGCCGCAACATCAGGTCGATTTCTCCGTCGTCGTGGCGACTGTTCCTGCGCGCCTCGCAGAAAGCCAGCACGGTCCCTTCCGTGGTGACAACAAGAGCCGGGATGCGGTAGGTGTGGTAACCGTTTGTACCACTCACAAAAAGGTCAGATTCCTCGAGCACGGTACTTCCCTCCCTCCCATGTGACCGGTTCACGGCAGAACTATTCCGCCAACGACTGCCTTATCCGTGCCAACTGTCGCTCCCGTTTTTTCGCAGCGGCGCGGTCGCGTCTGAACGCGGCCGATTCAAAGTAATCGCGCGGGGGCAGCCAGGCGGTGCGCATACCAACGTGAAAATGGGTCTCGTCCGGCGGCAGCCCGAAGCGCTTGGCAGCGTAAAACCCGACCCAGCCGTGATACCACGAGCCGCCGCGCAGGCAGCCGTTCATGTCCGGGGTGTAATCGTCCATCTTGTATGCCAGCGGATTGCCGGGGTAGGGCGCCAGCCATTCCGACGTCCACTCGTACTGGTTGCCCAGCATGTCAAGGGCGCCGTACGGCGAGGCGCCCCCCGGATAGCTGCCGACCAGCGCGTAGAGGTCCGGCACTTTCTCGCGGCTGCCGAAATGGCCGCGGTCCGGTGTCGGTGCGGTGTTGCCCCAGGGATACAGCCGGCCGTCGGGGCCACGTGCCGCCTTCTCCCATTGTGCTTCGCTCGGCAAAACCTTGCCGGCCCAGGCGGCGTACTCCTGCGCCTGTTTCCAGGAAATCGTCGCGGCGGGGATCAGCGGTGCCGCCGGCGTGTCGAAATGTCGCTCGGTCTGGTTCGGTGTCGCCGCCCCGGTTGCCGCAGCGTAGGCCTGCCACTGCGTTACGGTCACTTCATACTTGTCGATGAAATAGCCGTCGAGCTGTAATACCCGCTTCGGATACGCTTCCCAGGCCCACAGGCTAGCGGCACCGTCCTGCCCGAGATCCTTTGCGACCGTCCCTGCATCCCCTTCGCTGAGGCCCATCGTAAAGGCACCGGCCGGCACGTACACCATGACGGCGCCGTCGGCCGGATGTCGTATCGCGGTGCCGGCCGACGTTTCGACAACCGTGCGGCAGCCGGTGAAACAAACAGCGAGCAACAGGGCGGGGAGAAGGCCAGTCATTACCGACGGGGCAGGTTCAGGAGGCGCAGCTTGGTGCGCGGGGTGCGCGCCATTTGCCAGTTGCCGCTCGGTCACCGGCCAACGGCCTTTTTCGTGATGTCGGTGGCTGCCTTGAGGGCGTCACGGTAGACCGCGATGTCGCAGCTCCAGGAGATGGCGGTGAAGCCGAGTCCAAGCCACTGCTCGAGTTGTTCCTCGTTACCCGGTTGGACGATGGCGGGGATTTTGTGGCGTTTCGCGGCCTGGGCAATCGACTGCATGGCGTCGAGGAATCCAGGGTCCTGGAAGTCGCCGGGAACCCCCATGTACTGGGCGAGGTCCCCATAGCCCGCGCACAACGCATCGACCCCCGGCAGCGCCGCGATCTCGTCCAGGTTGGCAACGCCTTCGGGATGCTCGATCAGGCAAATGACCGTCGTCCGCTCATTGGCCTCGTCCATCACCCGCCGGGTTTCGGCTGGCGGGAATCCCCGGTAGTCGGAGTTCGGACCCAACCCCATGTAGAACCCGCGCTGGCCGATTGGCTGGTATTTCGCGGCATCGACCAGGGCCTGGGCCTGCCCGGCACTCTTGACATTCGGTGCCATCACCCCGTGGCCGCCGGAATCCATGACCCGGGCTATATGACTGTAATGCACCTCCGGCACACGCACGAACACTGCGATGTCGGTGGCCCGGAACCACGAAATCAAATCGGCAGTGTCGGCCATGTTGAAGGCGTTGTGCTCCATGTCGATGACGACAAAATCGGAACCGGCAACTTCGAGGATCTCGGGGATGCCGCGCGTCGTGAACTCGAAAAGCATATGGCCGACGGGCACCTTGCCCTCGGCGTACAGTTTCTTGAAACGATTTGGTTTCATGGGACTCCGGTTCAGCCGGCCGGTTGGCGGTGTGGCAAGCCCGTTTTGAAAAGAAGGAGAAACCCGGGCGCCGCGTTGTCGACGCCGGCCGTCACGGGTTGCCGAAGACGAACATTACACGCATCGCGGTGGCCGCGCCAGTAGGCGGATTCGCTTTGCCGTGCTATGGGGACGGGCGCCGTGCCAGCCGGTCACCAGCCTTTCCAACTGCCGTCGGTGTGGCGGTATTGGCGGTAGGCCATGGGTTCGTGCGGCAACTTGGCGATGTCTGCCTCCTTCACCTCGATGCCGAATCCGGGCCGGTCGCTGACGTTGATGTAGCCGTCGGCGATGGTCCAGTCGTGCTCGGCGTAGTCGGAGAACATGTCGAAGTAGGACGGGCACATTTCCTGGATCAGGAAATTCGGGATGGCCGCATCGGTGTGGATCGTGGCGGCGGTGCCGATCGGGCCGGCGACGTTGTGCGGCGCCATCAGCATCTGTTGTTTTTCGGCGTCGGCGGCGATCTGTCGAAGCGCGCCGATGCCGTAACAATGCGTAATGTCCGGCTGCAGGAAAGCGCAGGCGCGGCGGCCAATGAGTTCGTCGAAATCGCGCACGGTGAAAAGTTTCTCGCCGGTCGCGATTGGTACGGGGCTGCGTTGGGTGATGTCCAGCAGCGCATCGACCGAGCCGACTTTGAGCGGTTCCTCGATGAACAGCGGGGTGTATGGGGCGACACGCCGCGCAAATTCGATCGACAGCTCCGGCGTCGGGCTGCCGTGCGTGTCGAGCAGGATCGCGCCGTCCGGCCCCATGGCCTCGCGGGCGGCGGCGGTGGCGGCGAGGCTGCGCTCGATCGACGACATGTCCATTGGCCAGCGCCGCGCCTCGAGCGGGTTGCCCTTGATGCCGGAATAACCTTCGGCGATGAACCGTTTGGCGGTCTCCGCAGCGTCTTCCGGTGACGTCTCGACGAGGCCGCCGCTGGCGTACACCTGCACGCGGTCCCGGCGTTTGCCGCCCAGGATGGTGTAGACCGGCACGTCCCAGGCCTTGCCGCAGATGTCGTACAGGGCCATGTTGATGGCGGCGACAGCGGTGCCGTTGATCGGGCCGGTTTTCCATGGCGAGCGGTTGCAGAGGTCTTCACAGAGCGCCTCGACCTGGGTCGGGTCGCGATCGACGAGCAGCGGCCACAGCACCTGCAGCACCGCCTCGACCTGCGGCACCAGCCATTCGCCGCTGCCTTCGCCCCAGCCGCTGATGCCGGCATCGGTTTCAAGCTTGACGAAGAGCCAGCTTTTCATTGTGCTGCACAGCAGTTCGCCGCTGTGCGGGTCGCGGGAGTTGCCGCCTGTCGGCACCGAGAAAGGATAGGTTTTGAGGGCGGTGATTTTCATGATTCGTTCTCGGCGTGGATGACCAGTTCGGTCCTGGGCTCGATGGCACAGGCGCAGCAGATGCCGGGTGTATTGATTTTCGGGTCCTGTCCGAGATCCGCCGAGCCGATCAGGTCGAGCCGGTGCCCGGCCGTGAAGCGTACCTGGCCGTCGGAGCGAATGAACTCCGCCGACAAGTCGCCGGTGATATAGGCCGGGGTTGCCCACCAGCCTTCGTTGTTGAAGATCTTGATCGCGGCGCTTCCCGCCTGTTCGTCGGCAACGAAGGCGGCGATCGCCTGGGTGGCGCCGGCGCCCGGCGGTTTCCAGGCGCAGAGTTTCCTTTTGAGACCGGCCTTCAGTTTGCCCGCCATGTCGTGTGAGTACGCCGAGTAGTTGCCGGCGCTCCAAAGGTCGTACAGTTCAACGTACTCCTTGATCTGCCGGCCGAGCCCGCGAATGTCCCGGCGCTTGATGGCGTTGGCGCAGTTGAGCGAGAGCCGGCTCATGCGTTTGACGAACTCTTTGCGCCGGCGATGCCGGAAGAGACGGCCGAGCAGTCCGGGCACGTCATGTCGCTGTGCGTTCGGATTGAACGCCATGATCACGTGCCGCGAGAACCAGTGGGGATCGACCTCGATGTTGTTGACCACGACCTCGCCGTCGGCGACGGGTTTGCCACGGCCGCTCATCGGCAATGTGTGCACGGTGTTGAGCCCGCCCATGGCAATCGGGTAGACGTCGTCGGCAGCGAGTCCGGCACCGTCCGCCAGGCGGCGTTCAAACTCCAGTGCGGCCCGGGCGACGAGCTCCTTCGACAGCGGCGGGCCGTTGCGCAGATACTGCTGCGACGCTTCGTAGAGCACCGCGAAGTTGCTTGACGCCGAGATGCCGAAACCGTGCACGCCCAGCGATCGGAAGGTGAATCCAAAGGTGCCGAGATCCGCAAGGATGGGTTCCACTATGTGTACTCCCGGGTTCCTGTTTTAGCGTTTAGTGCTCCCTGTCCGGATGAACTTGAGAGGATGGGGCATAAAAGTCAAGACATCCGTGTCGCAGGAAGTGAAATTCTGTGTAGTGTATCTGGGTTTCTGCCGACTGACCAACAACTGTGGAGTTTGTAATGGGGCGAGTCACGATTTATGCATCTGTTCTTATTGTCGTCGCCATCAATTTAATTGCCGCCGACCGGGAAGACTGGGATGACCGTGAGCGCCGTGGCGAGCGGGAGGGTTGGGAGCGTCCCGGCGAGCGGGATGACCGTGAGCGGCGCGGCGAGCTGGATGACCGTGAGCGCCGTGGTGAGCGGGAGGGTTGGGAGCGTCCCGGCGAGCGGGATGACCGTGAGCGGCGCGGGGGCGGACGTGTCATGGACACGATCGAATTGATGTGCCGTCGACACGACGTGGAGTTCGAGGAACTCAGGGATTTCTGCGAGGCCGAGGCGCCGGAGATACTCGAGGCGATCGAGTCAGCGATCAACGGGGAGGGTGAGGAGGCGATCAAGACCGTCATGGAAGCGGTCGAACGCTATGTCGAATACCGCGAACTGTCGGCGCACGACCCGCAGCTGGCAAATCGCTGGTTGAACTATCACCGGGGCGAGTACCGCAGCTGGCAACTCGGCGATGCGATCCGTGACCGCCGCGAACAGGCGCGCCATGCGGGGACGCTTGCCCGGGTCGAGCCTGAGCTTCGAAAGCTGGAAGAAAAACTACGGCGCCTGCTCGTCGAGCTTTTCGAACAGAAGCAGGCGCTTCAGCAGCACGAGGTTCGTCAAATGAAAGCCGAGCTGGTCGAGATGACGACGATTATCAAGAAGCGTGCCGCCAAACGTGAGCAGATCCTCGAGCGCCGCTTCGCCGAATTGAGCGGCAACGAGGAAGATCTGGAATGGTAGGGCCGGGCTGTCCGTAGCTCGCTCCGCCCACACGCATTATCATGCGTCCAAGCCGCCTTGCTGCAGTGCTTTGAACACGGCCTTGGTGATCTGGATGTCCTGAACGGCGACGCCCGTAAGGTCGGCGACCGACAGTTGGTCGTCGGAGGTGCGGCCGGGTGATTTGCCGGCGATGACGTTGCCCAGTTCGACCACCTTCTCCTCGGTGATTTTCCCGGCGCGGGTGGCCTGCGAAATCTCGCCGCGCGTGCGGCTTTGCAGCAGGCTGTCGGCGACGACAACGTCAGCGTCGGCGAGGATCTGCGAGTCGAGTTCGATTTTTTCGGGAGTGTCCGAGCCGAGCGCGGTAATGTGCGTGCCCGGTCGGACCTGGTCGGCCTGCAGCAGCGGTTTGTGCGACGGTGTACAGGTGACGATGAGATTGCAGCTGTCGGCAATCTCGCCAGGGTCGCATGTCGGGGTGACGGTGAAGCCCGCCGCCTCGGCGGTCTCCAGGTATTCGTCCAGCGGGTCTTCTTCACGGTACCAGACAATGAGGTCGCGGCAGTCGACGACGCCGGCGAGAAACTTCGTCTGAATCTGTCCCTGGATGCCGACACCGAAGACCCCGATGCGCGAAACCTTTTTCGGTGCCAGGTATTTGGCGCAGACCGCCCCGGCGGCCGCGGTGCGGATGGTCGTGAGGTAGCCGTTGTCCAGCAGGAACGCTTCGGGTTCGCCGGTATTCTGGTTGTAGAGCAGCATGATGCCCTGGATCCGCGAGAGGCCCAGGGCAGTATTGCCGGGGAACCCGGAGGCGATTTTCACGACGTAGTAATCGTCGCCCTTGATGGCGCCGTACTTGATGTGCGCCTGCCCTGGCGGGTCCTCGAAAAGCAGTTCGCCGGGATCCGGCACGTTCACCTTGCCGTCCGAATACGCAATAAATCCTTCTTCAATTGCCTGTATGGGGTCGACCTGCTTGAGCCCTTCCATGATCTCGTCGATTCTGACTATCAGTGGTTTCATTATGGTCTCCGAACTTTGTGGAGGTTTCAGGTGTTCGGTGTTTGCCTTGCGGTTGCCGATTCTCTCCTGACGCCTAAAACCTGCGGTTGTGATTTGCATTATGCCGGATGAAATCCCACAATAGTAGTTTTACCCCGGCGGAAGTCAATGGGGATGCCAGGCCACTTTGTGCCGGGGAACGCACGATGACAATTTTCATACGGATGATGCCCGATGTCACTGACGGTTGAAAAAACGCCCCTTCCACTGGCTGACCGGCTGGCGGAAATCGCGCCGTCGCAGATTCGAGAACTGCACAATCTCTACATGACCCTGAAGTCGGAGCGCCCGGACATGTCGTTCGTCGCGCTGCACTTTGGTGAACCGGACCTGGGCACGCCGCCGTTCATCGTCGACGCCGGCGCCAAGGCGTTGCAGGACGGAGCGGTCTTTTACGAGCCGAATGCCGGGCGCCTCGACCTGCGCGACGAGCTGATCCGGTTCTACGCCGAATTCCACGCGCACCCTATTACCCGCGACCATGTGGTTCTGGCCTGTGGCACCATGCAGGCGATTTTTCTGTGCATGGCCGGCCTGCTGAATCCGGGCGACGGGATGATCAACATCACGCCGGCCTGGCCGAACTTCACGGGGGCCGCGAAACTTGTCGGTGCCGACGTGCACGAGCTGGCGTTGTCGTTCGATGCCGAGGCGCAGCGCTTCTGGCTCGACTTCGACAAGCTCGAGGAGACGGTACGCAACTACCCGGAAATTCGCCTGGTCAACGCCAATTCCCCGTCGAACCCGACCGGCTGGGTGATGACGGTCGATGAGAAAAAGCATTTGCTCGAATTTTGCCGCCGGCACAAACTGTTCCTGCTTGCCGACGAGATCTACGACCGCATCACCTACACGGAAGCGGGGCGCACGTCGTTCCTGAAGCTCAGTGAGCCGGACGATCATCTGATCGTACTCAACGGCTTTTCCAAGACCTATTGCATGACCGGCTGGCGCCTCGGCTACCTGATTGCCGCGCCGGAGGTGGCGCTGAAGATGGCGCAGATGCAGGAGTTCGTGACGTCGCACGCACCGAGCATGGCGCAGGTCGCGGCGATCACCGCGCTGCGCGACGGCGAGCCGTTCATTGCTGAAAGCCTGGCGCGCTACACGCGGCTGCGCGATCTGGCGATGGATAAACTCAATGCCATCGCCGGCCTGACCGCAGCGCGGCCGGACGGTGCGTTTTACACCTTCTTCAAGCTGCCGGAGGGCACCGCAAGCGTGTCCTTCTGCGAGGAGTTGCTGCGCGAGACCGGCGTGGTCGTGGCACCGGGCGCGGCGTTCGGCGCCGGCGGCGAAGGCTGGGCGCGCATCTGCTACGCAACGCAGGACGCGCTGCTGGCGGACGCCATCGAACGGCTGGGTGCGTTTGTGCAGGCGCGGCTTTAGGATTCCTGGAATTCTGCCCGAGACTGATTCGTTGTTCCTGCCCTTGATGTCCCTTGGGTCACTCCGGCGTAAACACCAGTTCGCTTTGTCCCCCACAGCCGCGGATCACCGGGCAGGTTTTTTGATGACTGCCGTATCCCTCTGGCGGGCAGTAGCGGACGTTCGGCGGGAAGTAGGCGTACAGCGCCGTGTTGCGGGGGTTCGGCGTCGTGTTGGCAGCTGAGCCGTGCACCAGCTTGCTGTCGAAGAAGATGGCGCTGCCGGCGCGTAACGGCACCTGTATCAGGGAGGACAGGTCGATGTCGTCACGATCGGTGAGTGTGTTGCTGGCGCGGAAGATGGCACCCCAGTCCTGCAACCCCGATTTGTGACTGCCCGGAATGACCTGGAAGCAGCCGTTGTCGATGGTCGCATCGGTAAGTGCGATGCTGACGGTGATCTGCGTCGCCGGTTCCATGTGCCAGTATGGTGAATCCTGGTGCAGCCGGTGTGCCGAACCGTGATTGCCGGGCTTGAGCATGAGGGTGTTGCGGAACAGCAGGATATCGGGGCCGATAAAGGCGGATACCAGGTCGACCAGCGCGGGCGTCCTTGGCAGGCGCTCGAAGAAGTCGGAATAGATCTGGACCTGCTCGATCTTGCGCAGTACCGGCATGCCGTCCGTCTGCCGGTGGGACTGGGCGAACGGTTCGATCATGAAGTGCGCCTCGACCGACTCCGGGTCCTGTGCCTCCAGCTCAATGTACAGTTCGTGGAGGCGGCCCACTTCGGCGACGGCTGCAGCAATGGTCGCCTGGTCGATCAGATCTTCGGCGATGTAGAAGCCCCGGTCTTCGAGAGCGGCTGGGAACGCATCGGAATTCACGGTTGGCCGGCTTTGGTTGGCGGTATGAACTGGATTCTTTACGGTGCAGGTTTTTCCGGGGCCTTTTTTGGGGAGCCCGCTGTAGCATCGCCACTATCGTCGACCGTTGGCTTGTCGGCGGCTGGCGGTTCCGGCAAAAGCGGTATCTTGGCGGTCGCCGGCTGGTGATAAGGTTTCATTGCGGCATAGGCTGCAGCGCGGGACTCGACCGCCGGGCGTTCGGCGGCCGGGGCGAGTTCAAGTGCCTTGGCGACCGCTTCCGACGCCTTGTCGAACTGGCCGGCCTCGGCCTGTGCCGCCGCCAGCGTATCGAAGGCTTGCCAGGATTTTTTGCGAAGTTCGCAAAGCTTGGTGGCGACGGTGACGGCGCGCCTGCCGTTGCGGAACCCCGGCTGGGTTGCGGTTGCCAGGGCCCAGGCACAGGCTTGCAAGAGTTCGGCATTTCCCGGGGCAATCACCAGGGCCAGCTCAAAGTCGACGATGGCTTTGTCGAAATAGCCCATGGCAGCATAGCAGTTGCCGCGGCCGATGAGTCCGTGTGGCACGTCGGCGTTCAACTCACAGGCCGAGGTGTAGTCAGCAATGGCGATGGCGTATTCCTTTGCCTTGACGTGAATCTCGCCGCGATAGAAATGAAAAAGGGCACTCCCCGGCGCCAGTTCGACGGCCTTGTCGATGTCGACAAGCGCTTCGGTGGTGCGGTCCAGGAAATAATAGACCATGGCACGATTTGAGTGGCCCACGGGGTACTCCGGGGACAGCTCGATCGCTTTCGAGACATCGGCCAGGGCCTCGTCATTCATCGCCAGCGCGACGTAGGCGTTGGCCCGGTTGATGTAGGAGTCGGTGTTGCGGTCGTCGATCGAGATCGACATGTCGTAGTCGTCAATAGCCTTTTGGTATTGGCGCTGGTTGTAGAAGCTGAAACCGCGGTTGTGGTAGGCGCCCGCGAGGATCTCAGGTTCGTTCGCCGAGGTCATTGCGATGACCTCGTTGTAGGCTTGAATTGCCGCGCTGAAATTCCCCTGGACCAGCAGTTCGTTGGCCCGGATTTGTTCGTCTACGGCCTTCTCGCCGCAGCCGCCCAGAAGAATCGCCGCGACCCAGCCGGCGGCGGCGAGGGAGCGCGAAAAACGTGGTAACAGTCGTCGAATCATGATCACTGCCTATACAATTGAGAATTGGGGTGAGTGCCGTGGCTTGTCTGTTTGAGGCGAGGGGAGTGGGGGGGGGCTCACGTGGCGGCCAATATGGTACGCCTTTACGGGGTACTTGCAAGCGGAATTTCAGGCATTCGAGGCGGCGCCAGGAGAGGTGAAAACAGCGCCCTGAATCCCCTGTGCGAAGCAACTCGCGCCGGCTACTGGACGGCGAGCCGGGCAAGGACATAGGCGTGGTCGGTGGGCTTGGTTCCCAGTTCACCTGGCTTGACGCCGATCAGTTCATTGCCGTGCAGGATTTCGTAGGCGGCGCGGCC
>JASLZG010000156.1 GCA_030754995.1 Lentisphaeria bacterium
ATGAGTGAATCGACAATGGCACAGGGCTCCGTCCACTCCGGCCGGTTGAACCAGTTGAAATTGGCGTGATGTTCGGTCCACGCCTGGTCGGTATAGATCAGGTACCGGTTCTGAACCTCGCCGATCAGCGAGGTGTCCGCCGTTGAATTTGCCCACCGCAGGATACTGCGGCATGCCGTCAGGGATGCATGTGTCTGTGCCCTGACCGCAGCCAGGTCGATTTCCAGAAAGCGGCCGATCATTTCCTCGATGACCGGCGGCAATCGGTCATCTCGAAACACGTCATGGACATCAACCACGCCATCCAGACAATTAAAGACGGTGCCAACGTCGGTCGACAGGATCCAGCGGCCAAGCTGTTTGTACTGACTGCCGCTGTACTCGCCTGCTTCGGCAAGCTCGGCAGGATCGATAGGATAGGCCGCATACTGGCCGGCGGTGGGCAGGATCAGGCTCTCGACGATGGGTTTCGCGAACTGTTCCGCCAGATCGTCGCCCCGCCAACGGTGCAGCTCCGCGAGAGCACGCAGGACCCAACCGTGACCGGACAACTGCTGTTCGCTGATGCCGTCCGTATAGAGCTTGCCGAAGTAGCCGTGCTCGTTCAGCTCGGCCGGCCACATTTCGAGGACCCGCTCGAGGCAGCGCGGCGCGCGGCCGGTCGCCTGCGCCAGCAGAATCCAGGCAAGCATCGTGCGGCCTTCGGTGTCGCCGGGCCAGGTCTCGTGTGCTATTTCTCGCTGGAAAACGTTTTCCGGCCAGTATTTTTCTTCCTCGAGCCGGTTGTAGTTGCGGCTGAGGCGGGTCCACAGGTCGCCGGCAGGACGGAATTCTCCCAGGGCGGCGAAGGATCTTGAGGCTTCAGGTTTCATGGGTTTCCAGGCTGGCTCTTGGTTCCTGTCTTTCGAGGGCATTCATTTTTGACCGTGGTTGAACAGCCGGTCTGCTGCAATGAAACAAGCGGTTGCTGCAGGCCCGGTCCGGCGAACGTCTCGCGGCTCGCCGGCAGGCGGCCGATACGGGCTTTATCTTCTTTATCTGCGGCCTCCGCATTCTTCGCGATGACCGGGCAACTCATTCATTGACGATCTCTTTGACGATCCGAACCCATCGTGCGAGCCGTGTCGGGTCGTCCTGGACGGTTTCGATGTCCTTCAACAGGACGTGGGCAACGTTGCCGGCGCAAACATTCAATCCCTGCCGAATCGCCGCCCTGACAAAGTCCTCGTCCCAATCACAGCACACCATCTCGGCCGGGCTCGGCCGCCACGAGAGCACATAGTCGGTGCCGATCTGCCCGGCGCATGCGGCCAGGTCCGCTGCCGGCGCGACCGCGATACTGCGCAGGTTCCTGACGCTCCGCAGTATGTCGATTTTTCGCGTCAGGTCTTCGCAGCAACCGTAGTGTACCAGTCCGAAGTTCTCGATGATCGGCCGCTGATACTGCAGCAGGAACTCTTCGTGGAATCGCGGTGAAACGAGCGTGTATTCCTGGGCCGCACAGAACCCCCACAGCGCCTGGCGCCGGCGCGGGTTGGAGTTGGGCGCCGGGCGCTCGAGCTCCAGCGCGTAGGTCATGGCCTGGTTGTACTGGGTCGTCAGGCTGTAGTCGCCGGCCTCTTCCGCCGCCTGGTTGTTGGCGAGCACACCGTCGCGCATGAGCGCCAGCAGCGCGTGGAGCTCGTCCGGGTACTCGTGCATATCCATCATCAGCCTGTCCAGCCCGCGCAGCCTGGCCAGGTTCGTCGCCAGGTCCGCGTTTAAGTCACAGTAAAACGGGCCGGAGGGGCCGGGCACCACGTCGACCGGCAGGATGTCGCCGATTGCCTCGGTGATGCGCTCGACGTTGCGCGCGGTTTCTTGACGATCGATCCCATGCGGCGTCGGCGTTATCTTCTCGAGGTCCTGCCAGTCCGTGAGCGGTGCTCTCGGCTTGTAGGCGCCGCCGTCCATGTCGGGCTCGTTGCGTTCGAAGCGCAAGCCCCAGGGGCTGTCCCAGTCGCCCAGGAGCGCGGCGCGCTGCATCACCCAGGGTTCCTGGATGAAATCGTCTCCCAGGCCGGCCTGGAACAGGCGCATGCGCAGTTCACGCTCGTGCCCGCGGAAGAACGGGTCGGCGCACTGCATGGCGTGGTCGCCGAACGTCTGCCGGCCCCACGCCGTCCAGATGGTGACGGAAACGAGCACCGGTGTCCTGGTCTTTTCCAGGCTGAAATGCCTCGACCACAGTTCGCGCCTTTGCTCCTGTACGGGATCCGCGGCAATCTCGGCCAACTGCTTCGCGAGCTCACGAAGGATTTTTATGTCCCCGGACGCCGGGCTCTGCACCACGTTTGGAACGGTGTTCATGGGCGCGCTCTTCCAGTAGCAACCAGTACCGGCGGCTCAACGCGTTGCCGTTCCGGGGTACAACGCGGCGCCCTGCGGAAAGTTGGCAGCGCCTGGTCAGCCATTATTTTTGTGCAGGTATTCAAGGATATTGCTCATCATGCCATTTATTGAACTGTATCGCTCATGGGGTGCGGACAAGATGTCTTTTTCCGCTTGGATATATTCACCTTCAACCAATTCATCCCGGCAATTGGCGACAATTGCCTGTGCTGAACTGGGCGTTGTTTCAAGATGGAACTGTAAGCCGATAACCGTGTTGCCCAGTTGAAAAGCTTGATTTTCACAGCCTTTGCTTTCAGCGATCCGCACCGCTGCCGGTGGCAAGCTGAATGTTTCACCATGCCAGTGAAACACTTCAATTTCCCCGGGAAACCGAAAAACATCAGTACTTGCTGACTTTACCGCCTGAATTGGAAGCCAGCCTATTTCCTTGACGATGTTTGGAAACACCTCTGCGCCCATCGAATCGGCAATAAGTTGCGCTCCCAGGCAAATACCCAGGGTAGGTGTTCCTGTTTCAATCACCCTTTTCATGAATCTCTTTTCATCCACCAGCCAAGGGTAATCCTGTTCATCGTTAACGCTCATTGGCCCACCCATGGCAACCAGGAAATCAACCTCTTCCGCCCCGGGCAGTTCTTTGGATTCGTAAAACTGTGTACTGGTTATTTCATACCCGGCATTTCGCAGCCATGGATCAATGCTGCCCAGCCCCTCGAAAGGAACATGCTGTAGATAATGTGCGCGCATCTGCTCTGCCTTCAGGCGCTTCCGGTGACGCGTCCGGCGCCGGATGCGAAGTCGCTGTGCAAGGGGTTGTTGGGTTTCATGGGGGGATTTCGATAACTCAGAAACGGAGCGTTCGAACGCGTTCCAGGTAGTATTTGTAGTTTGCCAACGGAGTGCCGGGAGTAATCAGGTGATCTGGCATGAGAATAAAGCCACCTTGTTTCATCAATTCAACATGCGATGCCAGCTCGGCATCAATAGCTGCGTGATCCTTCTCGAGAACCAGTTTGTCGAAGCCGCCTAAAACACGCAGTTCCCTGCCGAAACGCTCCCGCACGCGTTCAGGAGTGGCGCCCCACGTGCCGGGCTCGAGGGGGAACATTACATTAATCCCGGCGTTCATCCAGTTTGGAATGAGCGGCTCCACCATGCCGTCTGAATCAAGGCCATAGAGATGAATGCCGTGGCTGTCGAGGGTGTCGCGAATCTGCCGATATCCCCGGGCCACGTGCTGATCGAAAATGGTGGGACTCACCAACGGGCCGGTCTTGCCGCAAATGTCCTCCCAGCCGAATCCCAAATCCGGCACCAGGCCGACCTTCCTGGCGGTCGGCAATATTTCATCCAGGCTCCAGCAGGTCAGGTCCGCGAGTGTCTTGACCATGTCCGAGTAGACTTCAGGATTCTCGTACATCAGGTACGACATGTTCTCGACACCCATCCAATTTCGAATCCAGCCCATCATTGAAGCAGTGCCGATTACAACCGGAAGACCGGAACCATCGACATCTCTTATCTGTTGTTCAAGGTCATCGGGGATGCGGGCCGGGTCCGGCTGCAAGCGCTCCTTGAACGCGGGCCAATCCTTGGCTTCCTTCAATGTGAAATCGATGTAGTGGGGGATGCAACTGCTGTTTTTCCAGTCCTGTTGAATCACCCCATCAATGGCGCGGAAGATGCGGTAGTCGTCAGTTTCTTCCAGGGTTTGTTCCTCAAATTCAGGAAGAAGAGACAGGTTGGCGTCGAGCTTCGCCCACTGGGGTACCGCGTTGAAGTATTCGTGGGGATCGCACTCTTCGGGATAACCCTCCTGATACCAGCGTTCCAGGGTCTCCGGCCATGTTGCCCAATGGATGACCGGCATTTGGTCGAATTCGCCAAAGTGCATTATCTGTTGAAAAAGTTCGCGATAGCCCATGATTTTTCCCTTGTTGTTACCAATGCCGGTGGTTTCCGATCCCGCGCCTGGGTCAGCCGCCGCGTGCCCGCGGTTCGCGGCCCGCGACTGGCGGGCACGCCGTTTCCGGCCAGGGGGTTGAGATTGTCCGCTCACGGCACCAATTTGCTCGAACCGAAGTTGCACGTCTCCGATTTAACGATAACCTACCATAGCCGCGAAAAAGAGGTCGCGCACGCGGGAACGAAAGAGCGAATTCAGGCGGGGAATCCGCAAGGGTAACATCAGGATGTCGATAGCCATCACAGATCGAATCGCGCGCTATGAGGCCTGGCTCAACCGTGAGCCCGTGTCCCGGCCGCTGATCGGCCTCTTGTGGGAGCCCGAGATTCGGACCCTGCCCGGTTTCCTCGAGATGGTGGGGCGCGACCCGATCTCACCCGGCCAGGTCCGGCCGGCTGAGTTCCTGCCGTACATCGAGCGCGCCTTCCAGCGCAGCGAAACGCTGGTCACCGACATGATTCAACCGTTCGCGCCCGCCTTCAGCATCCCGTGGGTCGAGGGCATGATCGGCTGCACCATCGTCGGCGGCGTCGAATCCGTGTATGCCCAGCCGCTGCTCGAGTCGTATGACGACCGGCCGCCGATCACCTTTGACAGCGCTAACCCGTGGCTGCAAAAGCTGCTCGAGTGCACCCGGGCGCTGGTCAGGCTGGCGGACGGCCGCTTCCCCGTGGCGCATCCACCGCTGCATCGGCCGCTGTACACGCTGGCGCAGCTGCGCGGCCAGCAGAAGTTGTGCCTCGACCTGGTCGAGAACCCGGATGCGGTCAACAAGATCCTGGATGAGTTGTCGGATCTGTGGCTGGACATTGTCGACGCGTGCATGGCGCTCATCCCGCCGTTCCATGGCGGCGGCTCGACGTGGGTCAAGATGTGGGCCCCGGGCCGTGCCGTCAGTCTGCAGAACGAGTTCGCACCGCTGATTTCGCCGCAGATGTACAGGGAGTTTATCCTGCCACTGGATCAGAAGGCGGCAGCACATTTCCCCTACACCTCGTTCCATCTGCACGGCTCCGCACAGCAGCATGTCGACCTGCTGCTGGAACTGACGGACCTGACGGTGCAGCAGGTGGTCCTGGAGCACAACGTGGGCGGCCCGCCGTTGTCGGTCATGTTGCCGGCGGCCCGGCGCATCCTGGAAGAGAAACCGCTGCTGCTGGTGGCACCCGACATCGAGACCGCCGACTTGTGCATCCGCGAACTGCCGGCGCGCGGCCTCTGCGTCCAGGTGGCGATCACTCCCCGTGAGTACGAGCCGGAACACGTGCAGTGGCTCGAGGGCCACTGTGCTGGAGATTGACAAGGCAAGCCGCGCCGTACAGGAACCGGGTCTTGTTCCGGGGCTGCTGAAGCTCCTTCGCGGTCTCGCCGAGGGGGTCCGGATCGATTGACCGCTGGTCAGGGCGTCCCGGCATGCTCGGTCACTGCCTCGTACATCGCGATGATGTTGTCGAGCGGGAACTCCTTCATCAGGACGTTGGAAGGTCCGATGATCAGGCCGCCGTCACGCCCGCAACCGTCGATCAGCTCGTGGATCTCCCGCTTGACGTCCGCCGGGCTGCCGAATGGGATCGTGCGCTGTATGCTGACGCAACCGTGGAGCACCAGGCGGTCGCCCCACTGCCGCTTGACGTCGAGCGGATCCATGCATTCGGGCTGGATCGGATTGAGAATCTCGATGCCCGCAGCGATCAGGTCCGGGACGATATCCGTGACCTTGCCGTCCGAGTGCATGCCGATGCGAACGTCGGGGACGGCCGCCCGCACCACCTCGATCATTGCGTTCAGCCTGGGCCGGTCGAAACGGCGCCACGTGTCCGGCGCCATCATCAGGCGGTCCTGCATGGCAATGTCACCGACGATCTGCACCATGTCCGCGCCGGCCTTGGCGCCGGCCACGCACTGTGCCGTTGCCGTTGCATAGAGCCGATCGTACAGGTGCTCGGCAAACTGGGGGTTCACGAGAAAGTCACAGAGGAAGTTCTCGAACCCGCGCAAGTACCAGGCGCCCTTGAATGGCTGCGTGACCATGGCGAGGACGACGGCATCGGTCGCCTTGAGATTCTGCACCAGGGTCACCAGCTCGTCATCGGCGACGATCGACGCGGGGTCGGGAAACGGATAGTCGTCGAGCGCCGCGACATCTTCGAGCTCCTGCAGCGGGCTGTACAGAACGTCCTCGAGGTAATCGGCTTCCGGATGCTTCTTGAGGACACGTCCCTGAGCGGTGACCTCGGCATCGTCCCGGTTACGGAACTGTTGCGGCACGAATTCCCGAATGCGCCTTTCCTGGTCCGGCGTCGTCGGCGGCGGCGCCGCCCCCACGTTGCGCCAGCGGTCGATGCCCAGCGCCGCCTCGACCTCGTCCTCGCCATCGACGCCCAGTCGTGCTTCCAGCAGTGCCAGCGTGTCGTCCGGCAGCCAATGATAGCTGGCGCAGCGATCCGGTTGCCGGTGCGACATCGAAGCCAGAACTCGTTCTCTGCATGTCATCTTTTGTGCCCTGTGATATGTCCGCCGGCGGACAGCGGCCGGTCGTCGTGGCGCGATTCGCGCCATCGGAACTCACCTAACATAGCATGAATGATGCCGAATCCAGCACTACGAACACCGTGCCGTGGCTCTTTGCCGGTGTTGCGAACGGGGCCGTGGCCGCCGGTTGCCGGTTCACTGGTCGATGCGATGGTGCAGGGGTTCGTCACTGGCGAGGTGGTTCAGGTTGTCGACGCAAATTTGGCTGCGTCGGCGGACCGTTCCCCGTGTTGTGCCGGACACATGCGGCAGGGTGTAGAACTGTGGGTGTTGATAGACCGGGTGCTTCGAGTCGGGATATTTACCGGCATGCACGTCGGTGCCGATGCCGGCAATGCGGTTTTCGAGCAGCGCGCTGTACAATGCCTCCTGGTCGACCAGGTCCCCGCGGGCGATATTGATGAAGCAGGCGGTCGGCTTCATCATGGCAATTTTTTCGGCGCTCACGATTCCCTTCGTTTCAGGTGTCAATGGCAGATGCAGGGAGACAAAATCCGCTTCGCGGAAAATCCGGTCCATTGCGGCCGGTGTCCCGACATATTCCGGTTGGAATTCCGCCAATACCCCGGGCTCTATTTCTCTCGGCTCGACGATCATCAGCCGCATCCCCAGGGGCTTGGCCAGGCTGGCCAGCACCCGGGCGCTGGCGCCGAACCCGATCAAGCCAAGGACCTTGTCCTCGACCTCGTCACCCATGGGGAGGTAGAGTTGCCCGCGGGCGAGCGTCTCCTGCGATTCATTATAATGGTGCACGATCATCAGGATGAACATCACCGCTGCTTCGGCCAGGCCGATCGCGCTGGTGGCACCGGGGCAGTGGCATACGGGGATGCCTGCCCGCTTTAACATGTCCAGGTCGAAAAAGTCATACCCGACCGTTACGATCTGCCACAGTTTCGCGCCGGTTGCCGCATCAACCAGTTCCTGGCAGGCCGACGCGCCGCCCATGTCCACAACGGCATCCATGCCCTGGAACTGTTCGCCGGCGGGTTGCGCCGGGTCGTAAACGCGGACATCGTGATGTTCCCCGAGCATCGAGGTGATGACCTCGTCCCACAGTGGGTCGGCGCCTTTTTGTTGGAGATAGATGACGTTGAGTCGTTTCATATGCTTATTCGAGTGGGTTTGCCTATTACGTGAACCATTGGGCGACCTTGGGTTGGCGATCCTCGCCGCTTTCCAGCAGGACCGGCAAGGCCGGGTGCGGGCGATCGGTCGTCTGGCCGGGGATCATGTCCTCGAAGGCGGCATGACCGTTGTCCTTGAATTCGGCGGGTTCGAGCCCGAAATCGACGCAGGTCGGTGCCATGGTGGTTTCCCTGGAAGGCTTGTGGGTTATTTCAGCGTCCAGCGGACGGACATGATGCCGCCGGCATCTTCAGTATACGGCAGATGGAAATATTTACCGTCCACCAGGACGTATTTCTTATTGAGATAATAGACCGTCAGGATCTCCCCGGGTTCCGGTTCCACAGAGACGGGGTAGCCGAAATCATGCGATGCAGTCAGTTCGTAAAGGGTGATGAAATTTTCGTAATCCCACGTCTGCCCCTCATCATAGGAGAGCATCGCCCGGATGGTCAACGGCACATTCCGATGCCCATAGGTGCAGAGGATGGCGCCCGAGCTCAATACCGTCAGGTGTGGCGGGTACCCCCAGACGGGAAGCCGCTCGGCTTCCGACCAGGTGCGCCCCGCATCGTATGAATGGGACTGATGCAGGAATTGATTATCCCAGTCGCCGGTCCCGGTCCGGAACAACACCAGCAAGTGTCCGGGACTGATCTCGACCAGATGGTTTTCATCCATCCCCATTTCCTCGGGCGTTTCTTTGGAACGGGGTATTTCACCGACTTTCTCCCAGGTGTCGCCCTTATCTGTCGATTCCCAGGCGCAGATTCCGGCGCGCTTTTCAACGGGCCCGAGCCCCACGTAGATCAGTCGCCCATCGGCCAGCACACCCGGCCCGGCATGCTGGCCGGTGGGCGTATCAATCGGGCGGCTCCAGGTGCGTCCTCCGTCCTCTGTTCGCATCAACCAATCTCGCTGGGGCTGCTCCCCGGTCAGGCCTTGGCGTTCGCAGAGAGCCTGCCATTGGGAGAGCCATCTCTCGGGGATCGGCGTACCCTCGATAAACGTCCCGGACAAGATATAAGGCACCCAATCCGTGGTGCTGAACGAGGTCAGGACAATCGTCCCGTCGGGCATCGTCTGGAGGCTGGCATCACGGTCGTCCAGCTCGCTGTTGTAGATCTCCTGCGGCAAGCTCCAGGTTCTGCCGGCGTCGGCCGAGCGCATCACCACGGTCCGGCCCTGCGGGGCAACATGATATATCCGCTCGGAGGCCGAAACCAGTATTTCGTTGTCTGCCGTGCGCGTTATGCCGGGCCAGCCGTACATCTGGTCCGGACGCGCAGCGACGACGCCGTGCTCAATGTTGCCTGCGGTAAGCGGCATATTTTTTCCCGTGGTTTGTGATTTGTGATGACTCAGGTACCACTATTCCGGCGCCTCCCATATTTCCACCTCTCAATCACGATTTCTCCCGTGGCCCCGGGCTCAGACAACCTAAGGATTCCCCTGGTATAGTCATACGCCTTGGGCGCGACGCGCGGGATGGCTGCCGGTGAATCAGGCATGATCCGGTTCTCGTTTAGTTGCCTCGGGGGCGTCGTTGCCAGCGCGGCCAGTCGATGGTATTGCGATCGGGCGCGCCTTCAGTACTGAAGGGCAGCTCATACAGATGCACTGCGAGTGGCTCGAAACTGTCTTCGAAAACACCATCTGTCACGTTGATCAGCCGATTCTCCGAACGCACTGCGGCTTGCGGCGCGAATTTGCGCTCGGGAACCGGGATGGTGAAGCGCGCTTTCATCGGCGTTGTGGCGCCATTGACCGCGATGAGAAAATACCCCGTCTCGGTTTGCCGGAGTGACGTGTAGAGCCCGCCCTCGGGTCCTTCGGTCACTTCCGTCTTGATCTCCCCGGGCGCCTTTGGCGACACCAGGTACGGTGTCAGCCGTTTCAATTCCGCCGTCAGGTCCGCCCACTGCGCGTATGTCGCGGGGTTATCGGTCACCCACCAGGTCCAGTCTTTGCCCATGTAGTGGAACGCGAAATAATTGATGCCGCTGATGCCGCGCGACACTGCCAGATATGTCATGCAGCGTACCTCGATGATCGTGGGAGGCCGGTTATGCGGCTTCTCCTGCAGCGGGCACATCTGGATCCACTGCCAACCCAGCTTGCCTGAGCCGTTGATAATACTGTCGGCGAATCGCACAACGCCGGTGACGGATGCCACGGGTACCGGATAGTAATCGTCGCTATGGATGTCCGCGACATGCGCGTAGTCCTGATGGTCCTTGAGCCGGCCGACGGCGAGGTTGATATACACGGGATGGACGGGATCGAGTCGCTTGATCAGCTCGTAGACCGGCTCGAACTCCTCAGGCGGGAACCGATAGGGGTTGTTCGGGTGGTTGGGCTCGTCCTCCAGCTCCCACACCAGCAGCCCGGGGTGGTCGCGACAGTCCAGGACAATCTGCTCGAGCCGCTCGAGGTCTTGCCAAACACCGTTGGTGACTGAGCACGCCGCGTACATGCCGTTGGCCCAGGCGTCATCGATGTCCATGCGGAACGACGCCACGTTTGTATTCAGACCGTGGGTCGCGACCAAATTGAAGCCCATCGCGCTCGCCTCCGGCAAAGAGTGATGCCAATGTCCGGCCCAGCCGATGCCCACCGGGAAAAACGGCTTGCCGTTCACGTAGAGACCCTCGGCGCGCATATCGACACGCTTGACGGGTGGTAGCGTTGCTGCCTGTGTCGACCCGCAGAGGACCATGATTGCAATGAGCGTTAAAACTGTCTTCATATCGGCAGTCTCC
>JASLZG010000157.1 GCA_030754995.1 Lentisphaeria bacterium
AAGTTCTGGGACGCGTCAAGCGGGCGCGAGTTGATGACGCTCACGGGGCACGCCAACAGGGTCCTTTCTGTCGCCTTCTCCCCCGACGGCCAGCGCCTCGTCTCCGGCAGCAGGGACAACACGATAAAAGTCTGGGACGCGGTGAGTGGGCGCGAGTTGATGACGCTCACGGGGCACACCAACAGGGTCTTTTCTGTCGCCTTCTCCCCCGACGGCAATCGCCTCGTCTCCGGAAGCTGGGACAAGACGATAAAGATCTGGGACGCGGCGAGTGGGCGCGAGGTGATGACGCTCACGGGGCACACTAAAACGGTCAATTCCGTCGCCTTCTCCCCCGACGGCAAGCGCATTGTCTCCGGAAGCGACGACAACACGATAAAAGTCTGGGACGCTCTCGACTGGCAGGACAGCGGGCGATGAACAGGTGACGTTGCCGTTGATTGCCGGAATCGCGACATGCTATATTGTCTGCCGGGAATTGCCTGGGTAACTTGGGGTGACAGTGCATCTGCGCCGGGGAGGCAATTCAGGGGATCGGTGCCGTACGGCTCGTTACAGGCCGCCGTGCCGCAACCGGTCTCCGACACTTTTCCCTGGTTCCCGTATCCCCCGACCCTGACACCCGACACCTGAAACCTTTGCCATGTCATTCGAAATCACACCGCTCGACGAACACAATCAGGCGCTGCTGAACAACGTGCATCCGGCTGACTGGCGGAACCCGACGCCGGCGGACAAGTACAACCTCGTGGTGATCGGTGGCGGTGCCGCCGGATTGATCGTGTCGATCGTCACCGCCGGTCTCGGCGGCAAGGTGGCGTTGATCGAGCGCAACCTGATGGGGGGCGACTGCCTCAATGTGGGGTGCGTGCCGTCGAAAGCGGTGATCCGCTCGGCGCGGTTTCGCTCGGACATGCTGCGGGCCCGTGAGCTGGGATGGCGGCCGGTCGACGGGGTCGAGGTCGATTTCGCCGCGGTGATGGAGAGAATGCGCCGCATCCGTGCGACCATCAGCGACGACGACTCGGCACAACGCTATACCGACCACGGTGTCGATGTCTTTATCGGCGACGGCAGGTTTGTCGACAACAACACGGTCGAGGTCGGCGGTGCCAGGCTGAAGTTCAGGAAAGCCGTGATCGCGACCGGTGCCCGCGCCATTTGCCCGCCGATCCCGGGCATCGAGGAAGCCGGCTACCTGACCAACGAAACGGTATTCAATCTGACCGAGCTGCCGAAACGCCTGGCGGTCATCGGCGGCGGGCCGGTCGGCTGTGAGCTGGCACAGTCGTTCCGGCGCTTCGGCAGCGAAGTGACGATTCTCGAGATGATGCCGCAGTTCCTCGTTCGCGAAGACCCGGACGCGGCGGACATCCTGCGGCGGGCATTGGAGCGGGAAGGACTGCGCCTGGCGTTGAATGCGAAGATCGAGAGGATCGAGTCCGGCGACAGCGGCAAGGTCATTCATTTCACCATCGACGGCAAGGCGCAGACCGTCGAGGTCGATGCTGTCCTGGCGGGTGCCGGGCGGGCGCCCAACGTGCAGGGGCTCGGACTCGAGACGGTCGGCATCGAGTACGACGAGGGTACCGGCGTCAAGGTCGACGACAAGCTGCGAACGACGAACCGGAATATTTTTGCGGCCGGCGATATCTGCACGCCCTACAAATTTACGCACACGGCCGACGCCGCGGCACAGATTGTCGTTGCCAACGCCCTGTTCATGGGGCGCAGCAAATTCTCGAGACTGGTTATTCCGTGGGCGACATACACGGATCCGGAGATCGCCCACGTCGGCGTGCACGAAGCCGACGCAAAGGCACAAGGCATCGAACTGGACACCTACACGGCGCCGTTCGACGACGTCCACCGGACGATAGCGGAAGGGGAAGAGGAGGGCTTCGTGAAAATCCACTGCCGCCGGGGCACGGATAAAATCGTCGGTGCGACGATTGTCGCAAGCCATGCCGGCGAGATGATCAGCGAAATCACCACGTGCATCGTGCACGGCATCGGGCTGGGCAAGATCGCCAGTGTCATCCATCCGTACCCGACCCAGGCGGAAGCAATCAAGAAATGCGCCGGCCTCTACAAGCGGACGAAGCTGACGCCACGGGTGGCAGGGCTGATAAGGAAGTGGTTGTCGTTCAGCAGATGATCACCCGGTTGCCGGGAAATTCTCCCCGCCCACACCCCATGCCAGGCTCCCAACAACCGGAGGAGCCGGTCAAGCGCCGCGCCGGCGTCCTGTTCTTTCAGGCTTACGTGCAGCTGTTTTTTTATCCGCATGTCAATGCTGCTGACGGGGATTGTCTTCCGGCCGGTATGCCGGCCGCTGTATTGCCGGCGTGGCGCAGTTCATGGTGTGCGTCCGCGGCCAGGGCGGCTGATTATTTTTTGCGGCCTAGTATGAATTTCTTGCGGACGTGAATCTTGGTGCACTTGCCGCAGGTGTAATTTTCCTTCTCCATCGTGCCGGTCTTGATCCTGTCCACGGCAACGTTGTTGGTGACCAGGTTGCGGCCGGTGCTGGTGATCTGCTCACCGTCTTCATCCATGATAATCAACGTTGGGATACTGCGCTTCGTGTTCAGCTCCTTCAGCTTGTTTGCCGCCGGCGAATTAAAGGCGACAGCCGGCCACGGCATTTTCGCCTTCTTCATGTACTCCTGCTGTTGCTCGACTTTGCGGTCACTGCTGACAAGGACAACCTCGAAATCATCCCTGTTCTCGTTGCGATACTTGATCAGCAGCGGCGTGAATTTGCGGCAGGGCGCGCACCATTTGGCGGAGAAATAGAGCGCGACCAGTTTGCCATCGAGATAATCGATATTGACCGGTTGGTTTTCGCTGTCGACCAGGCCGTCGGGAAAGAGTTTCGCCGCACCGCTTCCTGCCGTTGCCGCCGTTGCCGCCGTCGCCGTCGCCGCCGTCGCTGTCGTTGCCGCTGTTGCCGACGTTGCTGTTGTCGTCTCCCTGGTGTCCGAGCTGCAGGCAACGACGGATGTCAGCAACGTGACGATCAGCGCGAGTTGTGTATGGCGTGGCATTGGTCGGACCTTCCATGTTTCTGGTTGCGGCGACAAAAATGCATCGAGTGAATATAGCCTGAAAACTCGAAAGTGGGGCAGCCGCTATTGCTGCAGCCAGTAAAAGGCGGCATCGGCATCGGCGAGCATGCCGCGGGCGGCGGCACCGTCCTCGGCCGAGTCGACCGGGGTGCAGAACACCGCGTTGATGTACTTCATAGGCTCGGCCTGTTGTTCACGCGAAGCGACGAAGACGGTACGAGTAAGCCAGGGGTTGAGGATACACCAGCGGCTGGCGCCGCCGTCGTCGAAGGTGGTTGCCTCCCATTCGGCGAAGGTGCTGCTTGGCTGGACAACCACGGCGAAGAGGATCCCGTTCGAGTCTGTGTCCCGGGCCGTGCGGACATCGATTTGTACGCACGACACGTTGCCTGGACTCAACGCTTCGCCGGCCGTTTCCGGTGTCAGCGCCAGCGCACAGTCCTTGTCGCCGCGCAGACTGTAGGCGCCCAGCGCCATGCCCTGAAAGGAACAGTTGACCAGCAGCATCGACCGGGTTTCTGACGGGCGGAACATGTGCATGAAATTGTGTTGCACGACCTCTGTTTTTGCGTACGTATTGACCAACCGTCCGGTGCCGGCGGCGAAAACCAGGTAGGCATCGTGCTCGAGCAGTACTGGGATAAGGGCGCTTACGTCCAGTTGTTCCCAGCGGCTCCGGTCCGGCGCCAGGAAGATGCAACCGACAACCAGCAGTGCCGCTGTCATCCCGGTGAACTGCGGCAGTCCGCCGCCGCCACGAAGACGGCGCAGCAGGGCATCGACCGCAACTGCAACCGGCAGCAGAATGAAAGGCACGAGGTAGCTGTAGACGCGCATCGGCCCGACCGAGCCGGTGACCCAGGTAAACGCGGCAGCGGCACAGAGCAGCAGCACAGCCAGGTGAACCACCGTTCGGCGAATCAGACAGATCGCCGCGAGTGCGGTCGCTACAGTCAGTGCCGGCAACGTCAATCCCTGCACTAAATTGAGCGGTAGCAGAACGCGTTCCGCCACTTCCGCGGATGAGCCTAACCCGATGGAATGCGTGAGGCCGGATCTGACCTTGAGCAACCAAAACAGAAAGGCCAGCGACAGCAAAACCATAGTGACAAAGGCCGGGAGCAGTGAACGCCACGCGATCGTGCCCCGGCGTATGTGGACCAGTTGCCCGACCGTCAGCCAGGCGAACAGCGGTGCCCAGATCAATACCGCTGTAATAACCGAAAGCTGCAGCAGCACGGTCAGGAGCGCCAGTCCGAGGCACCAGGCTGCCTGCCGGCGAAGCCGCAGTTCGTGCAACTGCAGCCACCAGCAGAGCAGGACAGCGAACAAAGCCTCGAAGATATAGCCGCGCAGCGTTTGCGAGAAGTGGATCAACACGGGGTCGACGGCGACCAGGGCGGCGGCCAGCACGCCGCAGCTTCGACGGCGGGTGAGGGTAGTTGCGAGCAGGGCGGCGGCAGGCACCAGCAGCAGTCCGGCGATCAGTGAACCGAGGCGCACCAGGATTTCCGACGGATGCTGGTCACCGGGACCGACGGCGGCCGGCAGCAGCGTGGAGATCATATTGGTCAGCGGATGCCGCACGTCCCTGGGATGCACCAGTGTATCTAAAGGTGTCATTGCAGAGAATTCGCGCCACGGCCAGATTTCATCGTACTCGAGCGACCGTGTCAGGCCGTCCAGGCGCAGGACCAGCGCCGTGATCATGACGACGGCCAGCAACACGGCGTACGGCAGCCACGACCGGGACGTTATCGGCTCGGGTGATGCTTCGTCATTCGATTGGTCGGGGTGTTTACACATGAAATCTTCTGCCTTAATCTTCCCGCCCCAGTCCCGAATTCCGTAATCCGGAATGACAATCCAGATGGATTAAGGTGGAAGGGCTGCGGGCCCGCAAAGCCCTGCGAAGACCGGGTCGGGTACGTTTTCGTCGTCCGGGGGCAGGCCGCCACCCGGTTGGCCCTGGCGAACCAGTCCATGAAACTCTCTATTCGCCTGGCTTGCTGCAGGTTATTCGTCACGGAACGCTCTTTTACCCTTCAGCCGGCGCGGCCTTGCGGCTCCGTCGGAAGTTGGCGAACAGCAGTTCGATGAACAGGAATGCGGCCAGCGCAATGGCGACGACGTACCGCAGATCGGTCAGGTTGCTGGCCGGTCTCTTGCCGGCGGCGGTGACGCCCGGGCTGTCGGATTTAAGAAGCTGGGCATACACCTCGAGACTGTCAACGGTGCGCGGGTCTGATTCGAGGCGTGTGTAGTTGAGTTCCAGTGGTGTGCCGTCAATCATGTGGACGCCCGGCTGGTCAACGATTTCCGTCACCTCGAGGCTGGCGGCGGCGGCAATGGCGGTGTAGTCCTGGCCGACATCGGCGACCAGCACGCCGCGTTTCTTCTCGTTGCCGGGCTGGTACTGCACGATCTGATCGAGCAGCGGCAGGAAGGAGTACGAGGTGGCAAACTCGCTCCACAGATGACTGAGATTGATGGCCAGCGTGAAACAGACACCGCGCCCGACGTCCTCCTGGATGAGCACCGGGGTTGCCTCGTTGATTCCCAGCAGGACCGTTGCATCCTGCGCCGCTTGCAGTTTGGCGACTTTGTAGATCGGGAACAGCAGCAGATCGCTGCCCTCCTCTTCGAACACACGTGTCACCGAGCTGCCCCGCGCCATGTAACCAAGGCTGTAGGCGGAGAGTTGGTCGGATTGCCCGAGAACACCCAGAAAGTGGTTTCCCGTGATGTCCCAATGATTGAGTTTCGCCAGGTTGTCGGCGCTGCGCCGGCCGGCGACATAGACGACCGTACCGCCGTCTCCCAGGTATGTCTGCAGCGCCTCCATCTCGATTTCACCCAGCGCCTGTACCGCGTCGAGCAGGAAAATCGCCTTGTATATATTGATGTCCCCGCTCCACAGCAGGTCGGGCCCGCTGACATCGACTTTGGTAGCCGGCAGGCCCGGCGTGTTGACCGTGAGAGCGCTGTGCAGAAACAACGCCTCGATCTGTTTTTGGCGGGTCGGGTCCTCGTCGAGGATCACCGCAACTTGCGTTGGCGGCCGCGGCCCGACCCAGATGTGCCAGGCGTTGTCGAGCTGGTAGCCCTCGAGGCTGGCGATTTCGACGACGGCCTCGTTGGTTGTCGGGTCCTCGAGATCGATGACATGCTTCTCCGAATACTCACCGCGCAGCCGGACATCGACCGACGCCGCCGTGCCGGCCGTGATCGAGAGCTTTGCCTGCATGGGCTGCAGCGAGTAGTTGCGTATCTGCACGGTGGCGCGGATCCGCCGCTTCTCGGCCCGCATGAAATGCTCGGGATAAACGTCGAGGATGGCGATATTGGGCGGCGCTTTTTCATGGGGATTGACGATCTCCAGGTCGGTTTGAGCGGACACCCGCGGCAACGACGACGGCGCCCAGTCCTGCTGCTGCAGGTCGGTGAACAGATAGATGAGGCGCCGGACGCCGGGCGTTTCAGAAAACAACCCGTCGATGGCGCTCAGCGCGGTCGAGTGATTGCCCGGCACGACCCCGGGCCGCAGGGCCTTAACCTTCGCCAGCACCTCGCCGGCCGGGGTGCCCAGGTCCGCGCGGTCGACGAGGTGGTCAGACGATGCCAGCATTGCGAAGTTCGCATTGGGCTCGGCCTCGATGATTTCCCGCGTCTTCCTGACTGCGAACGATTCGAAATCGACCGCGCTCATGCTTGCCGACAGGTCATAGAAAAGGACGATTTCCCTGCCGGCGCCCGCCACGGCTGTTTTCGGCTTCTCCCAAATGGGCCGGGTGAACAGCAGCACGATGAGCGCGAGGATGGCGAGTCGCGCCAGAAGGGTCCAGAAATCCCGCAGGCCGCGGCGGCCGGACTGGAACTGCTGGCCCTTGAGAATATGCCTGATGGTCGGGAAAATGACCCGGCGCGGCACTTCGCGATGCATGAGGTGCAGGATGATCGGCACCGCCAGGGCGGCGAGGCCGGCGAGGAACAGTGGCGCCAGGAGACTCATCAGCGAAACTTCTCCCGGCGGTTCAGGTAGGCGGCCAGGCTGGCCGCCAGCGGTTGCGAGCTGCGCAACTGATGGTAGTCGATGTTGCTGCGGCTGCAGAACAGCTGCAGCTCCTCGAGCTCGCGGCCGAAACGTTCGAGATATTCGCGGCGTACGATGTCCGGGCTAGTGGTGATTTCGGCGCCCGTCTCGCTGTCGACAAAACGCATCGTGCTCTTGAAGTTGAAGTCGAGCTCGTCGTCATCCAGCACCTGGAAAAGAATGCAGTCATGGTGGGCGAAGAGGAAATGGCGCAGGCCCTTGAGCATGTCGGTGTCGGTGTCGAGAAAGTCACTGATCATCACGACGATGCCGCGGCGGTTGAACGATTCGCCCAGATAGTTGAGCACGACGGAATGGTCGCAACCGCCGCCCGCCTTGAGCCGCGACAGCTCGGTGCAGATCTGGTGTACCTGGCCGCTGCGATGCCCGGGCGCAACGCCGGTGTGCACCTTGTCGCTGTAGGCGTAGAAGCCGACGTTGTCGCCCTGGCGGTTGACCAGGTAGGCGATGCAGGCGGCGATGATCTTGGCGTAGTGCAGCTTGCTGATGCCGTGGCTGCCGGTGTATTCCATCGAGGCACTGACGTCGAGCACGATGTAGCAGTTGGTATTGGTCTCCTCCTGGAAGACCTTCATCTGATACTTGTCGTGCCGCGCGAACACTTTCCAGTCGACGTACTTGAGGTCGTCGCCTTCGGAATAGTTCCGGTACTGAACGAACTCACTGCCGAAGCCGTGGTACAGGCTGCGGTGCAGGCCGGCGACGAACCCCTCGATGATCGTGCGGGCCAGGAAGGAATAATTATCGACCTTGGCGAGGACCGCGGGGTCGATGAATTGGGCCGGGCGATTCGCCATGCAACTGCCAGTGCGAAGGTTTCAGGCGAGGGCGCCGGCGGCAGGCCATCACATCGCCCCGGCACACGTTACGCCGAGGTGGCCACTTCCGGCTTTGAATCGGCCAACTCCGCCGCCGCGGCGGCGCGTTTGGCGGCCCAGTTGTGGTAGATGATCATCACTGGGGTGGCCACGAAGAGTGACGAGTACGTACCGACAATGACACCGGTGGCCATGATCAGCGCGAAATCGTTGATTGCGCCGCCGCCGAAGAAGAGCAGCATCAGCACCACGATACCGGTTGTCACCGAGGTCAGTAACGTACGACTGAGGGTGTTGTTCAGGCTCACATTGACGATGTCCAGGAAGTTGCCCTTCTTCAAGGCCAGGTTCTCGCGGATTCGATCGAACACCACGATCGTGTCGTTGAGCGAGTAACCGATGATTGTTAGCAGCGCCGCAATGACCGGCAACGACAATTGCCGGCCGCACAGCAGGAAGATGCCGACGCCGATAATGACGTCATGGGTCAACGCCGCCACCGCGCCGAGGGCGTACCCGAATTCGAAGCGGAAGGAAATGTACAGAACGATCCCGATAATCGCCGCGATCATCGCAATGATCGCCTGCTGCCGGAACTTGGCGCCGACCAGCGACCCGATCTGCTTGGTCCCGACATGCTCGACGTTGGCATCCGGAAAATTCTTGTTGATGGCGGCGGTTACCATGTTGTCGAGATTCATCGACTCGTCGGACTCGTTTTTTGTCTGTTCCGTGCCCTCCGGCACCACGACCTCGAGCAGGCCGCCACCGGTCATCGACGCCTTGTAACTGACCCGGGCGTTGTCGAACTCTCCCTCCAGCACCGAGCGTAGGTCGGCAGAGGGAATCTGCTCCTCGTATTTGTAGGAGATCTCCATGCCGCCGGTGAAATCGACACTGTACTTGCTGTTGCCGCGTCCGATGAAGAGGGCGATCGAGATCAGCAGCAGGACGGCCGACACGATGGCCGCGAGCCGGCGCATGCCGACGAAATCGATATCGGTCTTGCTCAGCAGGCGGATCATCTTGACGTCGCTGATCCACTTGTTGTGGAGCAGCAGGTCGAAAATGGCGCGGGTCACGAACAGCGCAGTGAACAGGCTGGCGACGATACCAATCGCCAGGGTGACGGCAAAACCACGGACCGGGCCGGTACCGAAGTTGTACAGGATGATCGCCGTCAGCAGGGTCGTGATGTTGGCGTCGAAAATTGTCGAGAAGGCGCGTTCATAACCGAGGCGCACTGCGTTGCCGACCGACTTGTTGTTGATCAACTCCTCACGGATGCGCTCGAAGATCAGCACATTGGCGTCTACCGCCATACCGATGGTCAGCACGATGCCGGCGATCCCCGGCAGGGTGATCGTGGCCCCGGCGATCGTCAGCGTGCCAAGCACCAGGACGATGTTGGCTGCCAGTGCGATGTCCGCAATAATACCGGCGCCGAAGTAGTAGATAACCATGAAGACGAAGACAAAAAGCAATCCCCAGAGCGCTGCACTGGTGCCGCTCTTGACCGAGTCGGCACCGAGTGTTGCCGACGTGGTGAACTCGCCCTGGAGCTCAATGTCGACCGGCAGGTTGCCGCACTGCAGCACGACCGCGAGCTGCTTGGCTTCGTCGGCGGTGAAACTGCCGCTGATCTCAGCGCGGCCGCCGCAGATCGGTTCGTTCAGCACCGGCGCGCTGAAGACGGTGCCGTCCAGCACAATGGCCAGCAGCCGCCCGACATTGTCGGTTGTCAGGTCGCAGAAGGCGACACTGCCGGCCGCGTCAAATTCCAAATTGACCTTGAACTGTCCGAACTGGTCGATCGTCGGCCCCGCAGTCTTCAGGTCGGTGCCGTTGACGCCGGTCTTCTCGCGGCTGATCAGCAGTTTGGTGACGATCTCCTGGTTGTTCTCTTCCGTGATCATGTCCATCAGCTTGAAACCGACCGGCACGGTGAAATCGGCTTCACCGTAGTTCGCCATCAGTTCAGGGTTCTGCGAATGGACCAGGCGGAACTCCAGTTTCGCGACCCGGGTCAGCAGGGCGCGGTACTCGGCCACCTCCTCCGGCTTGACCGCCGGCACCGTGACGGAAATCGTGCGGTCGCCGATTGGCTTGATCTCCGGCTCGGTGACGCCGACACGGTCGATGCGGTTGCGGATGATTTCGACGATCTCATCACGCACTGCCACCGCGGAACGTTCTTCCGATTCCGGCAGTTTGTCGAAGCCGATAACGAATTCCGTGCCGCCGGCCAGGTCGATGCCCTTCTTCAGTTTGCCGGAAGCCTTGCGGCTGATGTACTGCAATACCGTCTTGTTCGAAGCGCCTTGCTGCTCGTAGATCTGGATGTAGTCGGACAGGGTGATCGGCGGCTCAGCCTTGCTCGCCAGGCGCTTGACAACATCGCGGGCGGGCAGGGACGTGTTGCCGTTCTCGTCCCTCGACGCCTCGATTTCCGCCGCCGCATCCTTCAGCAGTGTCTCGAAGCGGTTGTCGATCAGCGAAGGCTCGGCAGAGTCCCGCATCACTTCGATAAACGGCTGGTCGCGGTACGGAAAGATCGATGCGACCCACACGGCGATGATCACAATTATGATGGCGAATCGTGAAATCAGTGATTTCTTCATCACTCACGCTCCCGGTTTCGTAGTCGCATAGCCGGCGCTGCTGTCAGTTGCGTTTGCGCCGGTTCTTGTTTTCGTTCGGAGGGTCGTCATCGGCATCCTCAACTTCTTCCGAACTGAGGATGCGCATGATGTTGCCTTTCTCGATTTCGAGC
>JASLZG010000158.1:0-2162 GCA_030754995.1 Lentisphaeria bacterium
GCAGGTAACTTGTGTGCATTGGAGGATTCACGAACCAACCCGGATCCGCAAGGCTCGATGTACGAACTCAACGACCTCATTCACGGCTTTCGCCTGCAGCGAAAGGAGTGGATCGAAGAAATCGCCAACGAGGCGTTTACATTCAGCCACGAGGCCACCGGCGCCAGCCTGATCCTGCTCAAGGGCGACGACGACAACAAAGTCTTCATGGCCAGTTTCCGGACGCCGCCGACGAATCACACGGGCGTGGCACACATCCTCGAGCACTCGGTTCTCAACGGTTCCGAGCGCTACCCGGTCAAGGAACCGTTCTCCGAGCTCCTCAAGGGCAGCCTCAATACGTTCCTCAACGCGATGACCTACCCGGACCGCACGGTCTATCCCGTCGCCAGCCGGAACCTGCAGGACTTCACTAATCTCACCGACGTCTATCTCGACGCGATTTTCCGCCCGCAACTGTCCGCCACCACGTTCAAGCAGGAAGGATGGCATTACGAGCTGGAAAACGTCGACGCGCCGCTGATCTACTCCGGCGTTGTGTACAACGAGATGCTCGGGGCTTACTCGGACCCGGAGCAACTCTTTTCCGACAAGCTCGATCGCCTGTTGTTTCCCGACAACGTCTACGGCCAGGCGTCCGGTGGTGATCCGGAGTTCATACCGGACCTGACCTACGAAGAGTTCCGGGCCTTCTACGACGCCTGTTACCATCCGTCGAACTGTCTGTTCGTGCTCTATGGCGATCTCGAGATCGAGCCGCGGCTGGAACAGATCCAGGGCTACCTGCAGGGCGCCACCCGTCGCCAACCGGCACCGCCGGTACTGCCGCAGCGGCGCTTCGAATCGCAACAGCACACGGCATCGTACCCGGTCACCAGCGGCGAAAGCACCGCGGGCAAGACGTATGCGGCGCATGCCATCCTGGTCGGCAAGCCGACGGCGGCTGAAGAACACATGGCGATGGGAATCCTCGCACGCATCCTGTCCGGCACCCCGGCATCGCCGCTCTTCAAGGCACTGGTCGACTCGCGCCTGGGGGAGGACGTTTTCCTGGCGGGTTACGAAGGCGACATCCTGGATACATACTATTCGATCGGCCTGAAGGGGACCGACGCCGGGCGCGTGCCCGAGCTGGTGGCGCTGATCGAGACGACCTTGCAGGAGCTGGCTGATGACGGCATCGAGCCGAAGATGGTCGAGGCGGCAGTCAACTCCGTCGAGTTCGAGCTGCGCGAAGCCAATTTCGGTGGCTACCCGAAGGGCCTGGTGTACGGACTGATACTGGTGACCCCGTGGCTGTACGATGCCGACCCGTTCACCCACCTGTACTACCACAAGACGCTGGAGACGATCAAGCGAAAGATCGCCGCGGGTCGATATTTCGAAGACATGATCGCCGACCTGCTGTTGCGGAATCCGCACAGCATCACCCTGACCATGACGCCCGATCCGAAGCTCGAGCCGCAACGGCTGCAGGCGCTCGGCGCGAAGCTGGCGGCGCACAAGGCGAGCCTGTCCCCGGCCGAAGTCGAACTGCTGGTCGAGGAGACCGGGGCGTTGCTGGCGGCGCAGATGGAGGCCGATCCGCCCGAAGCGCTGGCAACCATCCCGAAGCTGCCGCTGTCATGCGTTGACCGCCATGAAGAAGAGTTGAGTTTCGAGCTGCTCGATGACGGCGCCGCCAAGCTGTCGTTTGCCGAGCAGCCGACCAACGGCATTGCTTACCTGCAGCTCGCCTTCGATGTCGGTGGGTTGCCGCAGCGGTTTCTGCCGTACCTGCCGGTCTTCGCGCGCATCCTGCTGCAAGCCGGCACGACGAAGCGTGATTACGTTGAGCTGACCCAGGACATCGGCATTCACACCGGCGGCATCTCCTGCAGCTATTCACCGGGATTGCGCCGGCCGGATCGTGAAACGGTGCTTTCACGCGTCTCTGTCGGCGGCAAGGCATTGACCTCGAAGGTGCCGGAATTCGGCCGCCTGCTGGCGGAGATCTCCGGTGAGTGCGACCTCGGCAATCTGCAGCGCATAAAAGAGCTGGTGACGATTGCGCGCTCGAAGATGCAGGCGCAGGTCATTCCCGGCGGCCACCGGTTGGCGGCCCGACGACTGGCGGCCTATCATTCGCAGGTGGGACATTACCGTGAGGTTACCAGCGGACT
>JASLZG010000158.1:2172-10722 GCA_030754995.1 Lentisphaeria bacterium
GACTGACGCAGTACTATTTCCTCGAGCAACTCGAAAAGGACCTGGTGTCGTCGCCGGACGAGGTGCTGGCCGATCTGCAGACCATCCGCGACCATATTTTCTCACGCCAGGGCATGCACATCCACGTAACCGGCGGCCGGGACGAGCTGGCCGCCGTGCAGGCGGCGATGCCCGCCGTGCTGGATGTGCTGGGCGACACGCGTTATGAACCGGAGACCTACTCCTTCGAGCCACTGCCGCGGAACGAGGGGTTGATTATCCCCAGCAAGATCCAATACGTCGGCAAAGGCGCCAATCTGTACGATGCCGGCTACCAATACCATGGCAGCTTTGAACTGCTTGATTTGCTGCTGAGTCGCGACTATCTCTGGAACACGGTACGGGTACAGGGCAATGCCTATGGCGCCTTCCTAAGTTTTGCCGTATTGTCCGGCAACTTCTGCTGCCTGTCCTACCGCGACCCGAAGATGTCGGAGACGCTCGAGGCCTATGACCGGATGGCTGACTACATCGCCGGACTCGACCTCGGTCAAGCCGATTTCGAGCGGTTCGTCATCGGCACCATGGGCGGCATGGACAGTCCCCGCACGCCGGATGCCAAGGGCTCGATCGCCTTGCACAATTACCTGAGCAACGTCACGGCTGAGGAATTGCAGCAACGCCGCGAGCAAGTCCTGGACTGCACTCTCCAACAGGTCAAGGACCATGTCGATCTGCTTCGCCAGTTTGCGGCGACCGGGTCCGTGTGCGTTGTCGGCAGCGAAGATGTTCTGCGCCAGGCAAGCGACTGCTTCGATGTCGTCCGTCCGGTGTTTTCCGATTGACCGAAATTGCTTTGAGTTGGGTCGCTTCAACGCTATTATACCTGTGTGTGCCGTTCATCAATCTCTCTTGAACTGGAGAAACCCGGACATGCGATTGATCTTGAGACTGTTCCTGCTCTTCTGCCTGGCCTGCGTCGTGCCGGCACAGGAGGATGTGAATGAACTGCCCGGGGACGAGGAACTGTTCGGGGACGAGGAACTGTTCGGGGACGAGGAACGGCCCGAGGCCGGGGAACGGCCCGAATTCGGCCAGGAGAACCGTATCGAACTGCAGGTGACCGCTCAACGCGAGATCGAAGAGGAGGACGACGAGGGCGAGGTCGAACTGATCCGCATCATTGCCAAGAAAATTCTGCCCGGCGACGAAATCATCTACACGATTGGATATACCAATCAAGGGTATGACGCTGCAGACCGCATCGTCGTCACCTGCCCGATGCCCGAAGGCATGCGCTACCGTAAGTTCTCCGCTGTGGGCGATGGCACCGAGATCCTGTTTTCCATCGATAACGGCCACACTTTCGACGAACCCGCCAATCTGATCGTTCGCAACGATGAGGGCGATGTCATGAAGGCCAGGACCCGGCATTACACCCACATTCGCTGGCGCCTGCTCAGCCATGTCGCGGCCGGCGCCAGCGGCAGCGTCAGCTTTCGCGCGGTCTTACAGAATGAACCGTAGGGGAGTTCGTCCCGATCCCTGCCGCCTGGTCCATGACTTCCGCCTGATCTCTCCGCCCGGATCGCCTACAGCGGTTCGATGTTGAGCATCTTCGGCGGTTCGCTGGCGATGCGAATGGGATTGCGCAGCGGCCGGCCGAATCCGTTCCAGGCAACTTCCATTGTGTCGCCGTCATCCAGAGCAACGCCGTCGCCGAAGCTGAACGCATCAGCCCCGAAGAAGTGGACATGCACATCACCCGGCTGCCGGTGGCCGGGATACTTGAAGTGGTGGTACTCGAGATTGGCGATGGAGTGGCACATGTTGGCCTCGCCGCTCATGACGTCCCGTTCCCAGATTGTCGTATCGCCACGCTCGACACGGACATGGCCAGTGACATTGGTGAAGTCGGGGGCGGTCACCAGCTCCGGGCCGATAGCACATCGGCGCAGCTTCGATGGCGCCAGGTAGAGGTAGCTCTTCTTCTCCATGACGTGGTCGGCGAACTCGTTGCCGACACACATGCCGACGCGTCGCGGTGTGCCGCTGTCGTCATTCACGTACAGGCCGGCGATCTCCGGTTCCTCGCCGCCGTCGTCTGCGAAGTCGGGCACCTCCAGGGGCTGCCGTGCGCCGCCAGGGCCGCGCCGCTACCCTTGTAAAACCACTCGGGCTGCACCCCGATCTTGCCCGGCGCCGGCTTGCCGCCTTCGATACCCCATTGAAACACCTGCATGCTGTCGGTCATTTCGACGGGAGCGTCACTTTCGTGCATGGCATTGCGATTGGCCGCGCTGGCCTGGTGGGTGAGGCCGGTGCCGCTAACAAAACAACGCGCCTGCTCTTGCGGATGATCGAGGCAGGCCAGCAGCTTCCAGTCACTGTTGCCGCTGTAAACGGCGTCGTATTCGAGGCAGTCACCGTCGGCATCAGCGGCGGCCGCATCGTCCAGTGACTGGCCCGCGGCGATTGCCCGGCGGGCCAGGTCGTAAGCTGCCGGCACCGACCGCAGGCAGCGCAATGCGGGTTCGTCGACGATAGCGACGGCGCGACGGCCGTCAAGATGCTGGAGCTGTACAAGGCGCATGGAATTCCCTATTTAGGTGACCGGATAATAGAGCCGTCAAAGCGTACGATCCAAGCGTCGGGATCCATCCGGCTCCAGATCGTCGGCTGGCCGCTGGGAATTTCCTCAAGTCAGAGGTAAAGTATAAACAGGGAAAGCTATCCGGTCTGGCAGGCACAAGATGCCGACTCCCAGTCGCAATTGTCGGTTGAAACGCATGCCAGCATTGGATAGAGTATGATATACGGATGCCACCAGCCTCTTTCATGGCACCATGCATGCCCCACTTTTTTCCGGTTCAATGACGAACCGACGGACGGGGCAAGGTCGAAGCGCGTTATAGACAGGGCCAAGCGTTTTTTTCGGAAAACTGTAGGGGCAGGGGTTAAACGCAAATGACTGAAGCCAGTGAGCGGTCACATATAATCGTCATCGACGACGAGGCTGCCCCCAGGGAGAGTCTGCGCATCCTGCTGTCGTCTGACCACGACGTTGATCTTGCCGACTGTGTCGATAAAGGGATCTCCCTGCTTAACCAGCGCCCGGCGGACCTGATCATCCTCGACTTGCGCATGCCCGGCAAGGACGGCCTCGACGGGCTGGCGGAGATCCGCGAGATCGACCCGAACGTCAGTGTCGTCATCCTGACCGGCTTCGGTTCGCTCGAGGCCGCCCGCACCGCCATCCGGCACGGCGTTACTGATTTCATCGAAAAGCCTTTCGACGTCAGCGAGATGATGCGGATAGTCAATGCCGGGCTTGCCCGCACTGAAGCGCATCGTCGCCAGTCCAAGGCCGATTCCGTTCTCCGCAACATGCACGACCGCTTCGGCGGCGAGCTCGACGACCGCATGCACATGGCCGAGATCGGTCAGATGTCGGCGGAGTTGGCGCATGACTTGCGAAATCCGCTGACGATTATCCAGGGATACACGCAGGTGCTGGCCAAGAAACTGCAGCAGACCGACGTGCCCGAACGCTACTTCGATGTCATCGAGCAGAATATCCGGCGCTGCAACGACCTGGTGGAGTTGTGGCAGGGGCTGTCAGCGAACCTGGTGCGCGACAGCACGCAGTTTGATGCCGCTCAATTGATCGCCGAGCTGGTGCGGGACCTGGAGGACGTGGGCGACCAGGTGGAGTTCAAGCTGGAGCTCAATCCCTGTATGATGCGCGGTGACCGGGTGCAGCTCTACAGGGCCTTTGCCAACCTGGTCAGCAACGCCCAGCACGCCTTGCGCGGCGGCGGCGAAATCGGGATATCTTCCGCCCCGGTCGACAGTACAGTGGAGATCAAAATCACGGACAACGGTTGCGGCATGTCGGAGCAGACGCTGGCGCGGATCTTCGACCCCTTCTACACGGCCAAACACGTTGGCAAAGGCAACGGCCTGGGCATGTTCATTGTCCGCAAGGTGGTCGAAATGCACGGCGGCGCGATCTCGGTACAGAGCCGGCTGGAGGAGGGGACAACCGTTTGTATCCAACTGCCGAATGAACCGGCGCCGCAACCCGCGACGGAAGACGTTACCAGCGAACAGCTTTCCACCACCACGGCCTGAAACGGATTGTTGTACCTGTACGGGAGGGGTGGGATCAGACCGCGGCGAGCCGGCGGCCCAGCGCCCGCAGGCTGGCCAGGTTGTGGGCCGCGGCGAAGACGTCGATGTAGGGCAGGGCGGCCTCCATGCCGCGGCAGGTCGGCTGGTAATCCGTTGTGCCGCACAATGGATTGAGCCAGAACACGGCGGCGGCACGGTTCTGAATCGTTCGCATCGCCTTGCCAAGCTGATCGATCTCCCCCGTGTCCCAGCCATCGCTCATGACCAGGACAACGGTGCGCCGGTCCAGGCTGGTGCCGTGGTCATCGATGAACGACTGCAGCGAGGCGCCGATCCTGGTACCGCCGGACCAGCCCGGGACCTGTTCCGAAATCGCCTGCAGCACGGCCTGAAAGTCGTGGTGCTTGAGCAGGTCGGTGACCCGGTACAAGGACGTACTGAAAACAAACGACTCGATGTTGCGGTAGGCGTTCTGAAAAGCATAGATGAACTGCACCAGCATGTGACTGTAAAGGTCCATTGACTGGCTCACGTCCATCAGCAGGCACAATCGGAGTTTCTGGGGTTTGCGGTTGCAGTACTGCAGATCGAGCACCTCGCCGCCGTGCCGCAGGTTGCGGCGGATCGTGTTGCGCAGGTCGAGCATGCCGCGCCGGCCATGGCGCTGGCGACGGCGCCCGACACGGTTGGCCAGGGCGCGGGCGATCATATTGACAATTTCCACGACCTCACGAAGTTCGCTGGCGGTAAAACCACTGAAATCCTTGTGAACCAGCGACTCCGTAGGGCTGTAGACCGGCACCATCGCCATTTCGTCCGCCTCCGGATCATCGTCGCCGTCGGCACCGGCCAGTGGCGCCTGGTGGTTTTCGACTTTCATTGCCGGCGGTGCCTGCCGTTGCGGCGGCGGCAACTCGGGGGGCCGCGTGGATTGATCCTCTGCTGCCTGGTGCCAGAAGATGTCGAAGCACAGGTCAAAGACCGCCTGTTGCGGTTGATCTTTCGCCAGCAGCGTGCGCAGGGCACCCCGGAATTGCGGATGATCGCCGATGTCAATCATTGACAGCGCCCGCAGGGCGTCCGACTGTTCTCCCGGTCCGAGCGGCAGGCCGTGGGCCCGCAGCAGGCGGCAGAAGGTAACGATGTTGGCGGTCAGGTCGGTGTGCGGCACGATCTACTCTTCAGTCAATTGCCGGGCTGAGGATTGGTGCGTTGAATTTCATCGGTTCCTCCGTAATGTAGACACGTTGTACGACGATTGCTTTTTTTTTACGGGGCCAGAACCATTTTTCGAGATTGCAAATGAGCCGGGAACCGGGTTTCATCGGGGAAGTGTACCAACGCCTGGCCGACAGGGTAGGGCGGGCGCGGGACGTCTTCAACCGGCCGCTGACGCTGGCGGAGAAGATCCTCATCGGCCATGTCGGCGAAGCCATGGACGAGGTCCCGGCGCGGCGGCACAGCTACGTCAACTTTCAGCCCGACCGTGTTGCCATGCAGGATGCCACGGCGCAGATGGCGCTGCTGCAGTTCATGCAGGCCGGACGCACCGCCACCGCCGTGCCGTCGACGGTGCACTGTGACCATTTGATCCGCGCCCAGCACGGCGCCGACGAGGACCTGGACCAGGCGCTCGAGGAAAACAACGAAGTCTACGCCTTCCTGAAAAACGTCTCCCAGAGGTATGGTGTCGGCTTCTGGAAGCCCGGTGCCGGCATCATCCATCAAGTGGTCCTCGAGAACTATGCCTTCCCCGGCGCCATGATGATCGGCACCGACTCGCATACGCCCAATGCCGGCGGCCTCGGCATGGTCGCGATCGGGGTTGGCGGCGCCGATGCCGTTGATGTCATGGCCGGTATGCCCTGGGAGCTGCGCTGGCCCGGGTTGATCGGCATCAAGCTGACCGGAGAGCTCAGCGGCTGGACGTCGCCGAAGGATGTGATCCTCAAGATCGCCGGACTCATGACGGTCAAAGGCGGCACCGGCTGCATCGTCGAGTACTTCGGCGAAGGCACCAGGGCAATCAGCTGCACCGGCAAGGCGACGATCACCAACATGGGCGCCGAGATCGGCGCCACAACGTCGGTCTTTCCGTTCGATGAGCGTATGGGCGCCTATCTGAAATCCACCGAACGCGGCGCGGTGGCGGAACTTGCCATGGCGCATGCCGAACATCTGCGTGCCGACGACGGCGTTGCCGAGGCCCCGGAAAAGTACTATGACGAAGTCGTCGAGATCGACCTGGGCACACTGGAACCCCATGTCGTCGGACCGTTCACTCCGGATCTGGCCCGGCCGATTTCGGCCCTCAAGGCCGAGGCGGCGGAGAAGGATTACCCGGAGGAGCTCAAGGTGGCGCTGGTTGGCAGCTGCACCAACTCCTCGTACGAGGACATCGGCCGCGCTGCCAACGTTGCCCGGCAGGCGCTCGACAAGGATTTGACCGCCAAGTCCCATTTCCTGATTTCTCCCGGCTCCGAGCAGGTTCGTGCGACCATTGAACGCGACGGTCAACTCGACACGCTCACGGCGATCGGCGGCAAAGTCCTCGCCAATGCCTGCGGCCCATGCATCGGCCAGTGGCGGCGCCTCGACGTCGAGAGCGACACCCGCAATTCCATTATTACGACTTTTAATCGAAATTTTGCCCGCCGCAACGACGGCAATAGCGGCACCCTCGCCTTCATCGGCAGCCCGGAAATTGTCACTGCCATGGCACTGGCCGGGCGGTTGACGTTCAACCCGATCACCGACACCCTGGAAGGGGAGGGCGGTGTGCCGGTGAAACTCGACCCGCCGGTGGCGGACGAACTGCCGGCAAATGGCTTCGAGCCCGACACCTCCGGCTACGAAGCACCCGCCGATGACCCCGCCGCCGTGACCGTGGAAGTCGCCACCGACAGCAAAAGGCTGCAGCTCCTGACGCCGTTCGACCCGTGGGACGGACAAGACATGGCCGACCTGCTGGTCCTGCTCAAGGCAGCCGGCAAGTGCACCACCGACCACATCTCGCCGGCCGGCCCGTGGCTGCGCTTCCGCGGCCACCTCGACAACATCAGCGACAACATGTTCATCGGCGCCAACAACGCTTTTGCCGAGGGACCGGGCAATGGGGTCAATGTCTTGACCGGCGATACCGAGGTGAATCTCTCGGAGATCGCGCGCCATTACAAAGCAGAAGGCTGCGGCTGGATTTCGGTTGGCGATGAAAACTATGGCGAAGGTTCGAGTCGGGAGCATGCGGCAATGTGCCCCCGGCATCTTGGCGCTCGGGCCGTGCTGGTGCGGAGTTTCGCGCGCATTCACGAGACCAATCTCAAGAAACAGGGTGTCCTGCCTTTGTCTTTTGCGGACCCGGGGGACTACGAGAAGGTGCGCGGCGACGACCGCGTCGCGGTCACCGGGTTGACTGCCTTGACCCCCGGCAGACCCGTGACAGTGGTGCTGAGCCACGCCGATGGCACCGAGGACAGCTTTGAGGCACGGCATACCATGTCGGATTTGCAGATCGAATGGTTCAAGGCCGGTTCGGCACTCAATAAGATCGCGGCACTGAACCAGTGATGCGAATGCGGCTCATTGCCATATGGGAGAAAGCGGTCACAGACAGGTAACAGAGCCCGGTACAATGGCTCAATCCTTCGTTGTGATAGCGCTCTTCGCTGCGGCGATGGTTGTTGCCGCTGACGGTGAGCCTGCGGCGGTCGAGACTGCCGGCGCAGTCGATCAGCAACGCTTCACCATGCCGCTCCTTGCCGCTCGCTGGTCCTGCCTTGCGCGGCGACCTTTCCGATGCGCTCTGGAAGCAGGGCGTTCATCTGACGGCATTCGTGCTGTCAGGCGGCAGTACCAATTAGCTATTTTGATGATTTAGACGTCGCATAACGTGGATTATGTATAGTTCCTCATGCCTGAAAACCCCGACACAGCGGCCGATGTACCACCATGTCGATAAATTCCTTCTGTTCGTTGCGCAACGCATCCTGTCGTCAGCCTGTGTATAACCTGTGCATAACCGCTGCCGACGCTTGCCTTCGCACGAATCACGTCCTATCATACGGTCCGATAGCGACCCAACCGTACCTAACCGGTCACGCGCCAACGATCACGGCCGAACCCGATCGCAACCATGAACATCCTCAATATCGGCCTGCACGGAGTTGCCGGACATCAAATCTTCAGGGACATCCCGCAGCTTCAACGGGCCAGGCTCACCGATGTCTCCGGCGTCCACGAATCCGAATACGCCAATCTCAAATCCGACTTCCCCGACGTTTTTGCCAACACGACCTGGCATCCGGGACTCGAATCGATGCTCGATGACGGCGCTGCCTCGCTTATCAGTTTCTGCAGTAACCGGCGCGACGCCCAGTGCGCCGAAGCGATTCGTGCGCTTGAGGCTGGCCGACATGTGCTGCTTGAGAAACCAATGGC
>JASLZG010000159.1 GCA_030754995.1 Lentisphaeria bacterium
CATGAAAGCTGCCGCCGAATGGCACGTTCAGCATCCGCTGCAGGACGCCGGGTTGACCAAGGAGGAGATCCGCACGCTCTCCCGGCAGCTCGACCTGCCGACCTGGGACAAGCCGGCATTCGCCTGCCTCGCATCGCGTATCCCGTTCGGGGAGCGCATCACCCCGGTCAAACTCGAACGCGTGGCGGCGGCCGAGACGATCATCCGGAATCTTGGTTTCCACGTCTACCGGGTTCGCAGTCACCAGGACCTGGCCCGGATCGAACTCGGCGGCGCCGAGCTCGAACGCGGTTTCGGCATGCGCGAGGAGATCGTGCGCGAGCTGCGGAGTATTGGATATACCTATGTTACCATCGACCTGCAGGGGTATCGCACCGGGTCGATGAACGAAATGCTGACCGATAAGCCGGAGTGAGTCGTCACCATGCCAGGCAACACCTCACGTCCCCGACAAGACGAGGACGTTCTGATCGTCGAAAAAACGACGGCGCAGAAACCCCGCATGTTCAAGGTCGTTCTGCACAACGACGACTACACGCCGATGGAATTCGTCATCATGGTGCTGGAGGCCGTTTTCAACAAGACCCAGGAGGATGCCGTACACATCATGCTGAGCGTCCACAACCAGGGCATCGGTGTCTGTGGCATATATACTGCGGATATTGCAGAGACCAAGGTTGCCAAAGTCGGTGACCTGGCCGCGGTCCACGAGTACCCGCTGAAATGTACGATGGAACCGGAATGAACTGGTCAACGTCCAACAGGTAAGGCTATATTAAAGCGATCTCAACGCGGAATTCCTGATCGACATGGACAGCAAGCCAATTCTCAGTAACGAGCTGCGCATTACCTTCGGGCTGGCGGTGAACACCGCCCGCAGGTACCGGCACGAATATCTCATGCTCGAGCATGTGTTGTTCGCGCTGCTCCACGACCCCGACAGCCGCGAAGCAATTTACGAATGCGGCGGCGACGTCGATTCTCTGAAGGAGCGGCTGGTCGAGTTTTTCAAGAACGATGTCGAAGTCGTCGAATACGACGGCGACTATATCCCGGAAGAGACCAACAGCATCAAGCGCGTCATCCAGCGCGCCACCAGTCACGTCATCAGTTGCGAGAAGAATGTTCTCGACGGCATCGACATCCTCGTGGCGCTGTTCCACGAGCAGGATTCACATGCCGCCTATTTCATCCAGGAGCAGGGGCTGTCGCGGTTTGATCTGATCAACTACGTCTCCCACGGCATCGCCCGCCGCATGCCCGTGGATGACGACGACGAGGATTCCCAGTTCGACGTCGAGGCCGAGCCGGAGGACGAGCAGCTGGTCGACGACGACGACGAGCAGGCGCCCACCCGCCGCCGCTCGCGCAAGGCCAACGCGCTGGAGGCGTTCACGACCGAACTGACACAACTGGCGCGCGACGAACAGCTCGACCGCATCGTCGGCCGCAAGATCGAACTGCAGCGGGTCATGCGCACCCTGTGCCGCCGGCGCAAGAACAATCCGATGCTGGTCGGTGAACCGGGTGTCGGCAAGACCGCGATGGTTGAAGGACTCGCCAATCTCATCGTCAGCGAAAAGGTCCCGGCGTTGTTGAAGGGCGCCGAGATCTATGCCCTCGACATGGGCACGCTGATTGCCGGCACGAAATTTCGCGGCGAATTCGAGGAACGCCTGAAGGCAGTCCTGTCGGAGCTCGAGGCAAAGGACAAGGCGATTCTGTTCATCGACGAGATCCACACCGTCATTGGCGCCGGCGCTACGCAGGGCGGCTCCATGGATGCTTCGAACCTGCTCAAGCCCGTCCTGTCTGCCGGCAAAGTGCGCTGCATCGGCTCGACGACGTATTCCGAGTACAAGAACCATGTCCAGAAGGATCGTGCCCTGGCCCGGCGGTTTCTCAAGATCGACATTTCCGAGCCCAGCGTGCAGGAGACGATCAGCATCCTCAAGGGGCTGCGGCCGTATTACGAGGAGCATTTCCAGATCGGCTTTCCAGACAGCGCAATGACGACCGCTGCCGAGCTTGCGGCCCGTTACATGAACGACCGCTTCCTGCCGGACAAGGCGATCGACGTTGTCGATGAAGCCGGTGCCAACTACGCCCTTTCCGCCAGGACCCGGAAGCAGAAAAACATTACGACCCGCAACATCGAGAACATCGTTGCGGACATCGCACAGTTGCCGCGCAGCAAAGTGTCGAGCTCGGACCTGGCCAAGCTGCAGAATCTCGACCTCGAGCTCAAGCAGGTCATTTTCGGCCAGGACGAGGCGATCGGGAAACTGGCCAAGGCGATCAAGCTGTCGCGTGCCGGCCTGCGCAATATCGACAAGCCCATCGGTTCCTACCTATTCACCGGCCCGACCGGTGTCGGCAAGACGGAACTGTGCAAGCAGCTCGCCAACATTCTCGGCAACACCTTCATCCGCTTCGACATGAGCGAGTACAGCGAGAAACACACCGTCTCGCGCCTGATCGGGGCGCCGCCCGGCTACGTCGGCTTTGAACAGGGCGGGCTGCTGACCGAGGCCATCATCAAGACGCCCTACGCGGTCGTGCTGCTCGACGAGATCGAGAAGGCCAACGCCGAAATCTTCAACGTCCTTCTGCAGGTCATGGACCACGGCACACTCACCGACAACAACGGGCGCAAAGCAGATTTCCGCAACGTCGTGCTGATCATGACGTCGAACGTCGGCGCCAAGGAACTTGCCGCCAACGGCATCGGCTTCCGCAATCGCGACGTGCCCGGGGAGAACCAGGGCGCCGTCGACAAGTTTTTCTCGCCGGAGTTCCGCAATCGCATCGACGCCATTATCCACTTCAAGGCGCTGACCATCGAACTGACCGAACGCATCGTCGACAAGTTCATCAGTGAAATGGACGAGATGCTGCAGAAGAAAAAGGTCGAGCTCGAGCTCACACCGGCAGCCCGCAGCTGGCTGGCGGAGAAGGGCTACGATCCGAAATACGGCGCCCGCCCGGTCGCCCGGCTGATCCAGTCGGAAGTGCACGAAAAGCTGATCGACGAGATCCTCTTCGGCCCGCTCGCGAACGGCGGCAAGGCGGTCGTCGACGTCGTCGCCGACGAAATCGCCATCGTCATTTCATAAAGCGGTTGCGAATGCCTGAGCCGCGTCACAGGCCGCCAAACACATCGAGCTTCTCGAGCAAAGGTGTGTGAACTGTCTTGAGACGGACGATTTCATCTTCGTCCACGGGGGGGCACCCCGGATGTGTCGCCGGCGGCAGAGGACGTCAAGACGCTTCAATGGGTCTCGTTAGGAGAGGCAACTCCCCATGCTTCCGGCCGCACGGTCATCTGCGGTCACACCATGCCGGGTACCGGTTCTATTGCAGGTCTTGACCGGACGATCTGCATCGAGACACAGGCATTACGGCATTATGGATTAGATCCGTCCCTACTTGCAGAGTCATCGATTGTCTGGGAATTTGCCCCGCGGCTAAAAGAAGTGATATTACGCGCCGAATCCCGATTATCACGTCACGTTCAAAGGGCCATTCACCATGACACGAATACTTTCACTCGCAGCCGCAGCCGCAATTGTAACCGCGGTTCTGTCGGGTTGCGGGAAGTCCCAGGTTGCAGGTTTCGAATCTCCGGAAAAAGCATTTGAGGCGCTTCAGGAGGCCGGCGCAGCGAAGGATTTGACAGGCCTGCTCAACTGCCTGTCTCCAGAATCGCAGGACGTCATGGCGAGGCAAGCCACGGTACTCCCTTGCTCATGGTTATGTTCGATCCAGACAAAAAGGAAGGGTTTGAGGAGTTGCTCGCAAAACACGGTATCGCCCTGGACAAAATCAGCTCTTACGAAGAGTTTCCCATCGACAATCCGGCGGACAGAGTCGCCTACATTGCCGACGTAATGAAGTGGACCGAGGCACAGTCGGACGGCAAAAACAGCGGATCGTTATTCGATGTGGCACCAACGATTGGTGACATAAAGGTCGATAACGACTCGGCTCGGGCAACGTTAACCAGGAAATCGGGAGAGACGAAAGACATTGACTTTGTTCGACTCGATGGCCGCTGGTTCGTGCACATTCCTGTCGAACCAACAGTCACGCCGGACACCTGAACAGAGGAGACCGGCGAGGAATTTGAGGCTCGGTTCGTTGGCAAACCTGATTTCCGCGGCTACAAACGGGGACCGCCAGCGGCCTTCGAAGCAATCACGCTCGATCAGTACAATTCGGCATGGCAGGTGACACTGGAGATCGAGAACCAGGCGGCTGGCGAGTTGCTTCGGCGTCTCGTCGGAGAGCTCGGACTGGAGTTCAAGTCGAGTGAGGACCAGGCAGCCGCGCTGCAGAAGACGGTGTCGCTCACCATGAGCAGCGGTTCGCGGCTCGAGGCCATCGAGTCAATCTGCCGGCAGATCGAAATGACGCCCGTTTACTTACAGAAGACGGTGAAGCTTCGGCCGGGTGCGAGAAACGCCGCACAGATGCCCGGGCAGCTTGCCGAGCTGACGTTCAAAGGCTACTCACCCGTGGCCATGAAGTTTATCAGCGGTGCCGGCCTGCGCCTCTTGCCCGGACCGCCCCCGGGCCGAGTCGAGACACACGGCCATGTGACCGGGTGCCACGCCCCCAACGGTCAACCACGGTGAATACAGTTCGAAAGCGTGTCGACTTCGGCCTGGGGCCGAGACTCGTTGGCCCACCACGAGCGATTGCTGCAGCACTGGATGCGGCCTTTGCGGAGAGATACCTGCATCAGCTTTCCCAGGGCAGGGAGGCGCAGGAACCGCGCAGCAAGGTGCGGCCGGAATGGCCCGGGCCCCAGACGCTGACGGGCAATTGGCCGCCGCAATCGAGGCGAGTGGCGTGACACCGCCAAATCCGGGTATAAAGTGCTGAAGTCCTCCTGCTTCAACGGCCACCGCGAATACCGCGCAAACACAAGGAAGTGACAACCAATGGCTGAGCAAAGAAATTCAGACGGCATGGAGAAGCGCTACGAAGATTTTTACCGGAAGCTGCGCGGGCGGATCCGCAAGTGGCTCGACGGGCGCGAGAAGAAACACGAGTGGGCCGAAATCCTGCTGCTTGCGCCCGACCTGTTTCATCTGCTCGTCTGCCTGCTCTTCGACAAGGATGTGCCGGAACGCGAGAAGACAAAAATCCTGATGGCGATCGCCTACTTCATCTCGCCGCTCGACCTGCTGCCCGAGCTGCTGCTCGGCCCGGTCGCCTTCGTCGACGATGTTGCGATCGCCTGCTTCGTCCTGAACTCATTGGTGAAAAACGTCGAGCCGGAGGTCATCGAGCGGCATTGGGCCGGCGAGGACGACCTTCTCGAGATCGTCGCGGTGGTCGTCTCCCACGGCGATGCCTGGCTCGGCAGCGGCTTGTTCCGGCGCATCAAGGGGTTCCTGGACAAAACTGAAAAGAAGCAAAAGTGACGCTGACACACGACGACATCGCCGCCCTGGACAAGCGTTGTGTCTGGCACCCGTTCACCCAGATGCAGGACTGGACGGCCGGCGATCCGGTCATCATCGAGCGGGCCCAGGGCGTGCGGCTCGTCGACATTCGCGGCGACGAGTATTACGACGGCGTTTCGTCGTTGTGGCTCAATATCCACGGTCATCGTGTCCCGGAAATCGACGCGGCGATCCGTGACCAGCTCGACCAGGTCGCACACTCGACCCTGCTGGGACTCGCCAACATCCCGGCGGCACGCCTGGCGGCGAAGCTCGCAGAGCTCACACCGGCCGGGCTCGATCACGTCTTTTACTCCGACAGCGGTTCCGAGTCGGTCGAGATCGCGCTCAAGATGGCGTATCAATACTGGCGGCTGCGCGGGCAGGAGCGCAGCCGGTTCATCAAGATGACAAACGCCTACCACGGCGATACCATTGGGGCGGTCAGCGCCGGCGGCATTGACCTGTTCCATTCGACCTACCGCGACCTGCTCTTTCCCACTTTCGAAGTGCCGTACCCGTACCCGTACCGCTTCGACGGCCCGGCCGATGAGTGCGCCGCCCACTGCCTGGCGGCGCTCGACCAGATCCTGGCTGACCACGCCGCCGACGTTGCCGGCCTTATTGTCGAGCCCCTGGTCCAGGGCGCTGCCGGCATGATCATGATGCCCGAGGGCTTTCTCAAGGCGCTCGAGCAGCGGTGTCGCGACAGCGGCGTCCTGCTGATCACCGACGAAGTTGCCACCGGCTTCGGGCGCACCGGCCGGATGTTTGCCTGCGACCACGAGGACGTCTGCCCCGATATCATGACCCTGGCGAAAGGGTTGACCGGCGGTTACCTGCCGCTGGCGGCGACGGTCACGTCCGGGGCGGTTTTCGAGGCGTTTCTCGGTGAGTACAACGAGCAGAAAACGTTCTTCCACGGCCACTCCTACACGGGCAACCAGTTGTGCTGCGCCGCCGCCCTGGCCAGTCTGGAATTGTTCGAGACGAGCGATCTGCTGGCGCGGGTCAACGAGAATCATGCGACCATTCGGCAGGCGCTGGCGGAGATCGCAGAATGCGAACACGTCGGTGAGGTGCGGAACCGCGGTTTCATGACAGGTATCGAACTGGTGCGCGACAGGTCGACGCGCGAACCGTACGCCTGGCAGGAGCAGATCGGTGTCAAGGTCTGCGACCGCAGCCGCGAGCTCGGCATGATCGTGAGGCCGCTCGGGCACGTGGTCATTTTCATGCCGCCGCTGGCCAGCACGGCCGCGGAACTGCAGGAGATGTTGTCGATCCTGCACCGCTCAATTTCCGAGGTCACCGAATGAACGGACTGTTCATAACAGGTACCGACACCGGCGTCGGCAAGACGTGGATCGCAGCAGCACTGGCGGCGGCGCTGCGCGGCCGCGGCCGCCGCGTTGGCGTTTGGAAACCGGTGCAGAGCGGCGGCCCGCCCGGCGACACCGAGGCCGACAGCCGTGTCCTGCGCCGGGTCTCCGGTGTCGACGATGCGGAGTCCGCAATTTGCCCCCTGTCGTTCGAGGCGCCACTGGCCCCGATGCTGGCAGCGCGGCTCGAGGGCAGGTCGATCGATCTCGATGACCTGGTTGCCGCGGGCCGGCCGTTGTTCGAGAAGTACGAGTCGGTATTCGTTGAAGGCGCCGGCGGCCTGGCGGTGCCGCTCACCGAGCGACACCTGGTCGTCGACCTGGCGGCGCGCCTCCAACTGCCGTTGCTGGTCGTGGCGCGGCCGGGGCTCGGGACGATCAACCACTGCCTGCTCACCGTCGATTACGCCCGGCGTCATGGCCTGGCGGTCGCCGGCATAATTTTCAATGGTTACAAGCAGGAGTTGCCGCCCGAATTTTCCTCCGTCGCCGAGATCGCCGCCGCCGGGAACTGTGAAAGCGAGCCGTCGAACCCTTATCTGGTGGCGTCGTACGGCAACGTCCCGGTTCTCGGCACCGTCCCCTGGGTGAGGAATTTGCAAGGTCTTGCCGCAACGATAGGTTCCCATGTGGCTCTGGAGCGCATCGAACAAAGCGCATTAATGGACACCGACGGACAACCATGATGACAATTGACACAACGACGGCCTGGCATGAGCTCGCGGACAAGGCACTGGAAGGCATCTGCCCAAGTGAGGCGGAGTGCCTCGCCGTGCTCTCCGCCGACGATGACCAGCTCCTGTCCGTGCTCGATGCCGCGTTCCGTGTGCGCCGCGAATATTTCGGTCGCAAAGTCAAGCTCAACATGCTGCTCAACGCCAAGAGCGGCCACTGTGCCGAGGACTGCGGTTACTGTTCCCAGTCGAAACGTTCGTCGGCGCCGATCGACGAGTATCCGATGGTCGACAGGTCGGTCATTCTCGAGGGCGCCAAGGCGGCCATGGAACGGCGCGCCGGCACGTACTGCATCGTCTGCAGCGGCCGCGGCCCGACGCCGAAACAGCTCGATATCATCGAGGACGCCGTGCGCGAGATCAAGGCGACTACGCCGCTCAAGATCTGCGCCTGCCTCGGGCTGCTCAAGGACGGCGATGCCCAGCGCCTCGAGGCTGCCGGTGTCGACCGCTACAACCACAATATCAACACCAGCGCCGACCACCACGACCGCGTCACCAAAACGCATACCTACGACGACCGCGTCGACACGGTGGAGAAGGTCAAGGGCGCCGGCATCTCGCCGTGCTCCGGGGTGATCGTCGGGATGGGGGAGACGGATGAGGACATCGTTCAGATGGCGTATGCCCTGCGCCGGCTCGATGCCGATTCGATCCCGGTCAACTTCCTGCACGCCGTTGCCGGCACGCCGCTGGGTGACCAGAAGCCGTTGCCGCCGGCGAAATATTTGAAGATCCTGGCGATGTTCCGCTTTGTATGCCCGACCAAGGAGATCCGGGCCAGCGGCGGGCGCGAGGTCAGTCTGCGCAGCCTGCAGCCGCTGGCCCTGTATGCCGCCAACTCGATTTTCGTGGGCGATTATCTCACCACGCCCGGCCAGGCAATCGAAGCCGACCACCGCATGATCGAGGACCTGGGCTTCGAGGTCGAAGAATTCTGCGACGGGGCATGAATATTTTCGGTGTGTATTGGGTCTAAGACGATGGTGAGGGAACCCGTCCGTCGCCATCTCACAACTTCAGATCAGGGGATCAAGAATGTACAGGACAGCAGTAGCGATTGCCGCCATGGCTTTGATGACAGGCTGCGTAACGATGGACTCGGCCTACGAAGGCACCACCAGGACCACCAACCCCGATGCCATGAAGGTGCAGACCGATATCCGCTGGACCGGACGACAGCCGCGCATACGCCCGGCACCGGCCGAGGACAAGTTCGTCTACTTCACCGCGCGCAGCAGCGCCGGTGTCGACGTGGAGCTGAGGCCGGCGATCGAACAACAGCTCGAGCGGCGCGGCTACCGGCTGACGCCGAACATCGACGAAGCACAGTTCGTGCTCGATGCCGACCTGAGGCATTTCGGCGAACAGCGCACGCGCCGCAACACCGGCGCCGTGACCGGCGCGATCATCGGCGGTGCCGCCGGTGGTGTCACCGGCAACAACGTCAAGGAATTTGACCGTAACGCCGGCGCCGTGGGCGGCGCCATCCTCGGTGGTGCTATTGGCCATGTGCTTGACAATCGCAACAAGATGGTGGAGATCAAGCTGATCGTCGACGTGACCATCGGCGAACGCCTGCGCGACGGCACATGGACAGGGGAGGCCACGGCGAGCCATAGCGGTTCCGTGGGGCGCGGCTCGCACACCGGCGATAAATACGATGAAAACGGCCGGTACGAATCGGAATCGAGTGAGGACCACAGCGCCGAGCTGAGTGACGGCTTCCTGTACCACAACAATCAGGTGGTTGCCTCGGCCCGCAAGATGAAGCTGACCATGTACGAAGCCGAGCCGCTGCTGACCGCCCGCCTTTCCCGCGCCATCGCCAGCGTCCTGCCGTGACCTGAGGTTTCCTCACGCCCCCGGCGCCGATCGAATGGCGCCGCCGCTGGCCCGTGGTCCCTTGCGGCATGTATTGTCGCCCACGGCGACCGTCACACCGGTTTGAATGTGTGCCTCGTTCGTGCCATGTTCAGCCGCCAGACAGTAGCCAGGCAGAACTGCCGACCAATAAAAAGGATATCGATGCCATGAGCCAGGAAGCCTTCATCCTCGACCTCGCCAAGCTGGTGATTGCCGCCGCGTGGGCCGACGGGGAGTTGTCCAACGACGAGATCAATGCGCTCAAAGACCTGCTGTTCAACCTCGAGGAAGTCTCGGGTGAAGACTGGGCAGTCCTCACGATGTACATGGAGAGTCCGCCCAGTGACGCGGAGGCAGGGGAACTGCTCGAGCGTGTTCTCGGGGGCATCCGGACCAGTGAGAACAAGGTGCTTACCTTGGCAACGCTGGAGAACCTGTTCCGCTGTGACGGCATCGTTACGCCGGAGGAACAGGCCCTCCTGGACCAGGTCGAGGGTGACATTGCCAACATCAAAACCGGCATTTTCTCAGGATTCTCCCGGGCCTTGAAATCTGCAATCGGGGAGCGCAATTCCTCAGTAGAGTCGTCTTTGCGGGAACATTCCTCGGGCGACTACATCCGCAACACCATCTACTTTGACTTGAAGCGGAAACAGGACGAGAGCGGAACGACCTTCAACAAGTCGGAATCAGAGGTGCGCGAGCTCTGTTTCGCCGTCGGGTTGCTCGCCCACGTCGCCAATATCGATGCCGAGATCACAAGCGAGGAACGGCAAGCCATTCGCAGCGTCATCCGCGAAGACTGGGGGCTGTCGGAAAACGAGACTCATCTGTTGGTGGAAATCAGCTGCGACCGCACGACCAGGGGGCTGGACTACCACCGCCTTTCCAACGGATATTTCGAGTGCACCACGTGGGAACACCGTAGGGATTTTGTGAAAACGCTCTTTCGAATAGCAAATGCGGCGCACAAGACGAGCAACGACGAGATCGAAGGAATCCGTGACATGGCAAGGAGCCTCAAAGTTTCACACAAGGATTTCATTGCCGCGAAAAAGACGATATCGAATGAGGACCGGAACGGCCTGTAGGGGCGGTTCGTTTCTACAGACAAGAAAAACTTGTGCAGCCGGCGCCCTGTAATCAATGGATTCGGTGCTTTACGGTTCGGTTCACCGGCAGGAATGGGCCGTGCCACAATGACAGATTAATTCGTACCCAGCCTCCTTGTACTGCCATCGCATCATTCTTATGTTGTCCGCTGAGCAAAACCAT